>NZ_JBBCMA010000003.1 GCF_037152535.1 Leclercia sp. AS011
GCCAATACGTTTAATATTCATGTGGACACCTCCCCCTGGGAACTGAAGTTAACACCTCAGTCTGGCACTCTGATGCCGTAAGGTGGGAGGTGTCCATCACATCGGCCTACAGGCCTGGATCCTTTCTGCAGTAGAATCAATTCCCTTGCAAATGATATTTATTATCAAGAATACTTTACAGGCAAACTATAAAGATGTATTTTAAATGCATCTTTAAAGCCGGAGGTATTTATGAGCCATCACAGAATTCCCAAAAACTGGACCATTAAACGTTCCACTCCCTTTTTTACTAAAGACAACGTCCCGGCAGCGCTTCTGAGCCATCACAACACCGCTGCCGGTATCTTTGGCCAGCTCTGTGTCATGGAAGGAACGGTGACATACTACGGTTTCGCCAATGAAGAGGCGACCGAGCCAGAAGTAAAAGTCGTGATTAACGCAGGTACTTTTGCGACCAGCCCACCGCAGTACTGGCACCGTATTGAGATGACTGATGATGCGCAGTTTAATATCAACTTCTGGGCCGAACCGGCATTTTCTGGGGACGAAGTTTATAGCGCTAAAAAAGCGTAATCTGACGAAAGCAGGAGCCCCTTTCAAGCGGCCGTAACGCGCGTGAGCGGTTAGAAGAGGCCTAGAGTGTAATGACGACGTGAAAGCCTGCCACAATGGCTGTATGCCGCGAATTATCCATCATTAGATCGGGTGTTCGGATACGAAGGTGGGTCAACGAGAGAAAGGGCAGGGTCAAATCCAGTTACAGGGATAGCCGTTGCTAGAAAAGCAAAAACCCAGCCATAGGCTGGGTTTTCTGAATAGTGGTGCCCGGACTCGGAATCGAACCAAGGACACGGGGATTTTCAATCCCCTGCTCTACCGACTGAGCTATCCGGGCAACGGGGCGAATTAAACCCGATCCGCCTCGTGCCGTCAACGGAATTTGTTGATTTCGCTACTGACCGCACACTCTGTCGCCAGTTTGATGCGATCTCAGGCAAAAAACGCGGTCCACAGGGCGGAAAGCGGCATGGCGATCACCAGCGCAGGCAGCATATTTACCAACGCAAACATCTTAATTCCGCAGATCCGCAGCCCGGTCGCCAGCAGCAGCAGGCCGCCGACGGCGGTGAAGTCTGCCATCATCGCTGGCGTGGTCAGCGGTAAGATTAATGTGGCGCAGGTGGCGAGGGCGAGCTGGATAAGCAGCATCGGCACGCAAATGGCGGCAACCGCAATACCCAGCGTGGTCGCAAAAATCGTCGCGGTGAAGAAATCGAGGAAGGCTTTAGCGATAAGGATACTGGGGTCACCGGTCATCCCCTCCTGCATCGAGCCGAAAATCCCCGTGCCGCTGGCGCAAAACAGAATGATGATGGCGACATAGTTCTGGATAAACGCGTCGTGACCACCGCCTTTCTGCTTACCGCGGGAGAGCAGATTTTTCGCTTTGCTGACGGCGCCATTTATCCCTTTCTCCAGATAACAAAACTCTCCGATCAGCGCCCCGACCAGCGTTGCCAGCACCATCACTGGCAGGTTGGCGCACTTGATGACCAGCAAAATACCGATTCCCAGCGAGGCCAGACCAAATATCGAGGGCATGGAAGAGCGAATACGCTCCGGTAATCGCTGGCTGAGCACGGCGCCAAGTACGCCACCCAGCAGCACGGCCCCTGCGTTAATGAACGGTCCAATTACCACTGTTAACTCCTGTTATTTACTCATTGATATTGCATTATTATTACTCTTTTCAGTGAGTAATCGCCAAATGTAATCCCGCTTTTTGCATAATGATTCCTTGTTGCGCCCCCTGGCGAAAGGTGACATTATTGCGCGAATTTTCTCCTCTCTGATACGAGGCCGCCCATGAACCGACTCTCTCTCGCTGCGCACATGGCTGGCCGTATCGACACATCTTATTCTACGCTCACCATGCGGTGAGGGTAACGCAGGCTCACTGCAGGACAACAGTAAAACCAGACGCGTTCTGCTTTTACTGATGTCTGGCGGTCGGAGCTGAACTCCGGTCAGACACATTCGTTGGGCAGGGGACTCCCTGTCCGGGGCTTTTTCTCGCCTTGCACGGGTATTTGCGCTTATGAAATCAATGAAAATTGCCGCCAGCCGCGAGCTGGCGTCCGCCTTGTCCACGCACCGGGAAGTGGTGACGCTGGATAACACAGATTTTACGGATGTGGCGGCAGTCGTCATTACCGTCGCTGACAGTCACAGCGGCATCCTCGCGTTACTGAAACGCACCGGCTTTAACCTGCCTGTATTGATGTTCTCGCCGCAGCCTGTGGAAACCCCTGCGGGTGTCGATGCGGTGATCGACGGCAAAGCCCAGGAGTGGTTAGAGCTGGAAGCCGCGGCCTGTCGCTATGAAGAGAACCTGCTGCCGCCTTTTTTCGACACGCTCAGCCAGTACGTGGCGATGGACAACAGCACCTTTGCCTGCCCGGGGCATCAGCACGGGGCATTCTTTAAGAAACACCCCGCAGGCCGCCAGTTCTTCGATTTCTTCGGCGAGAATGTCTTTCGCGCCGACATGTGCAACGCCGACGTGAAGCTGGGCGATCTGCTGATCCATGAAGGGTCCGCCAAACACGCGCAAAAGTTCGCCGCGAAGGTGTTTAACGCCGACAAGACCTATTTCGTCCTTAACGGTACCTCGGCTGCCAACAAGGTGGTGACCAATGCGCTGCTGACCCGCGGCGATCTGGTGCTGTTTGACCGCAACAATCACAAATCCAACCACCATGGCGCGCTGATCCAGGCCGGTGCCACGCCGGTGTACCTCGAAGCGGCGCGTAACCCCTTTGGCTTTATTGGTGGCATTGATGAGCGCTGCTTTGATGAGGCGTACCTGCGGGAGCTGATCCGCGAAGTGGCCCCGGAGAAAGCCGGTGAAGCGCGTCCGTTCCGCCTGGCGGTGATCCAGCTTGGTACCTATGACGGCACCATTTATAACGCCCGCCAGGTGATCGACAAGATCGGCCAGCTGTGCGACTACATCCTGTTTGACTCCGCCTGGGTGGGTTACGAGCAGTTTATCCCGATGATGGCGGACAGCTCGCCGCTGTTGCTGGAACTCAATGAGACGGATCCGGGGATCTTTGTCACCCAGTCGGTGCACAAACAGCAGGCCGGGTTCTCCCAGACCTCGCAGATCCACAAAAAGGATAACCATATCCGCGGTCAGGCGCGTTTCTGCCCGCATAAGCGTCTCAACAACGCCTTCATGCTGCACGCCTCCACCAGCCCGTTCTATCCGCTGTTTGCGGCTCTCGACGTTAACGCCAAGATCCACGAAGGGGAGAGCGGGCGTCGGCTGTGGGCCGAGTGCGTTGAGCTGGGTATCGAGGCGCGCAAGGCGATTATCGCCAACTGCAAGATGATTAAGCCCTTTATCCCGCCGGTGGTGGCCGGGCGTCCGTGGCAGGACCATCCTACCCACGCGATTGCCAGCGAGCTGCGCTTCTTCAGCTTTGAGCCGGGGGCGAAATGGCACGGCTTTGAGGGCTACGCCGAGGAGCAATACTTTGTCGACCCGTGCAAGCTGCTGCTAACCACGCCGGGTATCGATGCTGAGAGCGGGGAGTACACCGACTTTGGTATCCCGGCGACCATTCTGGCGCACTACCTGCGTGAGAAAGGCATCGTGCCGGAGAAGTGCGACCTCAACTCCATTCTCTTTCTGCTGACTCCGGCGGAGAGCGCCGAGAAGATGGCGCAACTGGTGGCGATGCTGGGCCAGTTTGAACAACATATCGAAGACGACACCCCGCTGGCGGATGTCCTGCCGACTATCTGGCAGAAATACCCGTTGCGCTATCGTGACTACACCCTGCGTCAGCTCTGTCAGGAGATGCACGATCTGTACGTCAGCTTTGACGTGAAGGATCTGCAGAAAGCGATGTTCCGCAAAGAGAGCCTGCCTACCGTGGCGATGAACCCGCAGGATGCTAACCAGGCCTTTATTCGCGGTAACGTCGAGCTGGTGCGCATTAGCGAAGCCGAAGGGCGTATCGCGGCGGAAGGGGCGCTGCCATACCCGCCAGGGGTGCTGTGCGTGGTGCCGGGCGAACTCTGGGGTGGGGCGGTGCAACGTTACTTCCTGGCGCTGGAAGAGGGCGTCAATTTACTGCCCGGTTTTTCACCGGAACTGCAGGGCGTTTACAGCGAGAAGGATGCGGACGGGATCAAGCGCTTGTACGGTTATGTACTGAAGTAAAAAAGTTCCCCCCTCGCAGGAGGGGGGAACTTAAGAGATTAATGCGCGACGGTCTGCGCACCTGTTGGCGTACGAACATGTTTGTACTTGAACAGTGCCATGAAGGCGAAGGCAAGTACCAGAGAGTAGCCTGCGAAGATCAGCCACACCGGCTGCCAGTCAGTAATACCGTTGGTGGTATACATCTCCACAACCTTACCGCTCACCACGCCGCCGAGAATACAGCCGAAGCCGTTGGTCATCATCAGGAACATGCCCTGGGCGCTGGCGCGGATTTCCGGACGAACCTCTTTTTCCACAAACACGGAGCCGGAGATGTTGAAGAAGTCGAAGGCGCAGCCGTAGACGATCATCGACAGTACCAGCAGCACGGTACCGAAGGCTGACGGGTCACCATAGGCAAACAGACCGAAGCGCAGCATCCACGCGAAGATACTGATCATCATTACGTTCTTAATGCCATAGCGGCTCAGGAAGAACGGGATGGTCAGGATGAACAGCGTTTCGGAGATCTGCGAAATCGACATCATCACCGACGCGTGCTCAACGATAAAGCTGCCGGAGAACAGCGGGTCGTTATCGAAGCTGTGCAGGAAGGTGTTGCCGAACATGTTGGTGATCTGCAGTTCCGCACCCAGCAGCATGGAGAAGATAAAGAAGATCGCCATGCGTTTGTTTTTAAACAGCGCGAAGGCATCCAGGCCGAGCATGGTGCTCCAGCTCTGGTTTTTCTGCTGGTTAGAGACCGGAATGTGCGGCAGGGTCAAGGTGAAGAGCGCCAGCACCACGGAGAGGACCGCACCGATATAGAGCTGCATGTGGCTCAGTTCGAAGCCTGCGAAGCTTACGCCCCACATCGCCATGATAAAGCCGATGGTGCCCCAGATACGGATCGGTGGGAAATCGGTCACGATGTCCATACCGGCGTCTTTCAGACGGTAGTAGGAGATGGTGTTAATCAGGCCCAGCGTTGGCATATAGGCCAGCGAGTTAAGCAGGATCACCATGAACATCGCCCCTGGCGTGGTGACCTCGGCCGCCATAAACAGCGTACCCGCCCCAACCAGATGGCAAAGCGCGTATACCCACTTGGCGCTTATCCACTTATCCGCCACGATCCCGAGCAGGGTCGGCATAAAGACGGCAGCGATACCCAAAGAGCTATAGACCGCGCCGATAGAGGCACCGTCGAATTTGAGCGTGACAAACATGTAGGAGCCGAGCGTGGTTAGCCAGCTCCCCCACAGACAGAACTGCAGAAACGACAATATTTTAAGCTGCAGCTTAAGGTTCATGTTACTTTCCTCACAAGAGAGCGGGCTGTATGTTGGTGTAGAAACATTTGGGTTTTGTATTTGATGCAATTCTATCAGCGAGTGGCGTGATGTTTTGTTACCTCCCGCAAAAAAATGCAATGAACATTAATTTGCAGTTTGGATTGTGATGCAAATAACACTTTCCTATGGATGAGGTATAGACAGCGGGAGTAAGTCTTTTACCCTCCCCCGGAAGGAGAGGGTAAAAGAGAGAAGGTTACTTTCTACGATAGTTCTTTTGCGCCGTATTGACCTTGTACAGGTAGCGGCGGGACTCTGCGGAAGGGTGACGGCTGGTCAGGGTCTGGTAAACATCCCCTGGAGACATGCTGTTGATGATATTTGCCGCCTGGACTTTGTCGCTGGAGAAGACTCGCAGCACGCTGCCCGCACCGCCGTTATAGGCGGTAATGACCGCATAGCGGCGTGAGGTCGGGTTATCAATGCCGCTCAGGTAGACGTTATTCAACATCGCCAGATAGGCGGTGCCGGTATCGATATTACTTGCAGGATCAAAAAGATAGCTGCGGTCCGGCATGCCCGATCTCCCCTGCGCGCGGAACACATCTTTCCCGGCGCTGTGCTGAACAACCTGCATCAGGCCCAGCGCGTCGGAACGGCTCACCGCGTACGGGTTGAACGAGGATTCAGTCTGCATAATCGCCAGGATCAGCGACTCATCGACACCGTACTTACGTGAGGCCTGGCGTACCATCCCCACATATTTGTGTGCACGTTTATCGAGGTGGTTTGGCACCAGGTTGATGGTCACGCTGTAGATAACGCGCAGGCCATTACTGCGGCTTTTCAGGCGCGTTTGCAGCAGGTAGTTGGCAAAGTTGTTGGCGCGACCTTCCCAGCGAATGGACTGGCCGGTCTGATCCACCACCTGGCCATACAGGAACGGCTCTTTCGAGATGGTGATGTCGTCGGCGTCGGAATAGAGGTCAATAGAGCCCGGATCGTCCCCCATCAGCAAGGTTTTCACGATCGCCTCACGTAACCGTGCCGCAGGATCGGTCCCGGCGATGGTCTCGACGGTGATGGTACCCTCGTCAAAGTTGATGTGGCTGCGGGTCTGGTAAGCGTCGGTGTACTTAACGTAGTCTTTCGGTCCGGCGATCAGAACTTCGCTAAATCCCCATATGTTTTCGATGTTATGGGCAAACTGCCCCATCAGAATGTCAAAACCGTTGGTGTCCTTCACCCAGGCTTCGTTATAGCTATCGCCTTTATTTTTGGAGGAACACGAAACAAGTAACGGTGCAACAAGAGCAAGCGCTAAAAATTTTTTCATCATTCCGGGAGTGCGTGTTGTGTTGGTTCCGGGGCGGATGTCAGGCACCCGCCCGCTGGGTATTATTTTTCTGGCGGCGTATAACCTTCGATGTGCACCTCTTTCCCTTCAAACAGGAAATTCACCATCTCCTCTTCGAGCTGTTTACGGTGTTCAACGTTCATCATGTTGAGCTTGCGCTCGTTAATCAGCATGGTTTGCTTATGCTGCCACTGCGCCCACGCCTCTTTTGAGATCTCGTTATAGATGCGCTTACCCAGATCGCCCGGATAGAGTTGGAAATCCTGGCCTTCTGCTTCGCGTTGCAGGAAGGTGCAAAAAATTGTTCTGGCCATACTGAATCCTCTTTGTCGCCCGGAGCTAAACCGTTGCCCCGACACGTAATTGCTGTAACAGGCGCTCCACGGGAGCTGCCAGCCCCACTGACGGCGGTTGCGCTAAGTTATACCAGAGAGCGTTGCCTTCATCCATGCACGCGGTGAATGAGGACACAGGAAGCCACATTGGAACAATATCCAGATGGAAGTGGCTGAAGGTGTGGCGAAACGCGTTGAGCTGCACAAGAGTATCGGCAGGGATGCCGCGTTGCGCCAGCCAGTCGCGAAGACTGTCCTCATCCTCAAACTGCGGGAAGCAGAATAAGCCGCCCCACAAACCGCTTGGCGGGCGCTGGGCGAGATAGACAGTCTCCTGATGCTGCATCAGCAGAAAATAGCCGGTGCGCTCGGGCAGCGTCTGCTTCGGCTTTTTACCGGGATACTGCGCCCAGCTGTGGTTGGCATAGGCCACACACAGATTATTCAGCGGGCAGAGCTCGCATTTTGGCTTCGAGCGGGTGCAGACCATCGCCCCCAGATCCATCATCGCCTGGTTAAAGCGTTCAACGCCGTGGGCGGGCGTCACTGCTTCGCTGATCTCCCACAGGCGTTTCTCCACCTCTTTCTTGCCCGGCCAGCCGCCAACGGCGTAGCAGCGGGCCAGCACGCGCTTCACGTTGCCGTCGAGAATAGGGAAATGTTTACCCAATGAGAGGGAGAGGATCGCGCCAGCGGTGGAGCGCCCGACGCCCGGCAGGGCGGCCACTTCATCGAAGGTTTCCGGGAATTGCCCCCCGTGCAGTGACACCACCTGCTGAGCGGCTTTGTGCAGATTGCGGGCGCGAGCGTAATAGCCGAGCCCGGTCCACAGATGCAGCACCTCATCGAGCGGGGCGTTTGCCAGGTCGGTCACCGTGGGAAAACGCGCCATAAAGCGCTCAAAGTAGGGGATAACAGTAGCGACCTGCGTTTGTTGCAACATCACCTCAGAGAGCCATACTTTGTAGGGTGTTTTTTCAGTTTGCCAGGGCAGGGTTTTACGCCCGTATTTGTCGTACCAGTCCAGCACCTGGGCTGAAAATTGAGAGGCTTGCATGGTCTTCGCTTCGCGATATCAGGGACGCAGATTGCAGCACAGAGGCATGCGGCTGTAAACCGGATCTTTCCCATGCTTGCATCCCATCATTAACTTTGGATAATGCCCGTTTCCCGAACATTCTCACAAGCAGACTACTCTTTTATGAAAAACGACGTCATATCACCGGAATTTGATGAAAACGGCCGCCCGCTGCGCCGTATTCGCAGCTTTGTCCGCCGTCAGGGGCGCCTGACGAAGGGACAGCAACATGCGCTGGATAACTACTGGCCGGTGATGGGCGTGGAGTTCACCGAACAGCCGCTCGACTTCGTGGCGCTGTTTGGCCGTGATGCGCCGATTACGCTGGAGATCGGTTTTGGCATGGGCGCTTCGCTGGTGGCCATGGCGAAAGCGCGTCCGGAGCAGAACTTCCTCGGCATTGAGGTTCACTCACCGGGCGTGGGTGCTTGCCTGGCGACGGCCCATGAAGAGGGCGTTGAGAACCTGCGGGTGATGTGTCATGACGCGGTGGAAGTGCTGCACAAGATGATCCCTGACAATTCTCTGCACATGGTTCAGCTCTTTTTCCCTGACCCATGGCACAAAGCGCGTCATAATAAACGCCGTATCGTTCAGGCACCTTTTGCTGAGCTGGTAAAAAGTAAACTGAAGCTGGGTGGCGTTTTCCACATGGCCACCGACTGGGAACAGTATGCGGAGCATATGCTGGAAGTGATGTCAGGTCTCGACGGGTATAAAAACCAGTCGGCGAGCAATGATTACGTGCCGCGTCCTGACTCACGTCCGGTAACGAAATTTGAACAGCGTGGCCATCGTCTTGGTCACGGCGTATGGGACTTAATGTTCGAGAGGGTAAAATAATGGCAAAGAACCGTAGCCGTCGTCTGCGTAAGAAAATGCACATCGAAGAATTCCAGGAGATCGGTTTTTCGGTGGCATGGCGTTTCCCGGAAGGCACCAGTGTAGAAAAAATTGATGAAGACGTGGATGCGTTCATCAATGAAGTCATCGAGCCGAACAAGCTGGCGTTTGACGGTAGCGGCTACCTGGCGTGGGAAGGTTTGATCTGCAAACAGGAGATCGGCCAGTGCACCGAAGAGCATCAGGCTATCGTGCGTAAGTGGCTGGAAGACCACAAATTCGAAGATGTGCGCATCAGCGAACTTTTCGATATTTGGTGGGACTAATAGAGCATCAGGGGCCAGCAATTGCTGGCCCGTTTTGTATGAGGGAGAATATATGATGCGCAAAACGCTGCTCGCTGCGGCTTTAATGGCTACGGCTCTGACCGCTCACGCAGAATACAAATGCGAAGTCACGCCGCGTGACGACGTGATCCTGAGCCCGCAAACCGTGCAGGTAAAAGGTGAGAACGGCAATCTGGTGATCACCCCGGATGGCAACGTCATGTTTAACGGCAAGCAGTACTCGCTCAGCGCTGCCCAACGTGAACAGGCTAAGGACTATCAGGCCGATCTGCGCAGCGCGCTGCCGTGGATCGATGAAGGCGCTCAGACCCGGGTGGAGAAAGGCCGTGTTGCGCTGGATAAGATCATCGCCAAAGAGGTGGGGGAGAGCAGCAATATGCGCTCGCGCCTGACCAAACTGGATGCGCAGCTAAAAGAGCAGATGAACCGCATTATCGAACATCGCACCGATGGCCTGACGTTCCACTATCAGGCGATCGATCAGGTGCGCGCCGATGGCCAGCAGCTGGTGAATCAGGCGATGGGCGGCATTTTGCAGGACAGCATCAACGAAATGGGCGCCAAAGCGGTGCTGAAAGGCGGCGGCAACCCGCTGCAGGGCGTGCTGGGTAGCCTGGGTGGCCTGCAAACCTCGATTCAGAACGAGTGGAAGAACCAGGAAGCGGATTTCCAGAAATTCGGTAAAGACGTGTGCAAGCGCGTGGTATCGCTGGAAGAGAGCCGCAAAGCGCTGGTGGGATCGCTGAAGTAGGTTAGTGCGGTCTGTGCCCCTCACCCCGGCCCTCTCCCCAGGGGAGAGGGAGTTAATGTTCCCTCTCCCTTTCAGGATTTCCATCCCTCGACTCTGCCAGCTTTTCCTTCAGCCAGCAGAACGGGATGCAAAATCCTGAATCCAGCTTCAGGACTCTTCGGCGAGGAACAGCTCAAGAAGGGAGTTTAAGAACAGTTTGCCATGCTCGGTGATCTGCCAGAACGTCTCGCATTCGGTCAGATAGCCCTGCGCCAGCGCCTCGTCAATCTGCGGGCGAATCACTGACTCCGGTAACCCGGTATACAGCGCAAACTCCGCGCGCGGTGCGGCTTCCAGCAGGCGGAAGCGGTTCATAAAGAACTCAAACGGCTTATCTTCGGCTTCGACGTCATGGCTGCGCTCCAGATAGCGTCCTTCCATATAGCCGCGCGGATGGCGCGTTTTAGCGGTACGCAGAATGCGCCCGTCCGGGAAGGTCACTTTGCCATGGGCACCGCAGCCAATCCCCAGATAGTCACCAAAACGCCAGTAGTTCAGGTTGTGCTGGCACTGGTAGCCCGGCTTCGCGTAGGCCGAGGTTTCATACTGCTGATACCCGGCGGCAGTCAGCAGCTGATGGCCCTGCTCGAAAATATCCCACAGCGCGTCGTCGTCAGGCAGCACCGGCGGGCGCGAACCAAACAGCGTGTTCGGCTCAATGGTCAGCTGATACCAGGAGAGATGCGGCGGGTTCAGTTCAATGGCCTGGCGCAGATCGTCCAGCGCTTCGTCCAGGGACTGATCCGGCAACCCGTGCATCAGGTCGAGGTTAAAGCTGCGCAGACCCAGCCCTGTCGCCAGGTGTGCAGCGCGCTTTGCTTCACCCGGGCCATGAATTCGCCCCAGACGCTTTAACTTCGGCTCGCTGAAGCTCTGTACCCCAATGGAGATGCGGTTCACTCCGGCACGCTGATACTCGACAAAACGGTCGGCCTCAACCGTACCGGGATTGGCCTCCATGGTAATTTCTGCATCCGCTGCCAGATTGAGGCGCGCACGCACGCCATCCAGCAGCGTCTGCATCGCCGGGCCTGAGAGCAGGCTCGGCGTACCGCCACCGATAAAAATGGTCTTAACTTCACGTCCCTGCGCGTAATCGACGTCGGCGTCCAGATCGGTAAGCAGATGCTGAACGTAATCGTCATGAGGCACTTCGCCTTTCAGCGCATGCGAGTTGAAATCGCAGTACGGGCATTTCTGCACGCACCACGGGATGTGAATATAAAGGCTCAGAGGTGGCAAATTAGCCATTACGTAACGCTTCCAGTAACAGTTTCAGTGCGCGCCCACGGTGGGAAATCGCGCTTTTCTCTTCGCGGGTCAGCTCCGCGGCGGTTTTGCCCTCGGTCGGGACAAAGAAAATCGGATCGTAGCCAAAGCCGCCGCTACCGGCTGATTCGCGGGCGATGACGCCCGGCCAGCTGCCGTGGCAGACAATCGGCGTGGGATCTTCGGCATGGCGCATATAGACCAGCACGCAGTGGAACTGCGCCTGGCGCTGCTCATCCGGTACATCCTTGAGCGCGTCCAGCAGCTTTTCGAGGTTCTGCTGGTCGCTGGCATCAACGCCGGAATAGCGGGCGGAGTAGATCCCCGGCGCGCCGCCCAGCACGTCCACCGTCAGACCGGAGTCGTCGGCAATCGCCGGCAGACCGGTGATCTGCGCGGCATGACGCGCCTTCAGAATGGCATTTTCGATAAAGGTCAGGCCGGTCTCTTCGGCAGAGTCCACGCCCAGCTCGGTCTGTGCGACCACCTCCAGACCGAAATCATTTAACAGCGAGGCCAGCTCGCGCACTTTACCGGCATTACCGGTAGCGAGAACAACTTTTTGCATGTGCTAATCCTGTTGTATCAGTGCCGCGACGTCCGTCGGGATTTGTTGCGGATTAAGAATTTTGACCTGCTTGTGACGGCCCAGTTCACCCTTCTCGATCAGCACCTGGCTCTTCGCGACGCGAAACTGTTTTGCCAGAAACTTCACCAGATGGGCATTGGCCTGGCCATCTACAGGAGGGGCGGTGATGGCGACTTTTACTTCGTCGCCATGCAGCCCAATAATGGTGTCGCGGCTGGCTTTCGGCTGAATATACAGCCGTAAAACCAGCCCGTCGGCGCAGGTGCTGACAGCACTCATAACGCCATCCACAGCCCCGGCAGCAGGATGTTGCCCGTGGACTGCAGCAGTTCAGCAATACCCATGTTGATCACGTACAGCAGCAGCACGAGGATCATCGGGGAGAAGTCGATCCCGCCCATGGCTGGCAGCAGATTACGAATCGGACGCAGCAGCGGGTCGGCAAGCTGAATCAGGGAATATTCCACCGGGCTACGACCCTGGCTCACCCAGCTCATGATCGCCATCAGCAGCAGCACCCAGAAGATCAGCAGGCCGATCGTTTTAATCAGGATCAACACCGCCGCGATCCAGATGATCGGCTGGAAGGTGATGACCATAAACAGCACGATCGCTTTCACCACGCACAGGATCAGCGCCACCAGCAGCGAGGCGCTGTCAATCGGGCCCATCGGCGGGATCACCCGGCGCAGCGGCCCGATGATAGGCTGGGTCACTTTGACGACAAACTGTGAGAAGGGGTTATAAAAATCACAACGGGCCCACTGCATCCAGACGCGTAACAAAAGCACCATCGTATACAGTTCAATGACCGTTGAGAGCAGGAAGGTCAACGTCTTCATGGCGTTCCTCAGGTTTCCTTATTATTGGGTGTAATCGCGCGCACCGAAAATTGCTGTGCCGATGCGCACCATGGTGCTGCCAGCCGCAATCGCGGCAGCCATATCGTCCGTCATGCCCAGTGAAAGCGTGTCGACCGTTGGGAAGCGTGTTTTAAGCGCCTCAAATGCTACAGCCATTTGCCGTGCGACGGCAAACTGCCTGTCGTAATCTGCCTCCGGGGCCGGGATCGCCATTAACCCGCGAAGCCTGAGGCCAGGCAGTACCGCCACCTGATCTGCCAGGTGATCCAGTTCCTCCAGAGCAATACCTGACTTGCTGTTTTCGTCGCTGATATTGATTTGAATCAGCACGTTAAGCGGCGGCATCTCTGCCGGGCGTTGCTCGCTCAGACGCGTCGCGATGCGCAGCCGGTCGACGGTATGACACCAGTCGAAATGCTCCGCCACCAGCCGGCTTTTGTTCGACTGTAATGGCCCGATAAAGTGCCACTGCAGATCCGCG
Source organism: Leclercia sp. AS011 (assembly GCF_037152535.1). Lineage (NCBI taxonomy): Bacteria > Pseudomonadati > Pseudomonadota > Gammaproteobacteria > Enterobacterales > Enterobacteriaceae > Leclercia > Leclercia sp. AS011. The sequence continues at coordinate 13,464 of NZ_JBBCMA010000003.1, forward strand.
GTGCCTTTTTCCCGGAAATGGCGGATTTTTTCCACCCCTTCCTGCACGTAGTTTTCACCGAACATGCGCTGGCCTGCGGCAATCGCTTCTGCGATGGCGCTCGCAGGCTTGGTTTTACTGACTGCAAGCAACGAAACTTCTTCTGAAGCACGGCCGCAACCTGTTGCCGCGGCTGAGATTTTGTCCCTGACCTGTGCCAGGTTATGCGCAATGTCGTTCATTTTCCGAGGATCATTAAATGGATATGGAAGAAATTGTGGCCCTTAGTGTAAAGCATAACGTGTCGGATCTACACCTGTGCAGTAACGCACCACCGCGCTGGCGACGGCGAGGGAAAATGGAATTCGCCCCTTTCCCCGGGCCGGATGTGGTGATGCTGCTTAAAAGCTGGCTCAGCGACGAGCAGCAGGGGGCATGGTGCGCCCAGGGGCAGGTCGATTTTGCTGTCGCCCTTGAGCACCACCGACTGCGGGCCAGCGCCTTCGCCCATACCCAGGGGTGCTCGCTGGCGCTGCGGCTGCTGCCGGAACGGTGCCCGCAGCTGCGCACGCTGGGCACGCCGCGGGCAATCCCCGAGCTGCTGACCAGCGATAACGGCCTGATTCTGGTGACCGGGGCCACCGGCAGCGGCAAGTCCACCACGCTTGCGGCGATGGTCGACTTTCTCAATCACCACAGCGACGGGCATATCCTGACTCTGGAGGATCCGGTGGAGTTCATCCATCAGAGTAAGCGTTGTCTGGTGCAGCAGCGGGAGATCGGCCTGCACTGTCCCTCTTTTGCCGATGCGCTGCGGGCGGCGTTGCGTGAAGATCCGGATGTGATCCTGTTAGGCGAACTGCGCGACAGCGAAACGATCCGCCTTGCACTCACCGCCGCAGAGACCGGACATCTGGTGCTGGCGACCCTGCATACCCGGGGGGCCGCTCAGGCGATAGAGCGGCTGGTGGATGCTTTCCCCGCCGAGGAGAAAGAGCCGGTACGCAAGCAGCTGGCCGGTAGCCTGCGCGCGGTGCTGGCGCAAAAGCTCGAAAGGGATAACCAGCAGGGGCGCGTCGCACTGTTTGAGCTGCTGGTGAATACCCCTGCGGCGGCCAATTTGATCCGTGAAGGCAAAACTTATCAACTGCCCGGGGTGATCCAGACCGGGCTGCAGGCAGGAATGCTAAACTTCGATCAGAGCCGGGCCGAGCGCAGGGCACAGGGACGGCTTTGAAGCGCGGGCAGTTTCCGGCAGAGAATGGTTTTCACGGCCTTGTATCCTTTTACACGGGCGGTAAAATCGAGCCTCTGATTGCACACCTTGAAAGTGGCTATGTCATCACAACCGAACCAAAGTCTTATCGACGGCATTCGCTGTCTGCAATATCTGGTTTCCAGCGGCCGCGCTATCGGCTGCCGGGAACTTGCGCGGCTGATGGGGATTAACACCACCCGTGTTAACCGTTTGCTGATGACCATGGCCTCCATTGGCCTGACCATGCAGGACGATCACCGGCGCTACCTGCCGGGCCCCGGTATTCACGCGCTGGCGGCCCAGTCAATCCGTGGCTCCGAGCTGTTCTCCCGGGCCTTGCCGCGTCTGGAGCGCGATGCGCCACGCGATATCGTGGTGGCGCTGGGCGTGCTGTGGGAGGATCAGGTGATCTATATCTGGCACGCCGTACCCGGAAGCCAGGCCAGCCAGGCGCTGGCCGGTTTCCATATGCTGCCTGCCTGGCAATCGGTGATTGGCATGTCGCTGCTGGCGAGTGAGACGGACGAGGCGCTAATGCCACGCTTTACGCCCGAGCAGTGGCAAAACCTCGCCCCGCACGTGGCGCAGCAGCGTCAGCAGGGGCATGTGGTCTGGCATCATGATGACGGCGAAGTGTCGATGGCGATCCCCGTGGGCGTGCATCATGCCGCGCTGGCCTTTGCCGGGATGTGGAATGTTGACGATGAGCACGTCCGCACGCGTCTGGCTGAACTGACGGCGCTTAACGCCACGCTGCTGGAAGAGTAAGGGGGTTTTGCCCGGGCAGCCGGGCAATGGGAAGGGGATCAGTAACCCTGCTCGAAGAAACTTTCGAGGATAATCACCGCCGAGGCGGAATCAACGCTGCCTTTGTTGAGCGCGCGAAAACCGCCGTGCTCAAACAGACCGGCCCGGGCTTCTACCGTGCTCAGTCGTTCATCGTGCAGCTTGATCGCCACGCCAAAACGGCCATGAATTTTATTAGCAAAATTGCGCGCGCGGGCCGTGAGTGGCTGTTCGGTGCCATCCATATTCAGCGGCAGGCCGACAATGACTTCATCCGGCTGCCACTCTTTCAGCAACCGTTCAATCAGGTTCCAGTCCGGAGTGCCGTTTTGCGCTTTCAGCGCCGTCAGCGGGCGGGCGGTGCCGGTGATGCGCTGGCCGATCGCCACGCCGATACTTTTGGTGCCGAAATCAAATGCGAGAAGCGTGCCGCTCATCAGGCATGCCCCGCTACGCCAGGCATAGTGTGGATATCAATGCCAATCAGCTTTGCCGCATCACGCCAGCGATCGGCGATAGGGGTTTTAAACAGGATGTTTAAATCTGCCGGGGCCGTCAGCCAGGCGTTATCCAGAATCTCCTGCTCAAGCTGACCTTTTTCCCACGAGGAATAGCCCAGCGCCACCAGCACATCGGCAGGCTGATTTTCTGTGCCCAGCGTTTCCAGCACGTCGCGGGAAGTGGTGATCACGGTGTTGTCAGAGATACGGATACTGGAGGAAAAACCTGGCGGCGTATGGAGAATAAACCCGCGATCTTCCGCCAGCGGGCCACCCAGCATCACCGGTCTGTCGAGACGAATTTCAGGAACACGTTCGTCCTGGGAAATTTTTAATTTTTCCAGAATGCCTTCAACGGACAGATTTTCCAGCGGTTTATTGATGATGATACCCATCGCGCCATCCTCGCTGTACTCGCAGATGTAAACGACCGCACGACGGAAAATTGGATCCTGGAGAGCAGGCATGGCAATCAGAAAGTGATGCTGTAAATTCATTGTCAGAGGTTCTGTTTCCTGGTTTAAAAAGCGACAGCACCCAGTATGCGTACAAACCTGAATGCTGTCACTAACAGTATTGGCTGGGATATTACTGCTTCAGACGTTTTTCGATCGCATCCATCAGCATGCCGGTAATGGAGACCGGGAACGCGGCTTCGATTTCACGAATGCAGGTCGGGCTGGTGACGTTCACTTCCGTCAGGCGATCGCCGATGATGTCGAGGCCAACGAAGATCAGCCCTTTGGCTTTTAACATCGGGCCGACGCGGCGGGCAATTTCCCAGTCGCTTTCGGTGAGCGGACGCGGTTCGCCACGACCACCGGCCGCCAGGTTACCACGGGTTTCGCCGCCCTGCGGAATACGCGCCAGACAGTACGGCACCGGCTCACCATCCACCACCAGCACGCGCTTGTCGCCGTCGACAATGGCCGGGATATAGTTCTGCGCCATGCAGTAGCGGGAGCCATGCTCGGTCAGGGTTTCGGCGATCACGCCGAGGTTAGGATCGCCCTCTTTCACGCGGAAGATAGACGCGCCGCCCATGCCGTCCAGCGGCTTCAGGATGATATCGCCGTGTTTCTGCCAGAAGGCTTTCAGCTGCGCTTTGCTGCGGGTCACCAGCGTCTCTGGCGTCAGGTCGGAGAACCAGGCGGTGTAGAGCTTCTCGTTGCAGTCGCGCAGGCTCTGCGGTTTGTTGACGATCAGCGTCCCTTTCTCTTCTGCGCGCTCAAGGATATAGGTGCAGTAGATGTATTCGGTGTCGAACGGCGGGTCTTTACGCATCAGGATGACGTCGAGTTCGGCCAGGGGCAGATCCTGCTCGGAACCGAATTCGTACCATTTATCGTAATTCTGCTCGACGTTGACGATGCGGGTGCGCGCACGGGCCTCGCCGTTAATCAGATACAGGTCGCTCATCTCCATATAGTGGAGCTGATAGCCGCGACGTTGCGCTTCCAGCAGCATAGCGAAGCTGGAATCTTTCTTGATATTGATGCTTGTGATGGGATCCATCACGATGCCGAGCTTAATCATTGTCTTCTCCGTTAATGCTTCAACCTAAATCGCCAAAACGCACCTGCAGGGCAGTGATGGCGGTTAGCGCGGTGGTCTCAGTACGCAGAACGCGGGGTCCCAACAGAATATCAGTAAACTGGTAGCGTGCGGTCATGGCAATCTCATCCGCCGACAGACCCCCTTCCGGGCCAATCAGCAGCCGCACGCGTTCAACCGGCAGCGGCAGGGTGTTGATGCTGGCGCTGGCCCGCGGATGCAGGTTGAGCTTCAGACCCTGCTCCTCTTCCGCACACCAGGCTTCCAGATCCATAGCCGGGCGGATCTCCGGGACGCGATTGCGACCACACTGTTCACAGGCGGCAATGGCGATTTTTTGCCACTGCTGGAGCTTCTTATTCAGACGTTCGGCATCCAGTTTAACGCCGCAGCGCTCAGAAAAAAGTGGCGTAATGAGGCTTACACCCAGTTCGATCGATTTCTGGATAGTGAATTCCATTTTTTCGCCGCGCGACATCACCTGGCCTAAATGGATATGCAGCGGCGATTCACGATCGTCGATTTCGCCACGCACAATACTCACCTGCACGCTTTTTTTATCGGCGCGGGTGATTTGTGCGTCAAACACCTGGTTTGAGCCATCAAACAGCTGAATCGCCTGACCTGCGCCCATGCGCAGCACGCGGCCAACGTGGTTGGCGGCCTCTTCAGAGAGGGCAAACTCGCTGCCTGTGGCGATCGGTTCAGGGTGGTAAATACGGGGAACGCGCATAATGTGAAAAATCCATGACTGGTGCGGTCTGTGCCCCTCACCCTAACCCTCTCCCGAAGGGGAGAGGGAACAGACCAGCAGGAAATAAACAATTGCCGCTAGTGTAGGTTAGCTCTTTTGCGCCTGGCAAGCGCGCTGGACGTACGGGTTGTGATTCCCCTGTACTTTGGCGATGCGCTCGTCGCGCTGGCACTCCCAGGCGGTGACTGGATAAAGTTTATCCCAGGCGTTAAACAGCTGGGTTTGCTGGCGGGAGAGGTTGAGGTCATAGCGGTCGCGCATATAGAAGTAGGTGCGGGCGATGCTGCCCCGGGCGCGGGCGGGCGGCTCGGCAAGCTTCTCTTTGAAGTCGACCTTCATGGCGCACTGACCGTACTGGCCTTCGCCGCCGTTCCACTGGCTGTACATAAAGTTGCCGCGATCGCCATTCACCTCGCCCACGGCGGGCTGCAGGTTATGCATATCGCTCTCCATCTGGCGATAGACCGGGTCTTTAGCGCAATTTTTACGCCCACCCTCCTGCCAGCACTGGCGCTGGTGGCCGAACTGCCAGGCGGGCACCACATGTTCCCATTCGATGCGGCTGGCGCGGTTCTCATTTTTACGCACTTTGTAGCCGCAGGAGGCCAGATCGACGACCCCTTTTTTGCCCTGCCAGTTAATTTTGCAGCCACAGTAAAAATCACCCGCGACGTCAGCATTGACCTTCACGCCTGCGGCTTTTGCCTGAGAGAAACTGTTGATACCTTCGGCCAGCGCATGGCCTGAGAACGCCGTCGTCAGAAAAGCGACCGCGAGAGAGAAATTACGGGACATCGTGAACTCCGTGTCAAAACGAGCCCGCAACGTAACGAAAGTTGTTCCTGTATGCAATCAGGCAGATCATGAATGTTCCTGATGATTCTGCCGCTTACTCCGCAATAAGGGGTTCGCCGCACTTCACGCAGCGGTAGGTGGCTTCGCCGCGCACCACCCGGTTATGGCGACGTACGGTGAGCTGGTGCTGCTGACACTGGCAGCGGTAGGGGAATGTATTGCGTCGTACTGAATCAAGCTCGAACTGGTGCGTTCGACGCGCCGGCACGCCCAGCACCGCTTCCATCATCCATTTCCACTCTTTGCCGTGGGGCGCTACGCGGCCAAAATGCTTCCACACCAGCAGGTGCGCCAGCTCATGCGGGATCACTTCGTCGATAAAAGCCTGCTGGTTTTCCAGCATCAATACCGGGTTAAGGCGGATCTCATACGCATCCAGCCAGGCGGTGCCTGCTGCGGTGCCGCGCTGCTGCCAGACCAGTTTGGGTTCAGGGTAGTTCCGGGCGAGCTTCAGATTGGCCTGCGCCAGGTTGTCACGCAGGCTGCGCATGGCGGCTTGCTGAAGCGCAATAGGGAGACGGGGTGTTTTCATAACGGCAGAGCATAGAGCCTGTCGCGGGGCGGTGCAAGCGGCTTCCTCCCGGTCGGGAGGAAGCCGAAAGGATCAGTCGTGAGCGCCGATTTCGCGCAGCGGGCGACCTTTCATCAGGTTACGTTCAATATGCTCCAGCGACACGTGTTTGGTTTCAGGAACCAGCCACAGCGTCAGCACGATAAACAGCAGGTTCAGACCGCCGTACACCCAGAAGGTGTTGGCGTTGCCAAACGTATCGAGCATGGTCAGGAAGGTTGCGCCGACAATCATGTTGGCGATCCAGTTGGTGGCGGTGGAGCAGGTGATGCCGAAATCACGCCCTTTCAGCGGCTGGATCTCGGAACACAGCACCCAGATCAGCGGACCGGCGCTCATCGCAAAACCCACGATAAACATCAGCAGCATCCCGACGGCCACGTACTGCATAGTCGGGGATTCGATACCCACATGCAGCATCGTACCCAGCACGCCCATGCCTACAGCCATTACCAGGAAGCCCAGCGTCAGCGTCGGTTTACGGCCCCAGCGATCCACCAGGCCGATGGCGATAAAGGTCGCCAGCACGTTGGTCAGACCAACAATTACCGTGCCCCACATCTGCTCGGTGGTGTTGCTGTACCCCGCCAGTTCAAAGATTTTTGGCGCGTAATACATGATGACGTTCATCCCGGTGAACTGCTGCATCACCTGCAGCAGCACGCCAAGGAACACCGCCCGGCGGAAGTTGCTGTTGTCTTTAAACAGCGCCCAGCCGCTCTGTTTGACCTTCAGGCTTTCGCGGATCTCGTCCAGCTCGCGTTTCGCTTCTTCACTGGTATCGCGCAGGCGCAGCAGCACCCGCTCCGCATCGTTAAAGCGCCGTTTGGCCGCAAACCAGCGCGGGCTGTCAGGCAGGAAGAAGACGCCGATCAGCAGCAGGATCGCCGGGATAATAATAACCCCAAGCATCCAGCGCCATGCGCCGCTGTAGCTGAAGGCGGTATCGGAGAGGTAAGCACCGAGAATCCCGATGGTGATCATCAGCTGATACATGGAGATCATGCTGCCGCGAATTTTCTCCGGGGCAATTTCAGACAGGTAAAGCGGTGCGGTATAGGAAGCAACACCTACTGCCAGGCCCAGCAGCACTCGGGAGACAATCAGCACTTCCACGTTAGGGGCTGCGGCGGAGAAGAGGGAACCGGCGACAAACAGAATGGCGCCAATCATCAGGCTCTTTTTACGCCCGAGCTTGAAGGAGAGCCAGCCGCTGCCGACCGCGCCGACCGCTGCACCGAACATCATCGAGCTGACCACCCACTCCTGGGTGTGGGAACTGATCTGGAATTCATCCGTGATGAAGGGCAGGGCCCCGGCAATGACGCCGATATCCAGACCAAAAAGTAATCCTGCCAGTGCTGCGAGGAAGCAGACGAAGAAAGTCATCGTCTTATTGGACGTCCGCCCCTGTTTTTTATTGTCAGGCATTTTGCCCTCCATTTGGCTTAGCTGTTTCATCAATGTAAAGATTTGATTAGGAAACAGTAAAAGTATGTCAGAGGGGCAGGCGTGACAAAGAGAGTAATCCGAAAGGGGGCTTATTTTATCGGGATGTAAGCGATTTCATGAAGGGGGTTATGCAGCAGAAAACAAAAAGGCCAGCACGAGGCTGGCCTTCCAGAAACACTGTCAGTCGATTATTTCAGACCGGCAGCTTCACGCAGCTGGGCGGCTTTGTCGGTTTTTTCCCATGGGAAATGTTCGCGACCAAAGTGACCGTAAGCAGCGGTTTCTTTGTAGATTGGGTGCAGCAGATCCAGCATCTGAATCAGGCCGTATGGACGCAGGTCGAAGAACTCACGCACCAGCAGGGTCAGCTGCTCAGAGGACACTTTTTCGGTACCAAAGGTTTCAACCATGATGGAGGTTGGCTCAGCCACGCCGATGGCGTAGGAGACCTGAATCTCACAGCGGTCAGCCAGGCCAGCCGCAACGATGTTTTTGGCAACGTAACGTGCTGCATAGGCTGCGGAACGGTCAACTTTAGACGGATCTTTACCGGAGAAAGCACCGCCGCCGTGACGCGCCATGCCGCCGTAGGTATCAACGATGATCTTACGACCGGTCAGACCGCAGTCGCCCATTGGTCCACCGATAACAAAGCGGCCCGTTGGGTTGATGAAGTATTTGGTCGACGCATTCAGCCACTCGGTCGGCAGAACCGGCTTGATGATCTCTTCCATCACCGCTTCCTGCAGGGATTTCTGGTCGATGTCTTCAGCATGCTGAGTAGACAGAACCACCGCGTCGATACCGACAATTTTGCCGTCGTCGTACTGGAAGGTGACCTGGCTTTTCGCATCCGGACGCAGCCACGGCAGGGTGCCATTTTTACGCACTTCAGCCTGACGCTGCACCAGACGGTGAGCATAGGTGATTGGCGCTGGCATCAGCACGTCGGTTTCGTTGGTTGCGTAGCCAAACATCAGGCCCTGGTCGCCTGCGCCCTGTTCCAGCGGATCGGCACGGTCAACGCCCTGGTTGATGTCAGGAGACTGTTTGCCAATGGCGCTCAGTACTGCGCATGAGTTGGCATCAAAGCCCATATCAGAATGTACATAGCCGATCTCACGCACGGTGTTACGGGTGATCTCTTCGATATCAACCCATGCACTGGTGGTGATTTCACCGCCAACCATTACCATGCCGGTTTTGACATAGGTCTCGCAGGCAACGCGCGCTTTCGGATCCTGCTCGAGGATCGCATCCAGCACCGCATCGGAGATTTGGTCAGCAATTTTATCAGGATGTCCTTCTGATACAGACTCGGACGTAAACAGGTGTTTTGCCATGTTTTAATTTACCTAAGGAGAATTTGTTTAGCTCAAACTGTCGTGTGGGATAGCCGTGGCAGGTTTTTCCACCAGGACTTGCAGATGATGACACTGGCAGTCTGAGTGTTAATCAGTATGGATGGATTAACATCTGGACGGCTATTTTAGGTCACTTCTTCGCCCGATTTCCAGCTTTTTTTGTCTATGTGCCTGGAGCCCTGGAAACCCGACTGGAAATATTTGCTGACGGTCCCGGCAATGCGCGCATTTATGTTTTGCATTTTCCCTGTCTTGTCGGTATAAAACGCGGCGCGCGGCTCATACAAAAAAGCACACGACGTTTCTTCGTGTCGCCACTTCCAGCCGGGTAAAGCAGTGAACTTTTAGCTTTAACTTGTCGCGAGTTTTATCAGGCTTGCGTGGAGGTGATACGAGATAATGAACCGTCGTTTTCCGCTTAGTCAGTTCTGCCTTTCAGGCCAGAACATGCTCCCCGCCATTCGCATTTCTAATCTGCAAACCTGCCGATGTTATACCCATCTCGGCGCTTCTCAGGATTCCAGGGCCGGCATTACGCTTTGTGAAGTCTGAACAAGGGCGCTCTTGTAATTACAAGAGTTTTCTCGTGGTTTCGCCGGACCTTGTCATACAGAGTTCGGATACGTGTTTTACAATGATATGAATAAGAAACCGGTCGCACGCCCCGGCTTTCAGCATTCCATGCTGGAAATCCGGTCGGATAATGGGTTGTTATCGCAGATTGACGCTGCGATAGTAGTCAACTGTTTTACACTGAATAGTAAGAGTTGAGGTTCGCTATGTCTGACGACATGTCTTCGTTTTCGCCTTCGTCAGCAGGCGAACAGGGTGTACTACGTTCTATGCAGGAGGTTGCGATGAGCTCCCAGGAAGCCAGCAAGATGCTGCGCACTTACAATATTGCCTGGTGGGGCAATAACTACTACGACGTCAACGAACTGGGCCACATCAGCGTTTGCCCGGATCCTGACGTACCGGAAGCGCGCGTCGATCTCGCTAAGCTGGTGAAAGCGCGTGAAGCGCAGGGGCAGCGTCTGCCTGCACTGTTCTGCTTCCCGCAGATCCTGCAGCACCGTCTGCGTTCCATTAACGCCGCCTTCAAACGTGCGCGTGAATCCTACGGTTACAACGGCGACTATTTCCTGGTCTATCCGATCAAGGTGAACCAGCATCGTCGCGTTATCGAATCCTTAATTCACTCCGGCGAACCGCTGGGGCTGGAAGCCGGTTCCAAAGCAGAGCTGATGGCGGTACTGGCGCATGCCGGCATGACCCGCTCGGTGATCGTCTGTAACGGCTATAAAGACCGTGAATACATTCGTCTGGCGCTGATCGGCGAGAAGATGGGCCACAAGGTCTATCTGGTCATCGAGAAGATGTCCGAGATTAATATCGTGCTGGAAGAGGCCGAGCGTCTGAACGTGGTGCCGCGCCTTGGCGTGCGTGCGCGTCTGGCCTCGCAGGGCTCCGGTAAGTGGCAGTCCTCCGGCGGTGAAAAATCCAAATTCGGCCTCGCGGCGAACCAGGTTCTGCAGCTGGTGGAGATCATGCGCGAGCGTGGACGTCTGGACAGCATTCAGCTCCTGCACTTCCACCTCGGTTCGCAGATGGCCAACATCCGCGATATCGCCACTGGTGTGCGTGAGTCGGCCCGTTTCTACGTCGAGCTGCACAAGCTGGGCGTGAACATTCAGTGCTTCGACGTGGGCGGCGGTCTCGGCGTGGACTATGAAGGGACCCGCTCGAAGTCCGACTGCTCGGTCAACTACGGGCTGAACGAGTACGCCAACAACATTATCTGGGCGATTGGCGATGCCTGTGAAGAGAACGGTCTACCGCACCCGACGGTGATCACCGAGTCCGGACGTGCTGTTACCGCGCACCACACGGTGCTGGTGTCCAACATCATCGGCGTTGAGCGCAACGAATACACCGAAGCCACACCGCCGGAAGACGATGCACCGCGCGCGCTGCAAAGCATGTGGGAAACCTGGATTGAGATGCACGAGCCGGGTACGCGTCGTTCACTGCGTGAGTGGCTGCACGACAGCCAGATGGACCTGCACGATATTCATACCGGCTATTCCTCCGGGACATACAGCCTGCAGGAGCGTGCCTGGGCCGAGCAGCTGTATCTGAACATGTGCCATGAAGTGCAGAAACAGCTCGACCCGAGCAACCGCGCGCACCGTCCGATTATCGACGAGCTGCAGGAGCGTATGGCGGACAAGATGTACGTCAACTTCTCCCTGTTCCAGTCGATGCCGGATGCATGGGGTATCGATCAGCTCTTCCCGGTCCTGCCGCTGGAAGGCTTGAACCAGGTGCCTGAGCGCCGTGCGGTGCTGCTGGATATCACCTGTGATTCCGACGGCGCTATCGATCACTACATCGACGGTGACGGGATTGCCACTACCATGCCGATGCCGGAGTACGATCCGGAGAACCCGCCAATGCTGGGCTTCTTTATGGTCGGGGCCTATCAGGAGATCCTCGGCAACATGCACAACCTGTTCGGGGATACCGAAGCGGTTGACGTGTTTGTTTTCCCTGACGGCAACGTGGAAGTGGAGCTCTCTGATGAGGGTGACACCGTGGCGGATATGCTGCAGTACGTGCAGCTCGATCCGAACAAGCTGCTGACTCAGTTCCGCGATCAGGTGAAAAAGACCGATCTGGACGATACCCTGCAGAAGCAGTTCCTGGAAGAGTTCGAAGCCGGTCTGTACGGCTACACCTATCTGGAAGACGAGTAAATGCCAATGCCCGGTGGCGCTACGCTTACCGGGCCTGCGAGCTATACTCACTTGAACCCGTATGTAATAGCGGCGATAATCCGCCGCAACAGGCACTATTCGAATCAATCCCTTCCTCGTCGGGTTTAACGACGCGGAGGGGATTTTTTTTCATCTATTTTTAATGCACCGACGTTATAAAGAGGTCAGGACATGAGCACTTTAGGGCATCAGTACGATAACTCTCTGGTATCTAACGCTTTTGGTTTTTTACGCCTTCCGATGAACTTCCAGCCGTACGACAGCGATGCGGACTGGGTGATCACCGGTGTGCCGTTCGACATGGCAACATCCGGTCGCGCGGGCGGTCGTCACGGCCCGGCAGCGATCCGTCAGGTTTCCACTAACCTGGCCTGGGAGCATAACCGCTTCCCTTGGAACTTCGACATGCGCGAGCGCCTGAACGTCGTTGACTGCGGCGACCTGGTGTACGCCTTCGGTGACGCGCGTGAGATGAGCGAAAAGCTGCAGGCCCACGCCGAGAAGCTGCTGGCTGCCGGTAAGCGCATGCTCTCCTTCGGTGGTGACCACTTCGTGACCCTGCCGCTGCTGCGCGCCCACGCGAAGCACTTCGGTAAGATGGCGCTGGTGCATTTCGATGCCCATACTGACACCTACGCGAACGGCTGCGAATTCGACCACGGCACCATGTTCTTCACCGCGCCGAACGAAGGTCTGATCGATCCGAACCACTCCGTGCAGATCGGGATTCGTACCGAGTTCGATAAAGACAACGGCTTTACCGTGCTGGACGCGGGTCAGGTTAACGATCGCGGCGTGGATGATATCCTTGCTCAGGTGAAGCAGATTGTTGGCGATATGCCGGTTTACCTGACCTTCGACATCGACTGCCTGGATCCGGCCTTTGCGCCTGGCACCGGCACACCGGTGATCGGCGGCCTGACCTCCGATCGCGCCATTAAGCTGGTACGTGGTCTGAAAGATCTGAACATCGTCGGCATGGACGTGGTGGAAGTGGCACCGGCTTACGATCAGTCTGAGATCACTGCCCTGGCAGCGGCGACGCTGGCACTGGAGATGCTCTATATCCAGGCGGCGAAAAAAGGCGAGTAATAAAGAGAGAGGCCGGGACTGCTTGCCCGGCCTTTTTATTGACGTTACTTGATGCCGTCTGCGGACATGCGATCGCGAATATGCTGCGCACGCTCTGCAGAGGCAGGGTGGTCGTCAAACATTGAGCTTTGACGGCCTGCTTCCTGTTGAGCCAGTTTTTCGAAGCTGGTGGCTAAACCTGACGGATTGATGCCGCGTTTGCGCAACAGATCGTAAGAGTAGTCATCCGCCTCAGATTCCTGACGCTGGGAGAACTGGGAGTTGACCAGTTTTTCACCGAGATCGCCAAGCTGCGACTGGGACAGGCTGCCGACAATGCCGCCAGCCGATGCCGCCGCCACGCGTACGGCGTTAGTGCCGAGCGCAACCTGCATACCTTTCTTCACGTGGCCGAGCGCAACGTGACCCATTTCATGTCCGATAACCGCTTCAACTTCGTTGTCGGTCATCATATCCATCAGCCCGCTGTAGACGCGGATACAGCCGTTGGCCATGGCGAAGGCGTTGACGTCTTTGGCCATGTAAACCTTGTAGTTCACCGGCTGGCCATTGATGTTGTCGCCAAGGGCAGAAGCAATCTTATCCAGACGCTGAGCGTAGGTGCTGCCTGCCGGGGCGATGGTGGCTTTACCGTCCATCTCCTTACAGGCCTCATCGCTTAATGTTTTAACCTGAGCATCGCTCAGGGAGTAGGCCTGAAACGCCTCTGCCCCGGAGCTCATCAGCCCGCCAGAGTCCATATTCTGACACCCGCTCAGCAGGAGCGTTGTTCCCAGAGCCAGCACTATCGCACGCATTTTCATTTGGTTGCTTCCGCACTCGTTAAACACGATAAATTCTGAAAGTACATCACGGCAGCGAAGCCGGAGTATGGCTAAGTATAAAGAATATAAACGGAGGCGGGCGAGAAGATTGCGCAACGTGCGAGCCTGTTCCAGAGATTTCTTAACAGGCAAAAGAATGGTCCATGTACATGCTTTGTCGCTTGGGTTACATTGTTGGCACTTTTTTCTGGCGTAGCCCAAAACGCGCTGTCGTCAAGCCGAAACGGGTATGGCCTTCAACATCCGATCTGGAGTCAAAATGTCCTCACGTAAAGAGCTTGCCAATGCTATTCGTGCGCTGAGCATGGATGCTGTACAAAAAGCGAAATCCGGTCACCCGGGTGCACCTATGGGTATGGCTGACATTGCCGAAGTGCTGTGGCGTGATTTCCTGAATCACAACCCGCAGAACCCGGCGTGGGCTGACCGCGACCGCTTCGTGCTGTCCAACGGCCACGGCTCCATGCTGATCTACAGCCTGTTGCACCTCACTGGCTATGACCTGCCAATCGACGAGCTGAAAAACTTCCGTCAGTTGCACTCTAAAACCCCGGGTCACCCGGAAGTGGGTTACACCGCTGGCGTTGAAACCACTACCGGTCCGCTGGGTCAGGGTATTGCTAACGCCGTGGGCATGGCGATTGCTGAGAAGACGCTGGCGGCGCAGTTCAACCGTCCGGGTCACGACATTGTTGACCACTTCACCTATGCGTTCCTCGGCGACGGCTGCATGATGGAAGGTATCTCTCACGAGGTATGCTCCCTGGCCGGTACCCTGAAGCTGGGCAAACTGGTTGCGTTCTATGACGACAACGGCATCTCCATCGACGGCCACGTTGAGGGCTGGTTCACCGACGATACCGCAGCACGTTTCGAAGCTTACGGCTGGCACGTGGTGCGTGGCGTTGACGGTCACGATGCTGAAGCGATTAAACGTGCGGTAGAAGAAGCACGCGCTGTCACCGACAAACCGTCCCTGCTGATGTGCAAAACCATCATCGGCTTCGGTTCTCCGAACAAAGCCGGTACCCATGACTCCCACGGTGCACCACTGGGTGACGCAGAGATCGCGCTGACCCGCGAACAGCTGGGCTGGAAACACGCCGCGTTTGAGATCCCATCTGAGATCTACGCGCAGTGGGATGCCAAAGAAGCCGGTCAGGCGAAAGAAGCGGCCTGGAACGAGAAGTTCGCTGCCTACGCTAAAGCCTTCCCACAGGAAGCGGCTGAATACACCCGTCGTATGAAAGGTGACATGCCGTCTGACTTCGACGCGAAAGCAAACGAGTTCATCGCTAAACTGCAGGCGAACCCGTCCAAAATCGCCAGCCGTAAAGCGTCCCAGAATGCCATTGAAGCCTTCGGTCCACTGCTGCCAGAATTCCTGGGCGGCTCCGCTGACCTGGCGCCTTCTAACCTGACTATCTGGTCTGGTTCTAAAGCGATCAACGAAGATGCTGCCGGTAACTACATCCATTACGGTGTCCGTGAATTCGGTATGACCGCGATCGCCAACGGTATCGCCCTGCACGGTGGTTTCCTGCCGTACACCTCCACCTTCCTGATGTTTGTGGAATATGCCCGTAACGCGGTGCGTATGGCTGCGCTGATGAAACAGCGTCAGGTGATGGTTTATACCCACGACTCCATCGGTCTGGGCGAAGATGGCCCGACTCACCAGCCGGTTGAGCAGGTCGCTTCCCTGCGTGTCACCCCGAACATGTCCACATGGCGTCCATGTGACCAGGTTGAATCCGCGGTAGCGTGGAAGTACGGCGTTGAGCGTCAGGACGGCCCGACCGCACTGATCCTCTCCCGTCAGAACCTGGCCCAGCAGGATCGTACCGAAGAACAGCTGGCGAACATCGCTCGCGGTGGCTACGTGCTGAAAGATTGCGACGGTCAGCCGCAGGTGATCTTCATCGCGACCGGTTCTGAAGTTGAACTGGCCGTTGCGGCCTGGGATCAGCTGGCAGGCGAAGGCGTGAAAGCCCGCGTGGTTTCCATGCCGTCTACCGATGCCTTCGACAAGCAGGACGCGGCTTACCGTGAATCCGTGCTGCCGAAAGCCGTTTCTTCCCGTGTGGCAATCGAAGCGGGTATCGCTGACTACTGGTTCAAATACGTGGGCCTGAACGGCGCTATCGTCGGCATGACCACCTTCGGTGAGTCTGCTCCGGCTGAGCAGCTGTTCGAAGAGTTCGGCTTCACCGTTGAGAACGTGGTCGCAAAAGCGAAAGAACTGCTGTAATTGCTGTTTTGCCCGGTGGCGCTACGCTTACCGGGCCTACAAATGGCACGAAAGTAGGCCGGGTAAGCGCTAGCGCGCCACCCGGCTTTTTTGTATCTACTATTCCTTCTTCATGTAACTTCCCTGTAAATTATTCCAGCAGAAATGTGACGCAAGTCATATAGCTGGCTTATTGGTCTGGACAGACATTCCCTTTATTCCACGTTTCGCTTATTCTGGCTGAAGCGTTTCAGTCGATTAAACGTTCGACAAATGACCAATCAGTTGGAGTTTGTGACAGGCAAGGATTCCCCTCAGAGCGTTGCTGGATTACTCTGTCAGCCACCTCGAATCAGGGAAAGCTTTGCAGGAGACTTATGACCGTACGCGTAGCGATTAATGGTTTCGGTCGCATCGGACGTAACGTGGTTCGTGCTTTATATGAATCCGGGCGTCGGGCGGAAATGACCGTGGTGGCCATCAATGAACTGGCGGATGCCGCAGGCATGGCGCATTTATTGAAGTATGACACCAGCCATGGGCGCTTTGCCTGGGACGTTCGTCAGGAGAGAGAGCAGCTGTTCGTCGGTGATGACGTGATTCGTGTCCTGCACGAGCAGACGATCGACGCCTTACCCTGGCGTGAGCTGGGGGTGGATGTGGTGCTTGACTGCACCGGTGTCTACGGCAATCGCGAACACGGTGAAGCCCATCTGGCGGCTGGCGCGAAGAAAGTGCTCTTCTCACATCCCGGCAGTAACGATCTCGATGCCACGGTGGTTTATGGCGTTAACCATCATGAGCTGCAAGCGGAACACCGCATCGTCTCCAATGCCTCCTGCACCACCAACTGTATTATTCCGGTCATCAAACTGCTGGACGATGCCTACGGCATTGAATCGGGCACAGTGACCACGATTCACTCCGCCATGCACGATCAGCAGGTCATTGACGCATATCACCCGGATCTGCGACGCACTCGCGCAGCGAGTCAGTCCATAATCCCGGTGGATACCAAACTGGCGGCTGGAATTACCCGAATTTTCCCCCAGTTTGAAGATCGTTTTGAAGCCATCGCCGTGCGTGTTCCTACGATTAACGTGACGGCGATCGACCTCAGCGTAACCGTGAAAAAACCGGTAAAAGCCTGTGAGGTCAACCTGTTGCTGCAAAAAGCGGCACAGCAAGCATTTCATGGTATAGTTGACTATACGGAATTACCGTTGGTCTCAGTAGATTTTAACCACGATCCGCATAGCGCCATTGTTGATGGCACCCAAACGCGCGTGAGTGGAGCACATCTGATCAAAACGCTGGTCTGGTGTGATAACGAATGGGGCTTTGCTAACAGGATGCTCGACACCACGTTAGCCATGGCCGCACAAGGTTTCAGGTAAGGCGCGTATTGCGTCTGCAAAACTTTAAGAATCAACGAGAGGATTCACCATGTCTGTAATTAAGATGACCGATCTGGATCTGGCAGGTAAACGCGTTTTCATCCGTGCGGATCTGAACGTACCGGTTAAAGATGGGAAAGTGACCAGCGACGCGCGTATCCGTGCATCACTGCCAACCATCGAACTGGCACTGAAGCAGGGTGCGAAAGTGATGGTAACCTCCCACCTGGGTCGTCCGACCGAAGGCGAGTACAACGAAGAGTTCTCTCTGCTGCCGGTTGTTAATTACCTGAAAGACAAACTGTCCAGCCCGGTACGTCTGGTTAAAGACTACCTGGACGGCGTTGAAGTGGCTGCAGGTGAACTGGTTGTTCTGGAAAACGTTCGCTTCAACAAAGGCGAGAAGAAAGACGACGAAGCGCTGTCCAAAAAATACGCTGCCCTGTGCGACGTGTTCGTTATGGATGCTTTCGGTACTGCTCACCGTGCGCAGGCGTCTACCCACGGTATCGGTAAATTTGCTGACGTCGCTTGTGCCGGTCCACTGCTGGCAGACGAACTGGAAGCGCTGGGCAAAGCCCTGAAAGAACCAGCTCGTCCGATGGTTGCTATCGTTGGCGGTTCTAAAGTTTCTACCAAACTGACCGTTCTGGACTCTCTGTCCAAAATCGCTGACCAGCTGATTGTGGGTGGCGGTATCGCTAACACCTTCGTTGCCGCTCAGGGCCACAACGTGGGTAAATCCCTGTACGAAGCTGACCTGGTTGACGAAGCAAAACGCCTGCTGACTACCTGTGATATCCCTGTTCCAACTGACGTTCGCGTGGCGACTGAGTTCTCTGAAACCGCAACCGCTGAGCTGAAATCTGTTTCTGACATCAAAAATGAAGAGCAGATTCTGGACCTGGGCGATGCCTCTGCCGAGAAACTGGCTGAAATCCTGAAGAATGCGAAAACCATTCTGTGGAACGGCCCGGTTGGCGTGTTCGAATTCCCGAACTTCCGTAAAGGTACTGAAATCGTGGCTAACGCGATTGCAGACAGCGAAGCATTCTCCATTGCTGGCGGCGGTGACACCCTGGCAGCAATCGATCTGTTCGGTATTTCCGACAAGATCTCCTACATCTCCACTGGCGGCGGCGCATTCCTCGAATTCGTGGAAGGCAAAGTTCTGCCAGCAGTAGCCATGCTCGAAGAGCGCGCTAAGAAGTAAGCCATTTTAGGGCAGGGAAACCTGCCCAATTTTCAGCGTGCTTTTAAGAGCTCGCCCCTTTCCAAGGCCGAAGATACAGGACTCGCAACATGTCTAAAATTTTTGATTTCGTAAAACCTGGCGTGATCACTGGTGATGACGTTCAGAAGGTGTTCCAGGTAGCAAAAGAAAACAACTTTGCTCTGCCAGCTGTTAACTGCGTCGGTACCGACTCAATCAACGCCGTACTGGAAGCCGCAGCAAAAGTTAAAGCTCCGGTAATCGTTCAGTTCTCTAACGGTGGCGCTGCGTTTATCGCAGGTAAAGGCGTGAAAACTGACGTTCCTCAGGGCGCGGCAATCCTGGGCGCAATCTCTGGCGCACACCACGTACACCAGATGGCTGAGCACTACGGTGTTCCTGTAATCCTGCACACTGACCACTGCGCGAAGAAACTGCTGCCGTGGATCGACGGTCTGCTGGACGCGGGCGAAAAACACTTCGCAGCAACCGGTAAACCACTGTTCTCTTCTCACATGATCGACCTGTCTGAAGAGTCTCTGGAAGAGAACATCGAGATCTGCTCCAAATACCTGGCGCGTATGGCCAAAATGGACATGACTCTGGAAATCGAACTGGGTTGCACCGGTGGCGAAGAAGACGGTGTGGACAACAGCCACATGGACGCTTCTGCCCTGTACACTCAGCCAGAAGACGTTGATTACGCTTACACCGAGCTGAGCAAAATCAGCCCGCGTTTCACCATCGCTGCTTCCTTCGGTAACGTACACGGCGTGTACAAGCCAGGCAACGTAGTTCTGACCCCAACCATTCTGCGTGATTCTCAGGAATACGTTTCCAAGAAACACAACCTGCCGCACAACAGCCTGAACTTCGTCTTCCACGGCGGTTCCGGTTCTTCTGCTCAGGAAATCAAAGACTCCGTAAGCTACGGTGTTATCAAAATGAACATCGATACCGACACCCAATGGGCAACCTGGGACGGTATCCTGCAGTACTACAAAACCAACGAAGCTTACCTGCAGGGCCAGCTGGGCAACCCGAAAGGCGAAGACCAGCCGAACAAGAAATACTACGATCCACGCGTATGGCTGCGTGCAGCCCAGGCCTCTATGGTGACGCGTCTGGAGCAGGCATTCAAAGAGCTGAACGCGGTTGACGTTCTGTAATTTTTGCTGCGAATAGCCTCACAAAGCCCGCGTTAATCGCGGGCTTTTTTTATGCTTTTTCAACTGGCT
Organism: Leclercia sp. AS011; assembly: GCF_037152535.1. Classification (NCBI taxonomy): domain Bacteria; kingdom Pseudomonadati; phylum Pseudomonadota; class Gammaproteobacteria; order Enterobacterales; family Enterobacteriaceae; genus Leclercia; species Leclercia sp. AS011. The sequence goes on from NZ_JBBCMA010000003.1 coordinate 33,308, forward strand.
ACAGCCACTATTTATGTGATCTGTTTGGCAAAACCCCCCGCTTTTGTTTACCCTTTACTGACTTGCCTGCCTCGATGGGGGATGCATTTCTATGGTTTGCTTAGATAAGGAAAATTGAATGGAAGATCTCGGTGTTGTAGATAGCATCAATAACGCGGGCTCCTGGCTGGTGCGTAATCAGGCATTGCTGTTGAGTTACGCCGTAAATATTGTGGCCGCCATTGCCATTATCATCGTTGGGATGATCGTGGCGCGCATTATCTCTAATGCGGTTAACCGTGTGATGCGGGCGCGTCATATTGATGCCACGGTGGCGGATTTCCTCTCCGCGCTGGTGCGCTACGGTGTTATCGCGTTCACGCTGATTGCGGCCCTTGGCCGTGTCGGGGTGCAAACGGCGTCGGTGATCGCCGTGCTCGGTGCCGCCGGTCTGGCAATTGGTCTGGCGTTGCAGGGCTCGCTGTCGAACCTGGCTGCCGGGGTACTGCTGGTGACCTTCCGTCCGTTCCGCTCCGGTGAGTATGTCGATCTGGGCGGCGTGGCCGGTACCGTGTTGCAGGTGCAGATCTTCTCTACCACGCTGCGCAGCGCGGATGGCCGTATGGTGGTGATCCCGAACGGTAAGATCATCGCCAACAACATTATTAACTTCTCCCGCGAGCCCGTCCGTCGCAATGAGTTCATCATTGGCGTGGCGTATGACTCGGATATCGACAAGGTGAAGGCGCTCCTGACCAACATCATCGAGTCGGATGAGCGCATTCTGAAAGATCGTGAGATGACCGTTCGCCTGAACGAACTCGGTGCCTCGTCGATTAACTTTGTGGTACGCGTCTGGAGCAACAGCGGCGATCTGCAGAGCGTGTACTGGGATGTACTGGAACGCGTGAAGCGCGACTTTGACGCCAACGGCATCAGCTTCCCGTATCCCCAGATGGACGTGAACTTCAAGCGTGTAAAAGAAACGGCGGAATAACGCCTTCCCGCAGACCGGCACGCGCAACGCGTGCCGGTTTTAATTAGTTTCACTTATCGTCAATTAATATTATCCATTTCCTCTAATTATTCTCCCGCAGTATAGTCTGCCCTCAAGACAGTTTTCCGAGAATAATTTCAATGTTATCTTTTTACATTCAAGGGCTTATGATTGGTGCGGCGATGATCCTGCCTCTCGGCCCACAAAATGCGTTCGTGATGAATCAGGGCATTCGTCGTCAGTATCACCTGATGATTGCGCTGCTCTGCGCGGTGAGCGACATGCTCCTGATCTGCGCCGGGATTTTCGGCGGCAGCGCGCTGCTGATGCAGTCGCCCTGGCTGCTGGCGCTGGTCACCTGGGGCGGGGTGGCGTTTCTGCTGTGGTACGGCTTTGGTGCCCTCAAAACGGCGATGGGCAGCAATATTGAGCTGGCCAGCGCCGAAGTGATGAAGCAGGGGCGCTGGAAAATTATCGTCACCATGCTGGCGGTGACCTGGCTCAATCCCCATGTTTATCTCGATACCTTTGTGGTGCTGGGCAGCCTCGGGGGGCAACTGGATGCCGAGCCGAGACGCTGGTTTGCGCTGGGTACCGTCAGCGCCTCCTTCCTGTGGTTCTTTGGCCTGGCGCTGCTCGCCGCCTGGCTGGCTCCCCGTCTGCGTACCGCCAAAGCCCAGCGCATTATTAATGGCCTGGTCGGCGTAGTAATGTGGTTTATCGCTTTCCAGCTGGCAAAAGAGGGGATTCATCACATTCGGGAACTATTCTACTAAGCGTTGTCTTATGGACATTCGACCAGCAGGCGCTAAGCTTGCTGGCATGCGCCCTGTTACATGGGCACTCTTCGCAACATGGAGGAATAAAAGTGAAGTTGAATGTAATCGCCCTGGCGGCACTGATGGGTTTTGGCGCAGCATCCGTTCAGGCCAGTGAACTGCCTGATAGCCCGCATATTGTTACCTCCGGCACCGCAAGCGTGGATGCGGCACCGGACATCGCGACCTTAGCCATTGAAGTGAACGTGGCGGCCAAAGATGCGGCCACCGCCAAGAAACAGGCAGACGATCGCGTTGCGCAATATCTCTCTTTCCTGGAGCAGAACGGCGTTGGTAAAAAAGATATCAACTCTGCCAACCTGCGTACTCAGCCGGATTACGACTATAAGGATGGCAAAAGCATCCTGAAAGGTTACCGCGCGGTGCGTACCGTAGAAGTTACGGTGCGCCAGCTCGATAAGCTGAACTCCCTGCTGGATGGGGCGCTGAAAGCGGGTCTGAACGAGATCCGTTCGGTCTCCCTGGGTGTTGCGCAACCAGAGAAGTATAAAGATGAAGCACGTAAAGCGGCGATCGATGATGCGGTGCGTCAGGCGCAGCAACTGGCTTCCGGCTTTAACAGCAAGCTGGGCCCGGTTTACAGCGTGCGTTACCACGTCTCTAACTATCAGCCGAGCCCAATGGTACGGATGATGAAAGCGGAAGCGGCACCGGTCTCCGCGCAGGATACCTACGAACAGCCAACGATCCAGTTTGACGATCAGGTTGATGTGGTATTCCAGCTGGAACCTGCGCAGGGTCAGCAGCAGAATGAGCAGGCTCAGCAGAACCAGCCGGTTCAGCAGAATCAGCAGCAGGATACGGCGACCAAAGCACCGTAAGTTTTGTTTTTCAGCACCGATAACAGGCCGGGTCAGCGTTAATGCGACCCGGCTTTTTTATTAATCCTGGCGCAGGACTTTATGCCCATGGGCCAGCAGGGCATCGGTGACGTTGCGCATCATCCGGCTTTCCGGCGCAAAGCGGTGCCAGTAGAGCATGCGGCGCTGGTGCAGACCTGGCGTCAGGTCGATCAGTTCGCCGCTGTTCAGCTCTTTCTCGATCTGCAGATGTGGGATCATGCAGCAGGTGGTGCCCTGACGTGCCAGCTGCACGAAGGCTTCGGAGGAATTCACGATATGGCAGGGAACGCTGCCGGGCGGCAGGTCGAAGTTCTGCTGTAAAAATGCCTGATGCATATCGTCCAGATGGTCAAAGGCCACGGCAGGCGCTTTCAGCAGCGCCGCGCGGGTGACGCCGTTCGGGAAGTAACGCTCGGCAAAGGCTTTCGAGCCGACGAAAAGATAATCCAGCGCCCCCAGCTGATCCACCAGGCAGCTTGGCAGCGCCTGAGGCTGGATACTGACTGCACCCACTACTTCACCGCGGCGCAGACGCTCCTGAGTGCGGGTTTCATCTTCGACCTGTAAATTCAGACGGATAGGCGAATCGGCCAGCACCGGGGCGAGGGCAGGGAGGAGCCAGGTTGCCAGACTGTCGGCGTTGACCGCCAGAGAGAGCAGCAGCGGCGTGGAGCCGGTCTGTTCATCGCCCAGCCACTCATCTTCCAGCAGCTCAACCTGACGCAGCAGCGCCAGCAGCTTTTGCCCCTGTTCGGTTGGCCGCGGCGGCACGGTACGAACCAGCAGCGGCTGCCCGAACATGTTCTCAAGCTGTTTGATTCGTTGTGAAACCGCGGACTGGGTAATGCACAGCTTTTGTGCTGCGCGTTCGAATCCGCGTTCACGAATAACGGCATCAAGCGCCTGTAATGTTCTGTAGTCCGGACGTTTCATTGCTCTGGCTGATCCCCAAAAATTTCAATACTTCGCACTATGACATAAATTTATGTTTGATACAGACGAAATTGGTGACCTCGCAGATCACATGGCGCAGGTGAATGCTCTATAATGCGCGTCACGCAAAATCACCACGGGCAAGAGATCATGACGCAGGATGAACTGAAAAAAGCAGTAGGATGGGCCGCTCTCCAGTATGTACAGCCGGGTACCATTGTCGGCGTGGGCACAGGGTCAACGGCAGCACACTTTATTGATGCGCTGGGCACGATGAAAGGCCAGATCGAGGGCGCAGTTTCCAGCTCCGATGCATCCACGGAAAAGCTGAAAAGCCTCGGGATCACCGTTTTCGATCTCAACGAAGTTGACCGTCTGGGGATTTACGTCGACGGCGCGGATGAGATCAACGGTCACATGCAGATGATCAAGGGCGGTGGTGCGGCGCTGACGCGCGAGAAAATTATCGCCTCCGTCGCGGACAAGTTTATCTGTATCGCCGATGCCTCCAAGCAGGTCGACATCCTGGGCAACTTCCCGCTGCCGGTTGAAGTGATCCCGATGGCGCGCAGCGCGGTCGCCCGCGAGCTGGTGAAACTGGGTGGTCGTCCGGAATACCGTCAGGGCGTGGTAACGGACAACGGTAACGTGATTCTGGATGTTCACGGTCTGGAGATCCTCGACGCCGTAGCGCTGGAAAATGCCATCAATGGTCTGCCAGGCGTGGTAACGGTAGGGTTATTCGCCAACCGTGGCGCGGACGTCGCCCTGATCGGCACCGCCGATGGCGTCAAAACCATCGTAAAATGATCTGACGGGGGGAGCCTCCCCCCGCTAACTTTTTTTCCAACAGCGATATTCGGTGACTTGTGTCACATTTCTAACCCTCTCCTGATGATCCTCCCGATTTCTTAGTGCTCCGCAGCATTATTCACTGCCATTTGACGCTGTATGACATTTCTTCAGAGTGCCGACGCAAACGTTCATATTGCTGCAATAGTTTTTTTTGATATGTTGGCTGGAGCGGATTTGAATCCAGCACAACAACAGTTCAGACAATCAGACAGGGTCGGGGAAATGGCAAAGGTATCACTGGAGAAAGACAAGATTAAATTTCTGCTGGTCGAAGGGGTGCATCAGAAAGCACTGGATAGCCTTCGTGCGGCAGGTTACACCAACATCGAATTTCACAAAGGTGCACTGGATACCGAACAGCTGAAAGAGTCGATCCGTGATGCCCACTTCATTGGCCTGCGATCCCGTACCCACCTGACCGAAGATGTAATTGCCGCAGCAGAAAAACTGGTTGCGATTGGCTGCTTCTGTATCGGGACCAACCAGGTCGATCTCAATGCGGCCGCGAAGCGCGGTATTCCAGTGTTCAACGCGCCATTCTCCAACACCCGTTCCGTGGCGGAGCTGGTGATCGGTGAACTCCTGCTGCTGCTGCGTGGCATCCCGGAAGCCAACGCCAAAGCCCACCGCGGGATCTGGAACAAACTGGCATCCGGCTCTTTCGAAGCGCGTGGTAAAAAACTGGGCATTATCGGTTACGGCCACATCGGCACGCAGCTGGGCATTCTGGCGGAATCGCTGGGGATGCACGTTTTCTTCTACGACATCGAAAGTAAGCTGCCGCTGGGTAACGCCACCCAGGTTCAACATCTCTCCGACCTGCTGAATATGAGCGACGTGGTGAGCCTGCACGTGCCGGAAAACGCCTCCACCAAAAACATGATGGGTGCGGAAGAGCTGGCGCTGATGAAGCCAGGCTCGCTGCTGATCAACGCCGCGCGCGGTACGGTGGTGGATATCCCTGCGCTGTGCGAAGCCCTGAAAAGTAAACATCTGGCGGGGGCGGCCATTGACGTCTTCCCGACCGAGCCAGCGACCAACAGCGATCCGTTCACCTCACCGCTGTGCGAGTTCGACAACGTGATCCTGACCCCGCACATTGGGGGTTCTACTCAGGAAGCGCAGGAAAATATCGGTCTCGAAGTGGCCGGTAAGCTGAGCAAATACTCGGACAACGGTTCAACCCTGTCGGCGGTCAACTTCCCGGAAGTCTCTCTGCCGCTGCACGGTGGACGTCGTCTGCTGCACATTCACGAAAACCGCCCGGGCGTGCTGACGGCCATTAACCAGATCTTCGCTGAGCAGGGTGTGAACATCGCCGCACAGTATCTGCAAACTAACGCGCAGATGGGCTATGTGGTTATCGATATCGAAGCGGATGAAGACGTTGCAGAGAAAGCGCTGCAGGGGATGAAGGCTATTCCTGGTACCATTCGCGCGCGTCTGCTGTACTGATCCTGCGGTTTGTGGTGTCGGGTGGCGCTTGCGCTTACCCGACCTACAAAGTCCGAGGGTTTATGTAGGCCGGGTTAGGCGTAGCCGCCACCCGGCTTTTTTTACCACTGCCAGACCCTTGACGGCGTCACCACCGCAGGCAGCGGAATGTCCCATTTCTCCACCGGCAATGCCTCCACGCGCTGACAATCGTGCGCGTAACCCACCGGCTGTAGTCCGTACTGTTGCCAGTTTTGCAGCGTCCTGTCGTAAAAACCGCCGCCCATCCCCAGACGCTGACCGCTCTCATCAAAGGCTACCAGCGGCGTTACCAGCACGTCCAGTTGCTCAAGCGGCAACACGTCGCGCACGTCCAGCTTCGGTTCGGTAATTTTCAGACGATTCACCACCAGTTCGCTGTGAGGGTGATAGTGCAGAAACAGCAGATTCCCCGGACTGAACGGGTGCAGTACCGGCAGGTAGACCTTCTTTCCGGTACGCCAGAGTTCATCGATCAGCGGTTGGGTATCGAGTTCGCCATCAAAAGAGAGGAACAGGGCGACGGTATGCGCCATCACAACGGGCGGATAAGCCATCATGCGTGCCGCGGCTTGCTGGGCGGAATGGGCTTGCTGTTCAGGAGACAAGGCTCTGCGTTGCTGACGGATAAACTGACGAATGTGTTGACGTGAGGCAGGGACTTCAGGAAGTTGCGTCATGGTAGTCGCTGGGTAGAAAGGTGAGGGAATCTCCGAGATGCCGCCGCAGGCTGTAACCCTTGAACCCTTGGTTCAAGGTGAATGTGTCGTCATAGTTTTAAGGCTTCTCGGACGAACCGAGCATGCTCACCAACCATGGAGCGCCACATTCTTGTGGTATGAAATATCGGCTCAGGGGACTGGCCCGCATGCGAACATCTCAGAGAAATTTTTCCTTCAGGGTCACTCTACCATAGTAGACCACGAAGTGTTATTCAAAGTTTTGCCCCGGTCTGTCTGTAATGCGACCCTGATCAAGCAATGCCTGTTCAATGGTCTGCTGGAGCATTTTAATGCGTTGTTCCATGCTCGCCGCGTAATCGCGGGTCTTCGCTTTTTCCTGAGCCAGTTCATAACTGATGTTCAACGCGGCGATGAAGACCAGCTGCTCAGTATTTGTGACTCTAGTGCGTTCTTTTAAATCTTGCAACCGCTGATTCAAATCATCCGCAGCCTGATTCAAAGCATCCCTTTGTTCAGGCGGACAATTCACTCGCAGCGAACGGCCAAAAATTTGGATATCGACGGGTTGTGCAGACATGCCACCTTCCTGCTGTTTGACTGCGCTGCCTTCACATCCGCTTCCGGGGGCTGCGAAGGGGCGACACTATAGCTACCCTGGCGGGTAGAAACAAGCCCTATTCTGGTTCACCAGGGTCCAAAGTGGTAGCATATCATGAATATTCCTCCCATTGATGACGAATGCTCATGTCTATACAGAACGAAATGCCTGGTTACAACGAAGTTAGCCAGTTACTGAACCAGCAGGGCGTGGGTTTAACCCCGGCTGAAATGCACGGTCTGATCAGCGGGATGCTGTGTGGTGGAAACAACGACAGCTCATGGCTGCCGCTGGTTCACGACCTGACGAACGAAGGGCTGGCATTCGGTCACGATCTCGCCCAGGCGTTGCGCAATATGCATGGCGCAACCAGCGATGCGCTCGAAGATGACGGCTTCCTTTTTCAGCTTTATCTGCCTGATGGGGACGACGTCAGCGTGTTCGATCGCGCCGATGCGCTGGCCGGTTGGGTCAACCACTACCTGTTAGGCCTGGGTGTGACGCAGCCTAAGCTGGAGAAAGTGACGGGCGAGGCGGGAGAAGCTATCGACGATCTGCGTAACATCGCTCAGCTGGGCTACGATGAAGACGAAGACCAGGAAGAGCTGGAGATGTCTCTCGAGGAGATCATCGAGTACGTGCGCGTGGCGTCGCTGCTCTGCCACGATACGTTTACCCGGACCAAACCGACCGCGCCGGAAGTGCGCAAACCAACCTTACATTAATAAAAATTCCAGGAGGGTGTCATGACTCAGCAAGAGTATCTTCGCCGCCGTCAGGCGCTGCTGGCCACTATGCAGCCGGGCAGCGCCGCGTTGATTTTTGCCGCACCGGAAGCCACGCGCAGCAACGATAGCGAATATCCGTACCGCCAGAGCAGTGATTTCTGGTACTTCACCGGCTTCAACGAGCCGGAGTCGGTGCTGGTGCTGATTAAAAGTCACGATACCCACAACCACAGCGTGCTGTTTAACCGCGTTCGCGATCTCACCGCCGAGATCTGGTTTGGCCGCCGTCTGGGCCAGAAGGCCGCGCCAGAGAAGCTGGGCGTGGATCGCGCTCTGGCGTTCAGCGAAATCAACGAGCAACTCTATCAACTGCTCAACGGCCTGGACGTGATCTACCACGCGCAGGGCGAATATGCGTATGCGGATGAAATTGTCTTTGCCGCGCTGGATAAGCTGCGCAAAGGTTCCCGGCAAAACCTGAAAGCGCCGGCAACCCTGACCGACTGGCGTCCTGCCGTTCACGAGCTGCGTCTGTTTAAGTCAGAAGAAGAGCTGGATGTAATGCGTCGCGCGGGGGAGATCAGCGCCCTGGCCCATACCCGGGCGATGCAAAAATGCCGTCCGGGAATGTTCGAATATCAGCTGGAAGGCGAAATTCACCATGAATTCACCCGCCACGGCGCACGCTATCCGGCCTATAACACCATCGTCGGCGGTGGGGAAAACGGCTGCATTCTCCATTACACCGAAAACGAGTCTGAGCTGCGGGATGGCGATCTGGTGCTGATCGATGCCGGATGTGAATTTAACGGCTATGCCGGAGATATCACCCGCACCTTCCCGGTCAACGGCAAATTCACCCCGGCCCAACGCGCCATCTACGATATCGTCCTGCAATCGCTGGACACCGCACTGATGCTGTTCCGCCCGGGCACCTCCATTCAGGAAGTCACTGGCGAAGTGGTGCGGATTATGATTAGCGGGCTGGTGGAGCTGGGGATCCTTAAGGGCGACGTCGATCAGTTGATCGCCGAGAACGCTCACCGTCCCTTCTTTATGCATGGCCTGAGCCACTGGCTGGGGCTGGATGTGCACGACGTGGGCGTCTATGGTCCGGAACGCTCCCGCGTGCTGGAGCCGGGAATGGTGCTGACCGTTGAGCCTGGGCTCTACATCGCCCCGGATGCCGATGTGCCCGCCGAATATCGCGGGATTGGCATTCGTATTGAAGATGACATCCTCATCACTGAATCCGGTAACGAAAACCTGACCGCTTCGGTGGTGAAAAACGCAGACGAGATTGAAGCCCTGATGGCGGCGGCTCGCCCATGAGCATCATCATCGTTGGCGGAGGCATGACGGGGGCGACCCTGGCGCTGGCGATCTCCTCCCTGACCCAGGGCAAGCTGCCGGTTCATCTGGTTGAGGCCGTGGCACCGCAGTCGAGCAGCCATCCGGGGTTTGATGGCCGTGCCATCGCCCTGGCGCAGGGCACCTGCCAGCAGCTGGCCCGCAGCGGGATCTGGCAGGCGATTGCCGATTGCGCCACCGCTATCGAAACCGTTCATGTCAGCGACCGGGGCCATGCCGGGTTTGTTACCCTTGAGGCGCAGGATTATCGTATTGATGCGCTGGGGCAGGTGGTTGAGCTGCACGACGTGGGTCTGCGTCTGTTCCGCCTGTTGCAGGACGCCCCCGGCGTGACGCTGCATTGCCCGGCGCGCGTGGAGCACTTCACCCGCAGCGAAACCTCGGTCAGCGTCACGCTGGATGACGGCAGTACGCTCGAAGGGCAACTGCTGGTGGCAGCCGACGGCTCCCGTTCGGCGCTCGGCCAGCAGTGTGGGATCCAGTGGCAGCAGCAGCCGTACCAGCAGTTGGCGGTGATCGCCAACGTGGCTACCGCCGAGCCGCACCGTGGCCGCGCCTTTGAACGTTTTACCCAGCACGGCCCGCTGGCCATGCTGCCCATGTCGCAGGGGCGCAGCTCGCTGGTCTGGTGCCATCCGCTGGACAAGGCGGATGAGGTGCAGGCCTGGTCTGACGAACGCTTCTGCACCGAGCTGCAAAAGGCCTTTGGCTGGCGGCTTGGGCGCATCACTCATGCCGGAAAACGCTCGGTCTATCCGCTGGCATTAACCACGGCGTCACAGTCCATCTCCCATCGCGTCGCGCTGGTGGGCAATGCGGCGCAGACGCTACACCCCATCGCCGGACAGGGTTTTAACCTCGGGCTGCGCGATGTGATGAGCCTTGCCGAAACCCTGGCGCAGGCCTTTGCCCAACAGCAGGATTGCGGCGCGTATCCGGTGCTGAGCCAGTATCAGAGACGACGTCAGGCAGATAAAGAGGCCACCATCGGCGTGACCGATGGGCTGGTGCATCTGTTTGCCAATCGCTGGGCACCGCTGGTCGCAGGGCGTAATCTCGGGCTGATGGCGATGGAATTATTCATTCCGGCACGTGATGTGCTGGCGCAGAGGACTCTCGGTTGGGTCGCTCGCTAAGGAGTAAACAAAGTGCAGAATGTTGATGTTGCCATTGTCGGTGGCGGAATGGTAGGACTGGCGCTGGCCTGCGGTCTGCAGGGCAGCGGTCTGCGCGTGGCGGTGCTGGAGCAGAAAGAGCCTCAGCCTGTCGCTCTCGATGCGCCGCCGGAACTCCGGGTCTCGGCGATTAACGCCGCCAGCGAAAAGCTGCTGACCCGCATCGGCGTCTGGTCAGATATTATTGCCCAGCGCGCCAGCTGCTATCACGGGATGGAAGTGTGGGATAAAGACAGCTTCGGGCATATCGCCTTTGATGATGAGAGCATGGGCTACAGCCATCTTGGTCATATCATCGAAAATGCGGTGATCCACCATGCGCTATGGCAAAAAGCGCAGCAGTGCAGCGACGTGACGCTGATTGCCCCCGCGCAGCTGCAGCAGGTGGCATGGGGCGAAAACGACGCCTTTATCACCCTGCAAAGCGGCGACATGCTCACCGCGCGTCTGGTGGTGGGGGCCGATGGCGCAAACTCCTGGCTGCGTAACAAAGCCGACATTCCGCTGACATACTGGGACTATCGCCATCATGCGCTGGTCGCCACCATCCGCACCGCGGAGCCGCATCAGGCCGTGGCCCGGCAGATTTTTCACAACGATGGCATCCTCGCCTTCCTGCCTCTCAGCGATCCGCATCTCTGCTCGATCGTCTGGTCGCTTTCGCCCGAGAAGGCGCAGCAGATGCAGGAGGCATCAACCGACGAGTTTAATCAGGCCCTGTGCGTGGCCTTTGATAACCGGCTGGGGCTCTGCGCCGTCGAAAGCGAGCGTCAGGTGTTCCCGTTAACCGGCCGCTATGCGCGCCAGTTCGCGGCGCACCGTCTGGCGCTGGTGGGCGACGCGGCGCACACCATTCATCCGCTGGCCGGGCAGGGCGTGAACCTGGGCTTTATGGATGCCGCCGAGCTGGTGAACGAACTGCGCCGCCTGCACCGTGAGGGCAAGGATATCGGTCAGCATCTCTACCTGCGCCGGTACGAGCGCAGCCGTAAGCACAGCGCGGCGATGATGCTGGCGGGCATGCAGGGGTTCCGTGAACTCTTTGCCGGTGCCAATCCGGCGAAAAAACTGCTGCGCGATCTCGGCCTGAAACTGGCTGATACCCTCCCGGGCGTCAAACCACAGCTCCTGCGTCAGGCAATGGGTCTTAACGATCTTCCCGACTGGCTACGTTAATCTCGATCCCCGTCACACTTTGTTTACCCGGCCTCTGCGCCGGGTAAATATCCTCGTTTGAAATAATCTAATTTCACGCTCTTTTTCGCATTAGAAAATGTAATCTCACTATTTTTATGTTACGGAAATTCTGGTGGTTTTTCCGCGCGAAATATCGTCATATGCGCAATCCTGTCGACTGGATAGTAATTTAATGCGGGTTTAATCGCATTTTGCCAGTCAATAACTCTGTAGTCTTTCCCGCGTTTTTTGGTCATAAGCTAATGTGATGGCCCATTTTACCTTATGGTTAACCGCCGGTTTCGGTGGTAAGTTCAGGTAAAAGAGAACGTTTGCGTCGGTGCCTGCTAACGGGGCCGACACCGGGTTTCACGGTGAATTTTTCAACGAGGAAAAGATGGCTCAACAGACTCCTTTGTACGAACAGCACGTGTTATGCGGCGCCCGCATGGTGGACTTCCACGGCTGGATGATGCCGCTGCACTACGGCTCGCAAATTGATGAGCACCACGCGGTGCGCACCGATGCCGGTATGTTCGACGTCTCGCATATGACCATTGTCGATCTGCATGGCAGCCGCACCCGGGAGTTTCTGCGTTATCTGCTGGCAAACGACGTGGCGAAACTGACGAAGCCGGGCAAAGCGCTCTATTCCGGCATGCTGAATGCCTCCGGCGGCGTGATTGACGACCTGATTGTTTATTACTTCACCGAAGATTTCTTCCGCCTCGTTGTTAACTCCGCCACCCGTGAAAAAGACCTCGCCTGGATCACCCAACACGCCGAACCTTACGCCATCGACATCACCGTGCGTGACGATCTGGCGCTGATCGCCGTGCAGGGGCCGAACGCGCAGGCGAAAGCCGCGTCCCTGTTCACTGACGAACAGCGTCAAGCCACCGACGGCATGAAGCCGTTCTTTGGCGTGCAGGCGGGCGATCTGTTTATCGCCACCACCGGCTACACCGGTGAAGCGGGCTATGAAATTGCGATGCCGAACGAAAAAGCGACCGATTTCTGGCGTGCGCTGGTGGAGGCGGGCGTGAAGCCAGCCGGTCTGGGCGCGCGCGATACGCTGCGTCTGGAAGCCGGGATGAATTTGTACGGCCAGGAGATGGACGAAGGCGTCTCTCCGCTGGCGGCCAACATGGGCTGGACCATTGCATGGGAACCGGCTGACCGCGACTTTATCGGTCGTGAAGTGCTGGAACAGCAGCGTGAGAAGGGCACCGAACAGCTGGTTGGCCTGGTGATGACCGAGAAGGGCGTGCTGCGCGGCGAGCTGCCGGTGCGTTTCACCGATGCCAATGGCAACCACTGCGAAGGCATTATCACCAGCGGCACCTTCTCCCCGACGCTGGGCTACAGTATTGCTCTGGCGCGTGTGCCGGCGGGCATTGGCGAGACTGCCGTGGTGCAGATCCGCAACCGCGAAATGCCGGTCCGCGTGACCAAACCGATTTTTGTTCGCGCCGGTAAGCCGGTCGCCTAATTATTTTTATCAGGAGAAATTCAATGAGCAATGTGCCAGCAGAACTGAAATACAGCAAAGAACACGAGTGGCTGCGCAAAGAAGCCGACGGCACTTACACCGTAGGTATCACCGAGCACGCGCAAGAGCTGCTGGGCGACATGGTGTTTGTTGACCTGCCTGAAGTGGGCGCAACCGTCAGCGCGGGCGATGACTGCGCCGTGGCGGAGTCGGTAAAAGCGGCTTCTGACATCTACGCACCGGTAAGCGGAGAGATTGTTGCCGTGAACGATGCGCTGAGCGATTCGCCGGAGCTGGTGAACAGCGAGCCGTATGGCGAAGGCTGGATCTTCAAAATCAAAGCCAGCGACGATGCGGAAGTTGCCGCGCTGCTGGATGCGACTGCGTACGAAGCCTTACTGGAAGACGAATAATGTTGTGCCGGATGGCGCTGCGCTGATCCGGCCTACAGGACAACGTAGGCCCGGTAAGCGTTAGCGCCACCGGGCAACAGAGTTACAGACAACTACGATTCACTGCACGTTTCAGGAACCATCGCTCATGACACAGACTTTAAGCCAGCTTGAAAACCGTGGCGCCTTCATTGAACGTCACATTGGGCCGGATGCTCAACAACAGCAGGAGATGCTGAAGACGGTTGGCGCGGATTCGCTCGACGCACTGATCGGCCAGATCGTGCCAAAGGATATTCAGCTCGCCACCCCGCCGCAGGTGGGTGAATCGACCACTGAATACGCCGCGCTGGCGGAACTGAAAGGCATTGCCAGCCTGAACAAGCGCTTTAAGTCTTACATTGGCATGGGCTATACCAACGTGCAGTTACCGCCGGTGATCCTGCGAAACATGCTGGAAAACCCGGGCTGGTACACCGCGTACACCCCGTATCAGCCGGAAGTGTCTCAGGGCCGTCTGGAAGCGCTGCTGAACTTCCAGCAGGTTACCCTGGATCTGACCGGTCTGGACATCGCCTCAGCTTCGCTGCTGGATGAAGCCACTGCCGCCGCAGAAGCCATGGCGATGGCAAAACGCGTCAGCAAACTGAAGGGCGCAAACCGCTTCTTCGTTGCCGCCGATGTTCACCCGCAAACCCTCGACGTAGTACGTACTCGTGCTGAGACCTTTGGCTTTGAAGTGATTGTTGATGACGCTGATAAAGTGCTGGATCACCAGGATGTGTTCGGCGTGCTGCTGCAACAGGTGGGCACTACCGGTGAAGTACATGACTACAGCACTCTGATTACCGACCTGAAAGCACGCAAAATCGTGGTCAGCGTGGCGGCCGATTTTATGGCGCTGGTGCTGTTAACTGCCCCAGGCAAACAGGGTGCAGACATCGTCTTCGGCTCTGCACAGCGCTTCGGCGTGCCGATGGGCTACGGCGGCCCACACGCGGCCTTCTTCGCCGCGAAAGATGAATTCAAACGCTCCATGCCAGGCCGTATTATCGGCGTATCGAAAGATGCTGCCGGTAACACCGCCCTGCGCATGGCGATGCAGACTCGCGAGCAGCACATTCGTCGTGAGAAAGCGAACTCCAACATCTGTACCTCGCAGGTGCTGCTGGCCAACATTGCCAGCCTGTACGCCGTCTTCCACGGCCCGGTGGGTCTGAAGCGTATCGCCAGCCGTATTCATCGTCTGGCCGATATCCTGGCCTGCGGCCTGCAGCAGAAAGGACAAAAACTGCGCCACGCGCACTTCTTCGATACCCTGTGTGTTGAAGTGGCCGACAAAGCGGCCGTGCTGGCGCGGGCTGAAGCCGCAGAGATTAACCTGCGCAGCGACATCCTGAATGCCGTGAGCATCACCCTGGATGAGACCACCACCCGCGACGATCTGCAGGTTCTGTTTAACGTCCTGCTGGGCGACGGTCATGGCCTGAATGTGGATAGCCTCGACAAAGAGGTGGCCCATGACAGCCGCTCCATCCAGCAGACCATGCAGCGCAACGACGCCATCCTGACCCATCCGGTCTTTAACCGCTACCACAGCGAAACCGAGATGATGCGCTATATGCACTCGCTGGAGCGCAAGGATCTGGCGCTGAATCAGGCGATGATCCCGCTGGGCTCCTGCACCATGAAGCTGAACGCCGCCGCCGAGATGATCCCGATCACCTGGCCGGAATTCGCTGAACTGCACCCGTTCTGCCCGGCAGATCAGGCGGAAGGCTATCATATGATGATTAACCAGCTTTCCGACTGGCTGGTGAAGCTGACTGGCTACGACGCTCTCTGCATGCAGCCAAACTCCGGCGCGCAGGGTGAATACGCGGGCCTGCTGGCCATCCGTCACTATCACGAGAGCCGCAACGAAGGCCATCGCGATATCTGCCTGATCCCAAGCTCTGCCCACGGCACCAACCCGGCATCGGCCCAGATGGCAGGGATGGAAGTGGTGGTCGTCGCCTGTGATAAGAACGGCAACATCGATCTGGCTGACCTGCGTGCCAAAGCAGAGCAGACCCGCGATAAGCTCTCCTGCATCATGGTGACCTATCCGTCCACCCACGGGGTGTACGAAGAGACCATTCGTGAGGTGTGCGAGATCGTGCATGAGCACGGCGGCCAGGTTTACCTCGATGGTGCCAACATGAACGCCCAGGTGGGCATCACCACGCCAGGCTTTATCGGCGCGGACGTATCGCACCTGAACCTGCACAAAACCTTCTGCATTCCGCACGGCGGTGGCGGCCCGGGCATGGGGCCGATTGGCGTGAAAGCGCACCTGGCCCCGTTCGTACCGGGTCACAGCGTAGTACAGATCGAAGGCATGCTGACCCGTCAGGGCGCAGTCTCTGCGGCACCGTTCGGCAGCGCCTCCATCCTGCCAATCAGCTGGATGTATATCCGCATGATGGGCGCGGAAGGGCTGAAGCAGGCGAGCCAGGTGGCGATCCTCAATGCCAACTACATTGCAACGCGTCTGAAATCCGCCTTCCCGGTGCTCTACACCGGCCGCGATGGTCGTGTGGCGCACGAGTGCATTCTGGATATTCGTCCGCTGAAAGAGCAGACCGGCATCAGCGAACTGGACATTGCCAAGCGCCTGATCGACTACGGCTTCCATGCGCCAACCATGTCGTTCCCGGTCGCGGGCACGCTGATGGTTGAGCCAACCGAATCCGAAAGCAAAGCCGAACTGGACCGCTTTATCGACGCGATGCTGGCGATCCGCATGGAGATCGACCGCGTGCAGGACGGCGAATGGACGCTGGAAGACAACCCGCTGGTCAACGCCCCGCACACCCAGCACGAACTGGTGGCGGAGTGGAATCACGCTTACTCTCGTGAGCTGGCGGTCTTCCCGGCAGGCGTTGCCAACAAGTACTGGCCGACCGTGAAGCGTCTTGATGATGTCTACGGCGACCGCAACCTGTTCTGCTCCTGCGTGCCGATGAGCGAATACCAGTAATATCGATGGTGTAGTAATGTAAGCCGGGTAAGGCGAAGCCGCCACCCGGCTTTTTTTATGGGGAGAATAGAATGGGTATTGCACTTGTAACCGGCGCCAGCCGTGGTATCGGCAAAGCGACCGCACTGCAGCTGGCACGCGAAGGCTACACCGTGGCGGTGAATTATCACCACAACATCAAAGCCGCGACTGACGTGATTGCGCAGATTGTGGAAGAGGGCGGCAAGGCCCTGGCCGTGCGGGCGGATATCAGCGATGAAGCCCAGGTGATGGCGATGTTCGACAGCCTCGACCGTGAAGGTGAACCCCTCACCGCGCTGGTGAACAATGCCGGGATCCTGTTCGAGCAGAGCACCATCGAAAATCTCTCTGCCGAGCGCATTAACCGGGTGCTGGCCACCAACGTGACCGGCTATTTTCTCTGCTGTCGCGAGGCGGTGAAACGCATGGCGCTGAAGCATGGCGGAAAAGGCGGGGCGATTGTGAACGTCTCGTCCGCGGCCTCACGCCTCGGCGCACCGGGGGAGTATGTGGATTACGCCGCCTCGAAAGGTGCCGTGGACTCCCTTACCACCGGGCTGGCGCTGGAAGTGGCGGCGCAGGGCATTCGCGTTAACTGCGTGCGGCCTGGCCTGATTTATACCGACATTCACGCCTCCGGCGGCGAGCCGGGGCGTGTGGATCGGGTTAAGTCGATGCTGCCGATGCAGCGTGGCGGTCAGCCGGAGGAGGTCGCCCAGGCCATCGTCTGGCTGCTGAGCGACAAAGCCTCCTATGTCACCGGTAGCTTCCTCGAGCTGGCTGGCGGCAAATAAGGCTACGACGCCAGCCACAGCCGCAGGCGCATTCCCCAGCTGCTGGTCCAGCCGGTGGTGATCGACTTCACTTCACCTTTTGAGATCACCACCAGCGTTGGCGTCACCTGAACATCCCACTGACGCGCCAGTTCTCCGTTGGCGTCGTTAACCGTGGGCATCGTCACCTTCTTTTTCTGCAGCCATTTTTTGAGCGTAGCGTTATCGCCTGAACGCAGTGCAACCGACATCAGATTGCCGCCGTCTGCGGCCAGCGCTGCTACCGACGGGGTGGTGTAGCGGCAGACGCCGCACCACGTCGCCCAGACGTAAACCAGCAGCGGACGCTCCTCACTCATGGCGATAAGATCGACAGGCTGACCGTCGAGGGTATGCAGCGTGGTTGACGCGAAATTCTGCGGCAGCGCGGGCTGGCGAAAATAGTCCACCGCCAGGCTTACGGCTACGCCAATCAGCAGCCACAGGATCAGTTCGCGCAGCAGGCGCGGGAGTTTACTTGCCACGGGCATTTGCCAGCTGTTCTTTGACCAGCCCCTCGAGATCGTCATAAGGAATGGCGCCCGCGACCATCTGGTCACCGATGATGGTTGCCGGGGTGCCCTGAATATTCAGCACCTGCGACAGGATCAGGTTCATCTTTAAGCTGTCCATGGTTTTATCATCCGTTTTAATGCCGTCCGTTCCGGTTTTAGCCTGCGCGGCGGCGATGCTGGCGTCATAGTGGTAGCCCTTTTTCATCATCAGCCGCTGGTGGAGCGGCCAGAATTTATCCGGTGCCTGCTGCCACGTTGAGAGCGCTGCTTTAGCGGCATTCACCGAGCTTTGCCCCTTGAACGGCAGGAGTTTGATGATGAGCTGCACGTCGGGATTATCGTGGACGATTTTCTCCAGCATCGGGTCGAACTGCTTGCAGTAAGGGCAGTTGTAGTCCGTGAAGGAGACGATGGTGAGCTTCGGCGATGTCGCGCCCGTTCGCGGGCTGGCCGGATCGTTGAACAGCAGCGTCGCCAGCTGGTCATCGGAAGAATCCTCTGCCGGCGCGGCAAAACTGAACGTCGATAAAGAGAGCAGCAGTAAAGCGATGTATGTACGCATGTTATTTTCCTTTCGCATCGGACAGGGTGGTAAGCACCGCTTCGCGGCTTAACAGCGGAGGCAGCACGTGGCCCTGCGGTAGCCCTGGTCCGTAAATCTGGTTAAACGGCACGGCGGCGCTGCCGCGCGTGGTTAAGAACTGGCTGAGGGTATCGGAGGGGCGGCTCCAGTCACCGCGCAGGGCGACAACGTCCGGGGCGGATAGCGCATCCTGCACGTCGTCGCGCAGTAGCACGTTGTATTTATTGGCTTTACAGGTCACGCACCAGTCGGCGGTGACGTCAATAAATACCCGTTTGTTATCCGCCAGCGCGCGGGTAATGGCCTGCTCGCTGAGCGGCTGCCAGTTAACGCGATCGCGGCGGGAGCCCTCACTGCCGGAGCCGGAGACAAACGCAACGGCCCCGGCCACCACGATGACGACTGCCCCGGCGCGCAGGGCCGTTTGCCAGCGGTAGCGCCAGGCAGTGACCAGCAGCAGAGCAAGGATCAGAAGTACGCCCAGCGTGATAACGGGCAGGGTGCCAATGTGCAGGCTCAGCAGGCTCAGCAGCCACAGGGATGAGCCAAGCATCATCAGGCCCAGCACCACTCGCACGACGTTCATCCAGCGTCCCGGACGCGGCAACGTCCGGGCCAGCCCCGGCCAGGCCGCAACCAGCAGCCACGGCAGGCTCATGCCAATCCCCATCGCCAGGAAGATCCCCCACAGCAGGGGAAGCGGTGCCGCCAGCGCCACTGATACCGCCGTCCCGAGGAAGGGCGCGGTGCAGGGCGTCGCCAACAGCGTAGCGAACGCGCCTTGCCAGAAATGACCTGCCAGTCCGTTCCCCCCGCGCGTGGCGAGGAACGTGCTGGTACCGGAGGGAAGACGAATGTCAAACAACCCCAGCAGGCTGGCGCTGAAAAGCACCATCACCAGCGCCATTGCGCCAATAAACCACGGGTTCTGGAACTGGATCCCCCAGCCAAGCGCCTGATTGCCTAACCGTAAAACCGTCATCATCAGCGCCAGCGCGAGGAACGAGATCAGGATCCCGACGACTGAAGCAAGAAACTGGCGGCGCACCTGAACGCGCGCCTGCTGCTCGGTTTGCATCAGCGTGCCCAGCTTCATGGCCAGTACGGGCAATACGCAGGGCATGACGTTGAGGATCAGGCCGCCAGCCAGCGCCATCAGCAGTACCCAGCCTAACGAGAGCGCCGGCGCGGCGTTGCCCTGCTGAATACTCAGGCTGGACTCCTGCGCCTGCCCGCTATCGGCGAGCACCAGCGACAGGGTTTTGCCGCTGAGGTTGGGCGCGTCCTCGCCCCAGCTATCCGTCACGGGCACGGTAGCCACCAGCGAATCACCGCGCACGGCGAGGGTCGGCTTGCCGAAATCCACATCGTCCATGCCGTCGATAAACAGCGACGGCGCCTGCCAGCCTGCGTCTCGCTGTGCCGTGACGGTCAGCTTGCCGGGGGCGTAGCTGGCGTTGAGCGTTGAGGTCAACCCGCCGCTGAGCGGAAGGGTGCCCATTGCCCGGCTGAAGTCGTAATCAAAACCGCTTCCTGCGGACGCGGTCATGTCCAGCGAAAACGGATAGTCAGTAAGAATACAGACGTTGCTACAGGTTGATAGCGTCAGCACGCCGCTCAGGGTGCGGGGTACCTCGCCACGCAGGGTGATGGGAAAGCTCACATCGCCGTGATAGCCCTGGGTGGTGATGCCCGCGACGTCGAAACGCTCCGGGGTGGGCCAGCGCCAGGTTGCGTCCACGGGCTGATGCCAGGCGATCGCGGGTGCGATGCCGCCTTCGCCCGGCGAGCGCCAGTAGGTTTTCCAGCCTTTTTGCAGGGCGACGTCCAGCAGCAGGCGGGTTTCGCCAGCGCTTTCGGATTGCGCGCGCAGCCTGACGCTGGCGTGCTGATTATCGGCGGCGCGCAGCCAGCCGCTGTCGGCGGCCTGGCTGAGGGGCAGCCATAGCCAGAGCAGGCAGACCAGCAGTCGCCTGAATACAGTAAACATAAATTATCTCCGTAAATGATGAATTAACCTGATGTGTCAGGCGAATCCTCACTCACGGAAGACGCATAATCGCAGATGCACCCGTAATCGGGGCGGGGAAATAACGCGGGGAGGCCACAGCCGCTCGCGGCGTGGCGGGTTCGCTGCCAACAACGCCAGCAGCAGGGTAACGGCAAACAGGGCACCTTCAAACAAGATTGGCGGGACCGCCATCAGCGACTTGGCGCTGAGCTCACACGGCGTAACCGGCGCGTCGGTGCTCTCCTGGCCCTGCTGAACCGACTGAGTTGAGGCGGTGACATTCATGACGAGCGCGTGCATCCCGGCCATCCGCTGGGCGGTGCATATCAGCACCACCAGACAGGCCAGGGCTACCATCAGGATAGCGTTGCGTTGTCGCTTGATCATGTTCGCCTCTAATATTCAGGATGCCTATATTATCGGGCGAACATATTTTGGCAACGCTAATGCTGTAAAGAAGTGTCTGGAAGATAAGCGGTTTGCCCTCTCCTTGCCTGGAGAGGGCGAGCAATTAAAGCGTTTCGCCGTTGCTGGCAATCACGGTTTTGTACCACTCAAAGCTCTTCTTACGGGAGCGGGACATGTCGCCGGTGCCGTCGTCGTGCTTGTTGACGTAGATAAAGCCGTAGCGCTTGCTGTACTGGCCGGTAGTGAACGACACGCAGTCGATGCAGCCCCACGGGGTGTAGCCCATCAGATCCACGCCGTCGTACGTCACGGCCTTCATCATCTCTTCCACGTGGGCGCGCAGGTAGTCGATGCGGTAGTCATCGTTGATGCTGCCGTCTTCTTCCACTTTATCGTAAGCGCCGAAGCCGTTTTCCACGATAAACAGCGGCTTCTGGTAGCGTTCGTACAGTTCGCACAGCGAATAGCGCAGGCCCACCGGGTCAATCTGCCAGCCCCAGTCGGACGCCTTCACGTGCGGGTTCGGCACGCTGCCTTCGAAGCCGGAAATGGCGTCACCGGTACCGCCTTCCGCTTTGACCGCGTTGGTCATGTAGTAGCTGAAGCCCAGATAGTCGCAGGTGCCTTCACGCAGGATCTGTTCGTCGCCCGCTTCCATATGGATGGTGAAACCGCGGCGCTCCCACTCGTTCAGGACGTAAGACGGGTAGTAACCCCGCAGCTGCACGTCGGTAAAGACATAGCGCTCACGCATGGATTCCTGAGCAAACATCACGTCTTCAGGTTTGCAGGAGAACGGATAGAGCGCCACCATTGCCAGCATGCAGCCGACTTTCATCTCCGGGTTGATACGACGCGCGGCTTTCACCGCCAGGGCGCTGGCCACGAACTGGTGATGCAGCACCTGATACATGGTCTCTTCCGGGTTTTGATGTTCGGTATAGACCACGCCGGAGCAGCAGTAGCCGAACAGCGGCGCGCGCCAGTTACGCTGGTTGTTGATCTCGTTGAAGGTCATCCAGTATTTGACCTTGCTCTTGTAGCGCTCAAACACCACTTCAGCGAAATTAACGAAGAAGTCCACCACCTTACGGTTGGTCCAGCCGCCGTACTCCTGCACCAGGTGCAGCGGCATTTCAAAGTGGGAGAGGGTGATGACGGGCTCGATGTTGTATTTCAGCAGTTCATCGAACATGTCGTCGTAGAACTTCAGCCCCTCTTCATTGGGTTGTGTTTCGTCACCTTTTGGAAAGATACGGGTCCAGGCGATAGAGGTGCGGAAGCATTTGAAGCCCATCTCGGCAAACAGCTTGATGTCTTCTTTGTAGTGGCCGTGGAAATCAATGGCTTCATGGTTCGGGTAATATTTCCCCTCAACCACTTCCTGAGTGATCTCACGAGGCACGCCGTGCGCGCCGCCGGTCAGCACGTCACAAATGCTCGGACCTTTGCCGCCTTTGTTCCAGCCGCCTTCAACCTGATGCGCCGCAACCGCGCCGCCCCATAAAAAGTCTTTTGGTAAAGTGAGTTTTTTCATCTTTGCTAATCTCATTCATTGTCTTATTTTTTTGAGTCTAACAAAGAGGAATAAAAAGTCACGATATAACAATTCATATCAATTGTAATTTGTTACGGCGAAAAAACAGGGTGTTTTATTCCGTTAATTTCTTCGCCAGTTTACGTCCCAGAGATTCAAGAATATAAATCACCGGAATTTGTGTCGTAATATCGTAGACCCCGGCGATACGGGTTTGCGGCACGTGCCAGGAGAGATTAAAGTCCGCCAGTTTCGCCAGCCGCGAATGTTCGTGACTGGTGATGGAGAGCACCTTGCAGTGATGGAGGCTGAACTGGCTGGCGAAGCGCAGGATCTCTTCGGTTTCGCCCGAGACCGAGAGGACAATTGCCAGCGCGTTTTTCGCCATGTCGTTGGTGACCGGGAAATAAGGATCGTCGATATGGTTGCTGAATTTACCAATATTGGAAAAGAAGCGTGCGCCATATTTTGCCAGCGAACCTGAGGTGCCCGCACCGACAAATATAATACGCTCCGAGGACAAGATAATATCGACGGCGTTATTTAACAGAGTATCAAATTCGTCGTTGTTTACGCTTTTGAAAAAACTGATAATCTCACTGGCACCAAAATTGGCCTGCTGCGGTTCGTTTTGCTCGAGATATAATTTAAACCGCACGCGGAATTCAGAATAGCCATCGCAATTCAGTTTGCGGCAAAAGCGCAGCACGGTGGTGGTGGAAACCCCTGCCGCATCCGCCAGTTCGCGGATGGTCATGTACATCACCCGATCGCGGTTTTTAATGACGGTGTTATAGACCATCATCTCCAGATTATTGAGGCTGGCAATGGCGGAATGGGAGAACATGCTCACAGTGGCTAAACTCACTCATCAGACTTCATCTTCAGGGAATAATAACATGCAGCCAAACGACATTACTTTTTTTCAGCGCTTTCAGGACGACATTCTGGCCGGACGTAAGACCATCACCATCCGGGATGAGAGCGAGGCACACTTCAAAGCGGGCGATGTTCTGCGGGTGGGACGTTATGAAGACGACGGCTACTTTTGCACCATTGAGGTGACGGGAACCTCGACCGTGACGCTGGAAACGCTGACCGAAAAACATGCTCAGCAGGAGAACATGACCCTCGGTGAACTTAAGCGGGTCATCGCGGAGATCTACCCGAGTCAGACTCAATTTTATGTCATTGATTTTAAATGTCTTTGATTGATAAGTCGAACAGGCGTTAGCTGAAATATTTATATAAATACATGATTTAATTGGTTAAATATTTATATGATATTTATTTTAGCTAACAGGTGTTCACTGGAATCATTCTCAGTTAGCATAGTCAGCGATGCATTATTAACTTATGTTTTCCCGGAGTTCTCTATGGTTAGCAAACCATTAACCACACAGGGATATTCGCTGGCTGAGGAAATAGCCAACAGTATTAGTCACGGAGTCGGCCTGGTGTTTGGCATCGTCGGGCTGGTACTGCTTCTGGTTCAGGCCGTCGACACTAACGCCAGTGCGCTGGCGATCACCAGTTACAGCCTGTATGGCGGAAGCATGATTCTGCTGTTCCTGGCGTCCACCCTTTACCATGCCATTCCGCATCAGCGGGCCAAGATCTGGCTGAAAAAATTCGACCACTGCGCCATCTATCTGCTGATTGCCGGGACCTATACGCCGTTTCTGCTGGTGGGGCTGGATTCGCCGCTGGCGCGCGGGCTGATGATTGTTATCTGGAGCCTGGCGCTGCTGGGGATCCTGTTTAAGCTGACTATCGCGCACCGCTTTAAGGTGCTGTCGCTGGTGACCTATCTGACCATGGGCTGGCTGTCGCTGATTGTTGTCTATCAGCTGGCGGTAAAACTGGCGGCAGGTGGGGTAACGTTGCTGGCGGTAGGCGGAATCGTCTATTCGCTGGGGGTGATTTTTTACGTCTGCAAGCGCATCCCCTATAACCACGCGATCTGGCACGGGTTTGTGCTGGGTGGCAGCGTATGCCATTTCCTGGCGATCTATTTGTACGTTGGGCAGGTTTAAAGCGGCTTGTGCCCGGCGGCGCTTCGCTTGCACGGGCCTACAAGTCGAACCGTAGGCCGGGTAAGGCGAAGCCGCTACCCGGCATTCACACCATCACTCTTCCAGCGAATACGGCAGCGGCTCGATGCTCAGGGTATTTACATCTTCGCGCACGCGGAACACGCTGTCGGGCTCCATGTCATTGTTCATAACGGCCTGCACCAGCAGACGGCCATCATCGAGCTGAACGGCGGCGAGCACGGTGCCGGTCCGGCGCCAGTTCTCACCCATTTTCAGCTCCAGATCTTCACCGGCTTCCGGAACGCGGCTGGCCTGGCCCGCCAGATACCACAGCGCGCGTTTGTTGGCACCGCGGAACTTCGCACGAGCCACCATCTCCTGGCCGGTATAGCAGCCTTTTTTGAAGCTGATCCCGCCGAGCGCCTGCAGGTTGGTCGCCTGCGGAATAAACTGTCCGCTGTTGGCGGCGTCGATTACCGGGATGCCCGCTTCAATATTCAGTGACAGCCACTGCTGGCTGTTATTCAACTGGGCTTCACCGCGCAGGGCCTCGGTCACGCGCTCCGCGGTGGCGACATCGGTCACCAGCAGGAAGCGCTCCGCCGGGTGTTCAAACCACAGCAGCGAAGTGGCACCCTCGTGGGTCACCTGTTTTTCGGCATCAGGCAGTTCGCTGAACAGGTTTTTCAACGCCGCACGCGCCTGGAACCCGGCCACGCCTAACAGCACCAGCTCGTCATCGGCGGCAATGGTGACTTTTGAGAACACCGCATACTTTTTCAGCTCGGCAAGCTGCGCGTCGCGCAGGCTGCGGCGTTCAATCAGGGCAAAACCGTCCTGACGGCGGAAGAGACGCAGGTTGCTCCACATCTTGCCTTTCGGATCGCAGTGCGCGGCCAGCAGATGTTGGTGTTCGGTCATTTGACTGACATCAGCGGTCACCTGGCCCTGCAGGTACTTTTCGCTGTCGACACCGACCAGTGTTGCCAGCGCCCAGTCATCAAGAGTCATAAGCGTCAGCGGCAGACGCGCAGAGGCGACAGGCTGGCGCGGAGAAAAAGGTGTAAATGCCATAGTGATGTCCTGAATTGCATAACGCTTTATTGATGCCTAATGGTAAAAGAGACTGTAGCCAATGCAAGCGGTTTCAACAGGCTATTCGTGCCCTCACGCTGTTCTGCGTAACGCCACGCAAAACGGATGAACGCCCGGATTTGTTGTGGTTTTTTCTGGAAGAGTGCGCCAGCAACCTAATATTCCAGTAATGAAACAGCAAAAAACACGTTACACTAAGAGCCGTTTCTTCCCGGTAGATTTGCTTTCTCAGCCGATACGAACGGAACACTGCCTGAACTCAACGTTATGCAGGAAAATGCACATGGACATTACTAATAAAGCCCGCATTCATTGGGCATGCCGCCGCGGTATGCGCGAACTCGATATCTCCATCATGCCGTTCTTCGAATACGAATACGACACCCTGAGCGATGAGGACAAAAAGCTCTTCATCCGCCTGCTGGAGAACGACGATCCTGATTTATTTAACTGGCTGATGAATCACGGCGAACCTGCCGACGCCGAACTGCAACGGATGGTGCTTTTAATTCAAACACGGAATCGGGAACGTGGTCCTGTGGCAATCTGATTTACGCGTCTCGTGGCGCGCCCAGTGGATGTCTCTTTTGCTCCACGGCCTGGTTGCGGCCTGCATTCTGCTGATGCCGTGGCCGCTGAGCTACACCCCATTATGGTTAATCTTACTGTCGCTGGTGGTGTTCGACAGCGTGCGCAGTCAACGGCGCATTAATTCCCGCCAGGGCGAAATCAAACTGTTTATGGACTCCCGCCTGCACTGGCAGGGCAGCGAGTGGGAGATTATCGGCACGCCGTGGATGTTAAATACCGGCATGATGCTCCGCTTACGCAAAGGCGACGGGAAACGCTATCAGCATTTATGGCTGGCGGCAGACAGTATGGACGAAGGGGAGTGGCGGGATTTGCGCCGGATGCTTGCACAGCAGCCGACGCAGGGGCGGTAGCGGGTTAGCTAAACTGCTCCGCCATTTCGCCGAGGATCTGCTCGCACCAGTTTTGCAGGCGCTCTTCGCTCAGATCGTATTGATTGGTCTCATCAAGGGCCAGCCCGACAAACAGCTGGCCGTCGGCAATGATCGGTTTCTTGCTGGTAAACTCATAGCCTTCGGTCGGCCAGTAGCCGATAAAGGTGACTCCTTTCGGCACCAGCTTGTCGTGCAGCATCCCCAGCGCGTCGAGGAACCATTCGCCGTAGCCCAGCTGATCGCCCATGCCGTACAGCGCGATAATTTTACCTTCCAGCTGCAGGCCATCCAGACTATCCCAGATGGCTTCCCAGTCTTCCTGCAACTCGCCAAAATCCCAGGTCGGGATACCGAGGATCAGCACGTCGTACTGCTCCATCAGCGTCGGGGCGTCGTCTTTGAGATTATGCAGGGTGACCAGTTCCGGACCGATAATGTCGCGAATTTTCTCTGCGGCCATCTCGGTGTAGCAGGTGCTGGAACCATAAAACAGACCAATATTCATCGCTAAAATGTCTCAATACTTGCTATGACTTTGCGTGTAGTGTACCAGAAACAACCCGCATTCAGGCATAATGCACCCATTGCAGAACGAAAGAGGCTGACGTGGAAAAGGATCTCGCACTCATCGAGCAGTTTCTCGATGCACTGTGGCTGGAGAAGAATCTTGCCGAAAATACCCTCAGCGCTTACCGACGCGATCTGACGATGCTGGTGGCCTGGCTGCATCATCATGGCCTCACGCTTGCCACCGCACAGAGCGACAACTTGCAGGCGCTGCTTGCCGAGCGCATGGAGGGGGGCTATAAAGCCACCAGCTCCGCGCGGCTGCTGAGCGCCATGCGGCGTCTGTTCCAGCATCTGTATCGTGAGAAATTACGCGCCGACGATCCCAGCGCCGCGCTGGCGTCACCTAAGCTGCCGCAGCGTCTGCCGAAGGATCTCAGCGAAGCGCAAGTTGAGAGATTATTACAGTCGCCGGTGGTTGACCAACCGCTGGAGTTACGCGATAAAGCGATGCTTGAGGTCTTGTACGCGACGGGGCTGCGCGTCTCCGAGCTGGTCGGGCTGACGATGAGCGATATCAGCCTGCGTCAGGGCGTGGTGCGGGTGATTGGTAAAGGCAACAAAGAGCGTCTGGTACCGCTGGGTGAAGAGGCGGTGTACTGGCTGGAGAACTATCTTCAGCATGGGCGCCCGTGGTTGCTTAACGGAGCCTCCATTGATGTGCTGTTTCCGAGCCAGCGCGCGCAGCAAATGACGCGTCAAACCTTCTGGCATCGCATCAAACATTACGCCACACTGGCGGGTATCGACAGTGAAAAACTTTCGCCGCACGTTCTGCGTCACGCTTTTGCGACCCATCTTCTGAACCATGGTGCCGACCTGCGCGTGGTCCAGATGCTGCTTGGGCACAGTGACCTTTCAACGACGCAAATCTACACGCATGTCGCGACGGAACGCCTGCGGCAGCTACACCAACAGCATCACCCACGGGCGTGATGACTTGTAACAGGAACCCATATGAAAAAGTCTTTAGTGCTGTTCTCTCTGCTGGCAGCCTCATTATCTGGTCTGGCGCATGCTGACGATGCGGCCATTAGACAGTCTCTGGCGAAGCTCGGCGTTACCGGGAGCGAAATCCAACCTGCGCCAATCCCGGGGATGAAAACCGTCATGACCAGCGGCGGCGTACTGTACGTCACCGAAGACGGTAAGCACTTCCTGCAGGGGCCGCTGTACGATGTGAGCGGTGCCCAGCCGGTCAACGTCACTAACCAGATGCTGATGAAAAATCTGAACGCGCTGGAAAAAGAGATGATCGTCTACAAAGCGGCGCAGGAAAAGCATGTCATCACCGTATTCACCGACATCACCTGCGGCTATTGCCACAAGCTGCACGAAGAGATGAAAGACTACAACGCGCTGGGGATCACCGTGCGTTATCTCGCCTTCCCGCGTGCGGGCGTGCAGAGCCAGCCTGAGCAGGACATGAAGGCCATCTGGTGTGCAAAAGATCGCAACAAAGCCTTTGATGATGCCATGAGCGGCAAGGGTATTCAGCCCGCCTCCTGCGATATCGACATTGCCAACCACTACGCGCTGGGCGTGCAGTTTGGCGTGACCGGCACGCCTGCCATCGTCCTGAGCAACGGCTACGTGGTGCCGGGTTACCAGGGGCCGAAAGAGATGAAAGAGTTCCTCGACGCGCACCAGAAACAGTTTGGCGGTAAATAATTCGCGTGAAATCTTCGATCCAACTCCGTCGTCGTGAAGTGAACGACAGCGCCGTGTTACCCGCGGATCTGTCGCCTCTGTTACGTCGACTGTACGCCAGTCGTGGCGTACAAACGGCAGACGACCTTGAGCGAGGCGTAAAAGGTATGCTGCCCTGGCAGCAGCTGAGTGGCGTCGAGACGGCCACGGAGCTGCTGTACAACGCCTTTCGTGAAGGGACGCGCATCATCGTGGTGGGGGATTTCGATGCCGATGGTGCCACCAGTACCGCGCTGAGCGTGCTCAGCCTGCGGGCGATGGGGTGCGATAACGTCTCCTATCTGGTGCCGAACCGCTTTGAGGATGGCTACGGCCTGAGTCCGGAAGTGGTCGATCAGGCCCATGCCCGCGGCGCGCAGATGATCCTCACCGTCGACAATGGGATCTCCTCCCATGCCGGTGTCGATCGTGCGCATGCGCTGGGGATCCCGGTGCTGGTTACCGATCACCACCTGCCTGGCGACACGCTGCCGGCGGCGGAGGCGATCATCAACCCCAACCTGCGCGACTGCGACTTCCCGTCGAAAGCGCTGGCGGGTGTCGGCGTGGCCTTCTACCTGATGCTGGCACTGCGTACGAAGCTGCGGGATAAAGGCTGGTTTGAGGCGCAGGGCATTGCCGCGCCGAATCTGGCGGAATTCCTCGATCTGGTGGCGCTGGGCACCGTGGCGGACGTGGTGCCGCTGGATGCCAATAACCGCATTCTCACCTGGCAGGGCTTAAACCGTATTCGGGCGGGCAAGTGCCGTCCGGGCATTAAGGCACTGCTGGAGATCGCTAATCGGGATCAGCAGCGGCTGGCGGCCAGCGATCTGGGCTTTGCCCTCGGTCCGCGTCTCAACGCCGCCGGGCGACTGGATGATATGTCGGTCGGCGTGGCGCTGCTGTTGTGTGACAACGTCGGCGAAGCGCGCGTGCTGGCTAACGAGCTGGATGCCCTGAACCAGACCCGCAAAGAGATCGAACAGGGGATGCAGGCCGAAGCCCTGATCCTGTGCGAAAAGCTGGAGCGCAGCGGCGAAACGCTGCCCGGTGGGCTGGCGATGTATCACCCCGAGTGGCACCAGGGGGTGGTTGGGATCCTGGCCTCGCGCATTAAAGAGCGTTTTCACCGCCCGGTGATTGCTTTTGCACCGGCCGGAGACGGCACGCTGAAAGGATCGGGCCGATCCATTCAGGGGCTGCATATGCGCGATGCGCTGGAGCGTCTGCACACGCTCCATCCCGATCTGATGATCAAGTTTGGCGGCCACGCGATGGCAGCGGGCCTGTCGCTGGAGGAGGCGAAGTTCGACCGGTTCCAGCGCCTGTTCAGCGAGCTGGTCACCGACTGGCTGGATCCGGCCCTGTTGCAGGGCGAAGTGGTCTCCGACGGTCCGTTAACGCCTGCGGAAATGACCATGGAGGTGGCGCAGATGCTGCGTGATGCCGGGCCGTGGGGGCAGATGTTCCCGGAGCCGCTGTTCGATGGCCGTTTCCGTCTGCTGCAACAGCGGCTGGTGGGGGAACGCCATCTGAAAGTGATGGTGGAACCGGTTGGCGGCGGCCCGCTACTGGACGGTATCGCGTTTAACGTCGATACCACCATCTGGCCGGATAACGGCGTGCGCGAAGTCGAACTGGCCTACAAACTGGATATCAACGAGTTTCGCGGCAACCGCACGCTGCAAATCATCATCGACCATATCTGGCCACTTTAGCATCACTATTCCGCTATAAAACAGGGCGTGAATCCGGTACAATTCCGCCCTTATCTCCGCATTTTGACTAGTCCATAAAAGAAAACAGACCATGTTTGAAATTAATCCGGTAAAAAACCGCATTCAGGACCTCACGGAGCGCTCCGACGTTCTTAGGGGGTATCTTTGACTACGATGCCAAGAAAGAGCGTCTCGAAGAAGTAAACGCCGAGCTGGAACAGCCGGACGTGTGGAACGAACCTGAACGCGCACAGGCGCTGGGTAAAGAGCGTTCCTCTCTGGAAGCTATCGTCGATACGCTGGATCAGATGGCGCAGGGTCTGGATGACGTTTCCGGGCTGCTGGAGCTGGCCGTTGAGGCCGACGACGAAGAGACCTTCAACGAAGCCGTGGCAGAACTCGACGTGCTGGAAGAGAAGCTGTCGCAGCTGGAATTCCGCCGTATGTTCTCCGGCGAATATGACAGCGCCGACTGCTACCTGGATATCCAGGCCGGTTCCGGCGGCACAGAAGCGCAGGACTGGGCCAGCATGCTGACCCGTATGTACCTGCGTTGGGCTGAAGCCCGCGGCTTTAAGACTGAGATCATCGAAGAGTCTGAAGGCGAAGTGGCAGGCCTGAAATCTGTCACCGTTAAAATCATTGGCGATTACGCCTACGGCTGGCTGCGTACTGAAACCGGCGTTCACCGCCTGGTGCGTAAGAGCCCGTTCGACTCCGGCGGCCGTCGTCACACCTCATTCAGTTCCGCGTTTGTCTATCCGGAAGTGAAGGACGATATCGACATCGAAATCAACCCGGCGGATCTGCGTATTGACGTTTACCGCGCCTCCGGTGCGGGTGGTCAGCACGTTAACCGTACGGAATCCGCAGTGCGTATTACGCACCTGCCGACCGGGCTGGTAACACAGTGCCAGAACGACCGTTCCCAGCATAAAAACAAAGACCAGGCCATGAAGCAGATGAAAGCGAAGCTTTATGAACTGGAGATGCAAAAGAAAAATGCTGAGAAGCAGGCGATGGAAGATAACAAATCCGACATCGGCTGGGGCAGCCAGATCCGTTCTTACGTCCTTGATGACTCCCGCATCAAAGACCTGCGTACCGGTGTCGAAACCCGTAACACGCAGGCGGTGCTGGACGGCAGCCTGGATCAATTTATCGAAGCAAGTCTGAAAGCAGGGTTATGAGGAACCAACATGTCTGAACAACAAGCACAGGGCGCTGACGCGGTCGTCGATCTTAACAATGAACTGAAAACCCGCCGCGAGAAGCTGGCTGCGCTGCGCGAGCAGGGCGTGCCGTTCCCGAACGATTTTCGTCGTGACCACACCTCAGACCAACTGCACGCTGACTTCGACGCTAAAAAGAACGAAGAGCTGGAAGCGCTGAACATCGAAGTGGCCGTGGCCGGCCGCATGATGACCCGTCGTATCATGGGTAAAGCCTCCTTTATCACGCTGCAGGACGTTGGCGGCCGCATTCAGCTGTACGTCTCCCGTGACGACCTGCCAGAAGGCATCTACAACGAGCAGTTCAAGAAATGGGACCTGGGCGATATCCTCGGTGCCAAAGGCAAGCTGTTCAAAACCAAGACCGGCGAGCTGTCCATTCACTGCACCGAGCTGCGTCTGCTGACCAAAGCCCTGCGCCCGCTGCCGGACAAGTTCCACGGCCTGCAGGATCAGGAAGCGCGCTATCGTCAGCGTTATCTGGACCTCATCTCAAACGATGAATCCCGCAACACCTTCAAAATTCGCTCCCAGATCATGGCCGGTATCCGCCAGTTCATGGTGAAACGCGACTTTATGGAAGTGGAAACCCCGATGATGCAGGTGATCCCGGGCGGTGCCTCTGCGCGTCCATTCATCACCCATCACAACGCCCTGGACCTCGACATGTACCTGCGTATCGCGCCGGAACTGTACCTGAAGCGTCTGGTAGTCGGTGGCTTCGACCGCGTGTTTGAGATCAACCGTAACTTCCGTAACGAAGGCATCTCCGTGCGTCATAACCCAGAGTTCACCATGATGGAACTCTATATGGCGTATGCGGATTACAAGGATCTGATCGAGCTGACCGAATCCCTGTTCCGTACCCTGGCGCAGGACATTCTGGGCACCACTGAAGTGCCTTACGGCGAAGAGGTCTTCGACTTCGGTAAGCCGTTCGTGAAGCTGACCATGCGCGAAGCGATCAAGAAATACCGTCCGGAAACCGAGATGGCCGATCTGGATAACTTCGACTCGGCGAAAGCGATCGCCGAAAGCATCGGTATCAAGGTTGAGAAGAGCTGGGGTCTGGGCCGTATCGTGACCGAGATCTTCGAAGAAGTGGCCGAAGCGCACCTGATTCAGCCGACCTTCATCACCGAGTACCCGGCAGAGGTTTCTCCGCTGGCGCGTCGTAATGACGAGAACCCGGAGATCACTGACCGCTTCGAATTCTTCATCGGTGGCCGCGAAATCGGCAACGGCTTTAGCGAGCTTAACGATGCAGAAGATCAGGCGCAGCGCTTCCAGGATCAGGTTGATGCGAAAGCCGCAGGCGACGACGAAGCGATGTTCTTCGACGAAGACTACGTGACCGCGCTGGAACACGGTCTGCCGCCAACGGCGGGTCTGGGTATTGGTATCGACCGTATGGTTATGCTGTTCACCAACAGTCACACCATCCGTGACGTGATCCTCTTCCCGGCGATGCGTCCGGTGAAGTAAGCCGCAACGATATAAAAAAGCCCCGAAAGGGGCTTTTTTATTGCGCCGCGAAGGCCCTGAGTGCCTCGCGAGCCGTACTCGCCTCCATGACCATCCACGGGCTAAAGGCCCAGGGCGTCGCATCCAGCGCGCGGAATAAGGCTTCCAGCTCAACCCACTGATAGTCCATCACTTCATCATTATTCAGTGTGACGTCACTGATGATGCGAGCGGCAAACACCGGGCAAATTTCGTTTTCAACAATCCCGGAAGGATCGGTTTCACGGTAGCGAAATTCAGGCGCGACGGGAGTGATACGGGCAATTTCAGCCCCCACTTCAAAACGACAGCGGCGGATAATCGCCTGCTCTGTCTCTTCGCCAGACTGCGGATGGCCGCAGACCGAGTTTGTCCAGACGCCGGGCCAGGCTTTTTTGCTCAGTGCGCGGCGGGTAATCAGGCACTCTCCTCTGGCGTTAAAGAGCCAGGATGAGAATGCCATGTGCAGTGGGGTATGAGAGGTGTGCGCGGCGTACTTTTCCTGAGTGCCAATCACCTTTCCCTGGTCATTTACCAAAATAACGTGTTCTTGAATGCTCATTCTTGCTCCAGGACCAGACATGCCAGATGGTGTGGTGCCATCCGCGGCATGATTATACTGCATTCTTATACGAACGGTTTGACGCGCAGAGCGGAAAAGGGCTGACCCATATCTGTCCGGGCTGCTATCATAGCGCGGCCATTCACGTTGACCGAGGAACTGTTTTGTTTGCAGGAAGCCCGACGAAAAACCCTGTTTCTGCTCTGTTTTGCCTGATCCTGGCTCTGTTGCTGGCGGGATGCGCGGGCAATCAGTCATCGGACTCTGGTCCTGTGTATACCGTCAAGCGCGGCGATACGCTGTACCGCATCTCGCGTGCGACCGGCACCAGCGTGAAGGATCTGGCGCGCCTTAATAATATTTCTCCGCCTTACACTATTGAAGTGGGACAAAAGCTGCGGGTTAACGGCAGCGGCGGCACAGCCAAAAAATCCTCGTCAAAGAGCAGCCGTAAAACCGCTGCAGTCACCCCGTCTTACGTGGTACCTAAGTCCTCCTGGCCGCCCGTCGGGCAGCGCTGCTGGGTCTGGCCTGCCAGCGGAAAAGTGGTAATGCCGTACTCCACCGCGGAAGGGGGAAACAAAGGGATTGATATTGCGGGCACCCGGGGATCGCCTGTGTACGCTTCTGATGCGGGCAAGGTGGTCTATGTCGGCAACCAGCTGCGCGGGTATGGCAATCTGATCATGATTAAGCATGGCGAGGATTACATCACCGCCTATGCCCATAATGACACCATGCTGGTAAATAACGGACAAAACGTGAAGGCCGGGCAGAAGATCGCCACCATGGGCAGCACCGGCTCCAATACCGTGGCGCTGCATTTCCAGATCCGTTATCGGGCGACGGCCATCGATCCGGTACGCTATTTACCGGCGCAGGGCGGTAAACCGAAGTGCTAAGTGGTTATTTTATCGCCGGTTAGCGCAAAGGAGTCTTGTCAGAAGAGGCGTAAGGTCTATAATGCTTTACGCACCTCAAAGCGGGCGTAGTTCAATGGTAGAACGAGAGCTTCCCAAGCTCTATACGAGGGTTCGATTCCCTTCGCCCGCTCCAGATTTTTCCCCAGCCAGACCTGTTCGAAATCCTCTGTTTCTTTCAGCCCGCTATGCAGTCGTGCCTCATTCACTCTTTTTGAATAGAAATCTTCATTACACGCATAACCATTCAGTGCTAGCATGGCAGGTCTGTTCCTGTACTTCTGGAGATGGCGATGCTGGATATAACTAACTTTGGGCTTTTTGCTCTGTCCGTTTTTCTTCTTTCCGTAACACCGGGGCCTGACATGGCCTACGTGATAGGTCAAAGCGTGGCTAACGGAAGACGATCGGGTGTCATCTCTGCGGCTGGTGTCGCCTTAGGTAGCTGTACCCATGCTGTAGCAAGCGCAGTGGGATTAACGGCATTGATCACCGCTTCTCCGCTGATGTTTACCATCATCAAGTATCTCGGTGCGGCTTATCTTATCTATCTCGGAAGTAAGATGGTTTTGGGGACCTTCGCAAAACACACCACCCATCACAGCGAAGCTGAACCCGTAAAGACCAAAGCTAATCTCACGAATCTGCTTTCTAAAGGCTTCATTACCACCTTAACCAATCCGAAGGTGCTTTTATTCTTTATCTCCTTCTTTCCTCAGTTCGTTTCACCCGGAGGCGAGCACCAGACAGCCTCTTTTCTGATCCTGGGGATGGCTTACGCGCTGATCGCTTTTTTGACGGATTTAACCTTCGCGATTCTTGCAGGTAGCGCCGCGGGTGCCGTCTCACAAAATCGGGGTTTGCAGAAAATCCTGGATCGGATTGTGGGGGTGACTTTTATTGGATTGGGGTTGAGGCTGGCTCTGACGCGTCGTTAAAAATGAGGGGGCGTTGCGCCCCCTATTATTAGATTAATGTTTTCACATCAAAATCGATGTTTGTATCGGTATCGGCTTCGTAGTTAACCTCTTCGAATCCGAAACCAAACAACTTCAGGAACTCTTCTTTATAAGCGATGTAATCTGTCAGCTGCTCCAGATTTTCATCGGTAATGGTCGGCCAAATTTCGCGGCACGCCTGCTGAACGTCTTCGCGAAGTTCCAGATCGTCCATACGAATTCGCTGCTCGTCATCAAGTTTGGCATCATCGCCGTACAGGCTGGTAGTCATCAGACGATTGATTTGCTCAATACAACCTTCGTGGATCCCACGGTCTTTCATCAGCTTGAAGACGATAGAAATGTAAAGCGGCATCACCGGAATGGCTGAGGACGCCTGGGTGACAACAGACTTCAACACCGCCACGTTTGCAGCGCCGTTGAGCGGAGCCAGCTTGTTGCGTAACGCTTTCGCAGCCCGATCCAGGTCTTCCTTCGCCTTACCGAGCGCGCCGTGCCAGTAAATAGGCCAGGTCAAATCCGTGCCGATGTAGGAGTAGGCCACGGTCTTCACGCCGTCAGCCAGAACGCCCGCGTTATTCAGCGCATCAATCCACAGTTCCCAGTCCTCGCCACCCATCACGGTAACCGTATTACGCACTTCTTCTTCGGTTGCCGGTTCAATGCTGGCGGTAATGATCTGATCTTTGTTGGTATCAATGGCTTTAGAGGTGTAAACCTCACCGATTGGCTTCAGCGCAGAGCGAACAACTTCGCCTGTTTTTGGCATCTTTCTGACCGGAGAGGCCAGCGAATACACCACTAAATCAATCTGACCCAGATCTTCTTTGATGAGCTTGATGACTTCGTCACGGCACTCATCGGAGAAGGCGTCGCCGTTGATGCTTTTCGAGTAAAGACCTTCACGCTTCGCCGCTTCATCAAAAGCCGCGGAGTTATACCAGCCCGCAGAGCCTGGCTTGGTATCCGTACCTGGTTTTTCGAAGAAAACACCGATAGTGGACGCACCGCCGCCAAAGGCAGCAGAAATTCTGGAAGCCAGCCCATAACCCGTGGAAGCGCCAATCACCAGCACACGCGCAGGGCCATCAGTGAGTTTTCCGTTTTTACGGACGTACTCGATTTGTTTGTTTACGTTGACCTGGCAACCAACCGGATGTGTGGTGGTACAGATGAATCCACGAATCTTGGGTTTAATTATCATGTTGATTTTAATCCATATTCAAAATGTCTTTAACATACATTTAATGATAACTCTTTTAGGAACAGTTGTAATGAAGAATACGCCTGCATTACCTAACCGAAAGATTGATAATGTTTTTTTAAAACGTAAATGTTATTAGATTTCAGCGTCATCACAGCGGTGTCAGAATACCTACGTTAATAAGAACTGAACCAGCATCTGTACAAAATACAACGCACAGGCGATCTGGATTACCCGAAACCCCCATCTGACATCACGCCACCTATGGCGTTCCCGGGCATCAGCTTGTGCGATAGCGGGATCCTCGGGCTGTTTTTTTCGCTTCGGTTTAAGGAGATCCCAGATCCAAAAGGCAAAAAGTAAAACAACTAACGCTTTCAAAAATAGTGGATTATCCATAGCGATCATAAGCCCCGGGCGGTTTGCCGATCAAAAAACCAGACTAACCGAAAGGGCTTGTATTAACCATGGTTATTGAATGATGCCGGGCGCTAAAGGGAGTGGATCAATGTATTAAATAAATGTTAACTTTTTTAAGCTGCACGCCAACACGATGTTTGTTCCCGACCCCATAATAATTACAGAGGCAATGTCATGGATAACGATCTCCTGCAAGCGGGATACCGGGCCTATACCGGTGAAAAAATTGATGTTTACTTCAATACCGGTATTTGCCAGCACGCGGGAAACTGCGTGCGCGGCAGCGCCAGACTCTTCAACCTGAAACGTAAGCCGTGGATCGTCCCTGATGAAGTGGATGTTGATACGGTGGTACGTGTGATTGACACCTGCCCAAGCGGCGCACTCAAATACCGCCACAAATAAGCGAGAAACCATGGAAATTCAGGAAGGCCATAACAAGTTTTACGTCAACGATGCCGAAGGCAACCAGGTCGCGGAGATCGTCTTTGTTCCTACCGGCGAACACCTCAGCATTATTGAGCATACCGATGTCGATCCCAGCCTGAAAGGGCAGGGCGTGGGCAAACAGCTGGTGGCGAAGGTGGTGGAAAAGATGCGCGCAGAAAACCGCAAAATCATCCCCCTGTGCCCGTTTGCGAAACACGAATTTGATAACACCCGCGAGTATGACGATATCCGCGCCTGATGTTAAACAGCACGCTGTTGCAAACCAGCGTGCTGATGTTGGTCAGGCAATAAACATCACCGACACGCACAATACCCCGACGATCAGCGTCAGCACGTTGCCGATGGAGCGGTAAGGCTTCAGGGCCGGGATCAGGAAGGTCGACAGGGTCGGCATGATAAACAGGATCATAGCGATAAGCGGCCCGCTGATGGCGTAGATCATCGAGATGGCGTTGGGATTAATGCAGCACACCGCAAAGGTGATCAGCGAGACCCCCATTACCGACACGGCCCGATTGAAGGCCCGGCTTTTCTTCACCCCAACCTGATTTAATCCTGATTTCACCATCTCCGTCGCCCCTTCAATCACGCCAAAATAGGTGCCAAGGAAGGATTTCGACATCGCGATGATGGCCACCACAATACCGGAGATCCCAAGCCAGGAAGGGGAGGAGGGCATCATCGACAGCGCAGAGAGAATAGTCACCCCTTCCTCTTTGGCAGCGACGATATAGGACGGCGGGATCGACAGCAGGCAGCTGAAGACGAAGAACAGCACGCTCAGACAGATGATCAGATACGCCACCTTCATAATGCGGGTACATTTGCCCATCGCGGCGTCGCCGTATTTCTCCTGCCGGTCGACGGCAAAGGTCGAAATAATCGGGGTATGGCTGAAGGCGAACACCATCACCGGAATGGAGATCCACACCTGGTGCAGGGTGTGCTTATCCACGTTCATCTGGCTGGTGAGCAGCGCGGGCTGCCAGCTGTGGACGAGATACAGCGACACCAGCAGAAAGTAAGCAATGAGCGGAAAGACCAGAAAACCCATCACCCGGATGGTGACATGACGCCCCATCAGAAAGATCAGGTTTAACGTCAGCACCACGCCGAGACTGACCAGCACCCGCGCGGTCATGTCCACCGCCATATGCTTCGCCAGCTGTTCGGTCAGAGAATTGGTGATCGCCACGGCATAAATCTGCACCACCACAAAAAAGGCGACAAAGTAGAGGGTGGTGATCAGATTGCCGATCTTTTTCCCGTAGTAGTGCGTCACCGCGCCGGTGATCCCTTCGCTACCTTTAGTTTTTGCGGAGAGGATGAACTGGCATAACGCTTTGTGGGGCCAGTAGGTGAATGGATACGCCACGAGGGCGGTGATAAACAGGACGACAGCGCCCGCAGATCCCAGCTGGATGGGCAGAAACAAGGTTCCTGCGCCCACGGCCGTGCCGTACAGGGCAAAGCTCCAGAGGGTCTCTTCTTTAGACCAGATTTTCGACATGAGAGAAACGTATCAACTATAAAACCAACAAAAAGGAGACTATTTTACCATAATCCTCAGTTGGCGTGGCGGTTGGCGCGGGGTTAAGCAGGCCGGAAAGCATTTCCGGCCGGAGGGATTAATTCGTGGCGGCCTGCCGCTGCTGGCGTCGCTTCATCATGCGATCGCGCAGGGTGTCGTAGGCCCAGTTATAGACCATGGTGTACGGCAGGAAGAAAATAAAGAAGCCGATCTCCAGGGTGAACGCCTGCAGCAGGCTCACGCCCAGCACCAGCGACACAATGCCGACACCGATAAAAATAAACCCGACCTCAAAGCCGAGGGCGTGCAGGGCGCGGACTTTGGCGGTGCGGGTGACGATATGCCGCGGCCAGAGTCTGTCGAAACCGGCGTTATAGATGATGTTCCAGATCATCGCCGTGGTGGCGAGGAGAATGGTTAATCCACCCATCTCCAGCACCGGACGTTGCATCAGCCAGGCGGTGGTCGGAGCAAGGATCGCTGTGGCGATGCCCTCAAAACAGACGGCGTGGAAGATACGCTCCGGCAGTTTTCGCTGTTGAATATCGTTGTGCTGCATAACCTGATACCTCATGAACTTGCCAGAATGGGCAGAATCAGGCCGCTATTTTTATCGTTAAAAGTGATATATAAAAGTTAGATTCCATCGATAAAGTAGATACATCATGCGCTACTCCCCCGAAGCCTTAACGGCCTTTGTCGAGACGGTTGCCGCAGGCTCGTTCTCCGCCGCTGCCCGCCGTCTGCGCAAAAGCCAGTCCACTATCAGCACCGCCATCGCCCATCTGGAAGACGACCTCGGGTTTGCCCTGTTCGATCGCAGCGCCCGCCAGCCGGTGCTCACCGCCCAGGGCAAACAGGTGCTGGGCTATGTTCAGTCGATCCTCGCCGCCAGCGCCCGGCTGGACGAGCTGGCGGTCTCCCTCAGCGAAGAGACCGAAGCGCGGCTAAGCTTTGTGCTCTCCGATACCCTGCACCCGGACGTGCTGGAGGAGATGCTGTTTCGTTTCGACGAGCGTTTTCCCCACACGGAATTCGAATGCCTGATCGGCGAAGATGACGATGTCATCGACCTGTTGCAAAAAGGGCGGGCACACATCGGCCTTACCGAGGCGCGGGAGAGTTATCCCACCGACATTGCCGCCGTCCGCCTGCCGATGCAGACCCACATGGCGATCTATACCTCCGCCACGCATCCTCTCGCCGCGCAAAGTCGCACCGAGGCCGATGAGCTGCACGGCTGGCGGGAGCTGCGCCTCAACACCTATCTTGAGCGGGAACCGGTGCTGGCTCAGGGGCCCGTGTGGTCCGCACCCAACTACCTGATGCTACTCAGCATGGCGGTGCAGGGCTTCGGCTGGTGCGCGCTGCCCTGTGCGCTGGTGGCGGAGTTCGCGCCCGCGAATGCGCTGGTGCAGATCCACGTCCCGGGTTGGCCGCGCTCGGTGGCAATCGATCTGGTGTGGAATAAGCGCTCCCCGCCCGGGACGGCGGGAAACTGGCTGCGGCACTGGCTGCAGCACCAGGCGGATCCGGCGTGACGAATACGACATTCACCTGATCGATGCCGAAATCTAAAAGGACTACACTTAATGGGGTGAATTTACGGGCTGAGAAGAGATATGAACGCTGAAAATACCATTACGCCCCGCGTGCTGATGCTCTCAGCCCGAGACTGGGTGCCGAATAATCCTCATCTGCCGGTGCTGATCTATAAAGGAGTGCTTTCGGAAGGCGACATAGCCAGCCAGTTTGAACAACGCTTTGCCGACAACGGGTGGCCGCCCCAGTGGCGCGATGGGATTTTCGACTATCACCATTACCACTCCACGGCCCATGAGGTGTTAGGTGTTGCCCGGGGAACGGCGCGCCTGATGATTGGCGGTCCGGGGGGAGAAGAGATCGAGGTAGAAGCCGGGGACGCGCTGTTATTGCCTGCGGGTACCGGGCATTGCCGCTTGTCTGCAACGCTCGATTTTCAGGTGGTGGGGGCGTATCCGCCGGGGATGGAGTTCGATCTGTGCAAGCAGCCGGCGACGCCAGCCATACTGGCGCGCATCGTTGCGTTGCCGTTTCCTGAGTCGGACCCGATAAACGGCAGCTCGCCGGCCTTAACTCAGTACTGGAAAACTCCGCCCTTCAGCCAGTGAAGGGCGGAATGGCATTACTTGCCTGTATAAATATCAAAGCTGAAGTATTTTGCGGCGAGCTTCTTGTAGGTGCCGTCGGCCAGGATCGCCGCGATGGCACCGTTCAGCTCCTGGCGCAGCTGGTCATCCTCTTTGCGCAGGCCAATCGCCGCCCCGGCACCGAACAGGGCATCGTCCTGCAGGGCACTGCCGACAAAGGCAAACTCTTTGCCCTGCGGCTTGCTGAGGAAGCTGTAATCCGCCATCACCCCGGAGAGCACCGCGCCGTCAATACGCCCTGACTCGAGGTCGCGGATCACCTGATCGGCACCCTGATAGGCCACCACGTTAACGCCCTTGCCGCGCCACTGCTCATTGGCATAGGTTTCCTGGGCGGAACCCTGCTCAACGCCGATGGTTTTCCCTTTCAGCTGATCCACGCTGTTGCCGGTGAGGCTGTTTTTACGTGCCACCAGGAAAGCCGGGCCGCTGTAGATCTTGTCGCTGAAGGCAATCTGCTCTTTACGCTTCTCGGTGATATACATCCCGGAGAGGATGGCATCAAATTTTCGCGCCTTCAGGGACGGAATGATGCCGTCGAAGTTACTTTCAACCCAGACGCATTTCGCCTGCAGTTGCTGGCAGAGGGCATTGCCCAGGTCGATATCAAACCCGACCACCTCGCCCTGCGGGTTTTTTGATTCAAAGGGGGCAAAGGTCGGATCCACGCCGAAACGCAGCTCTTTGGTCTCTGCTGCAAAGGCAGAGGATGTCGCCAGCAGCGCTACCAGCGGTAAAAGGTATTTTTTCATGTTATATCCCTGTCTTAACGGCAATAGTTTTCAACCAAACGGGCAAAGAAGGAGGCCCCGGTGGTAATGATTTCGTCATTGAAGTCGTAGCCGGGGTTATGCACCATGCAGCCGCCTTTTTCCCCTTTCTCGCCATTACCGAGCAGGAAATAACTCCCCGGACGTTGCTGGAGCATAAAGGCGAAATCTTCACTGCCGTTGGACGGGGAGACGCTGTCCAGCACTGCATCCTCGCCAAAGAATTCGACGGCCAGCTGGCGGGCGAAGGCGGTCTGCTCCGCATCGTTGACCAGCACCGGGTAGGAGTCGTAGATCTCCACTTCGCTGGTGGCCCCGTAGCTGCGGGCGGTGAACTCGGTAAGCTCCTGAATGCGGCGGATCAGCAGGTCGCGGATCTCCGGCTTCATCGAACGAACCGTCAGCTCCATCACCGCGCTGTCCGGGATGACGTTGGAGGCGATACCCGCCTGGAAGGTCCCGACTGTCACCACGGCGGTTTCACCCGGCGGCACGTTACGCGCCACAATGCTCTGCAGGGACATGATCAGCGCGGCCCCGGTCACAATCGGATCCACGGTGCGCTCCGGGTGCGCGCCATGTCCGCCGTACCCTTTCAGGGTGACTTTGACGGTATCGGCGGAGGCCATAAAGTTGCCTTCATAGAAGCCAAACTTACCGGTCGGCAGATAAGGCATATTGTGCAGGGCAAAAATACGGTCGCAGGGGAAGCGGTCAAACAACCCGTCTTTAATCATTAAATCCGCGCCGCCAATCGCCTCTTCGGCAGGCTGGAAAATAAGGTGCACGGTGCCGTTAAACTGGCAGGCATCGGAGGCAATATATTTCGCCGCGGCCAGCAAAATTGCCGTGTGGCCGTCGTGACCGCAGGCGTGCATTTTGCCCGGAACGGTGCTGGCCCAGGGTAAATCGGTGGCTTCAAAGATGGGTAAGGCATCCATATCGGCGCGCAGGCCGATGGATTTGCTACCCTGGCCTTTTTTGATGGTGCCGACCACGCCGGTTTTGCCGATTTCGCGCGTGACCTGATAACCCCAGCCTTCCAGCTGGCGAGCCACCAGGTTGCTGGTATTAAACTCTTCGAGGCTTAATTCGGGATTGGCATGGAGATGACGGCGGATAGCGATGATTTCTTCTTCTGATTCTTTTATTTCTGGAATGATACAGTCGGACATTTGTTACTCCAGTGTAAACGCGTGTTTGCCACTCCTAACTTATCGCCGCGCCGTCATAATGCAAACGCGTTATCTAATAATTACCGTGAAAATTATAAGTTACGTGAATACATGCAGATTCCGCGCACGATCCTTTGTGATAAAACTCACTTTTTTTAAACAATTACATCATTGGTTGATAACAATCCTATACGATGAGCGGTGTCATTTTGCACAGAGGTTGAGATGAAAGACGTCGTGATAGTGGGTGCGTTGCGCACAGCAATCGGCTGTTTCCAGGGAGCGCTCTCACGCCACTCGGCGGTAGATCTGGGCAGCGTGGTGGTCCGCGCGCTGGTGGAGCGCAGTGGCATTGAGGCCCACGAGGTTGATGAGGTGATCCTCGGTCAGGTGCTGACCGCCGGAGCGGGGCAAAACCCTGCCCGCCAGGCGGCGCTGAAAGGGGGCTTACCCAACACCGTCTCGGCCATTACCATCAACGACGTCTGTGGCTCCGGCCTCAAGGCGCTGCACCTGGCAACCCAGGCGATCCAGTGCGGGGAAGCCGACGTGGTGATCGCCGGTGGGCAGGAGAACATGAGCCGCGCGCCGCACGTTCTGACCGACAGCCGCACGGGTGCCCAGCTGGGAAACAGCCAGCTTATCGACAGCCTGGTGCATGACGGGCTGTGGGATGCGTTCAACGATTACCATATGGGCGTCACGGCGGAAAATCTGGCCCGGGAATACGGAATCTCCCGTGAGCGGCAGGACGCTTACGCCCTTAGCTCGCAGCATAAAGCCCGGGCTGCCATCGACGCAGGCCGCTTCCGGGATGAGATTGTCCCGGTCAACGCGCAGAAGCAGAACGGTGAACCTCTGCTGGTGGATACCGATGAGCAGCCGCGCACCGACGCCAGCGCCGAAGGGCTGGCGTTGCTCAATCCGACCTTTGAACTCACCGGCTCGGTGACCGCCGGGAATGCCTCCTCCATTAACGACGGCGCTGCCGCGGTCATGATGATGAGCGAGAGCAAAGCCGA
This sequence comes from Leclercia sp. AS011, assembly GCF_037152535.1. Lineage (NCBI taxonomy): Bacteria > Pseudomonadati > Pseudomonadota > Gammaproteobacteria > Enterobacterales > Enterobacteriaceae > Leclercia > Leclercia sp. AS011. The sequence goes on from NZ_JBBCMA010000003.1 coordinate 77,760, forward strand.
AGCCCTGAATCTGCCGGTGCTGGCGCGCATCAAAGCCTTTGCCAGCGTCGGCGTGGATCCTGCCCTGATGGGGATCGCCCCGGTGCATGCCACGCGCCGCTGCCTGGAGCGGGCAGGGTGGCAGCTGGCGGATGTCGATCTGATCGAAGTGAATGAAGCCTTTGCCGCCCAGGCGCTGTCGGTGGGCAAAATGCTGGAGTGGGATGAGCGCCGGGTCAACGTCAACGGCGGAGCAATCGCGCTGGGCCACCCCATTGGGGCCTCAGGCTGCCGTATTCTGGTTTCGCTGGTGCATGAGATGGTCAAACGCGATGCCCGCAAAGGGCTGGCTACGCTGTGCATTGGCGGCGGACAGGGTGTGGCGTTAGCTATAGAAAGATAATTCGCGTTGATATATATCAACCAACACAGGCCTCCCTACCCGGAGGCTTATTTGTTTGTGAGCTTTGTCATATTTTTACGCTTGTAAGTAAATCCTCAAACCTCCCCGAAATATTTATCGCCTTCCCTGAAGCGCTAATAACATTTTAGTGTGATCCCGATCCGTTAAATTCCCCTTAAAACCCCTCTTTTGTTGATACCGCTCACGCCTGGCTTTGCCAAAAAAAATGAAACAAATAATTACGATCATGATCACTAAAATTACGTATTTAAAAAAATAAAATGCAATTCCATAAAAACGAAACATCATTTTAAACGAGGGTTTTTCCATGTTTAAGAAATCTCTGGTCCTTGCTTCTCTTATTGGCGCTTCTTTCGCAGCTCAGGCTGTCACCGTCGATCTGCGTCACGAATACATTGATACGGGTACCAACGCAGACCGCGTGGCCGTTTCACACCGTTTTGATAATGGCTTTGGTTTTTCAGTCGAAGCGAAATGGAAATCCGGCGGCGATAAAACTGACCAGCCGTTTTCCGATATGGTAGGTAATGGTCACGAAGACCAGATTAGCTGGCGCTGGAAAGCCAACGACAATATCTCCCTGACCCCAGGCTTTACGGTCGAGAGTAAAGAAAGCAACACTATTTATAAACCTTTCCTGCAGGCGCAATACAGCTTCGACAACGGTTTCTATATTTCCGGTCGTTACCGCTATGAGTACACCCGTTATCCGTCAACCCCGGACAGAGAAGACGATAAAGTTAACCGTGGTGATGCATGGATTGGTTGGGTAATGGGCGACTGGCGTACCGAGCTGAACTACGTTTACGCCAAAAGCTCCGAAGGGAATATTCGTAACAACAACAAAGATTACTCCCAGGAATATAACGTCAAGCTGGCGTACAAAATTGATAAAAACTGGTCCCCGTATGGCGAAGTGGGTAACGTCGGCGTGAAAACAACGGATGAACGTCAGACCCGTCTCCGTGTTGGCGTAGCATATTCGTTCTGATAACAAGCAGTACCTCCGGGATTAACCGGCTCGCAAGAGCCGGTTTTTTTATGCCTGCAATGTATGTCTTCCCGATCTGCAGATAAAAAAAAGCCCTCCATAAAGAAGGGCAAGGCCAGTTACAGGAACACAAACACTAACTTTTATTCACGCAACAGTTCAGGTTGCTCAGGAAGCTTCGCAATATAGAGAGCAGGTTTGCCGTCTTTATCGGAACTAAACAGAACCGCTTTATCATCCGGGGTAAAGGATGGGTGCGGATGGGTTACCTGGCGGCTGTTAGCCACGGTGGCCCAGGAGGTATCGTGACGCGCGATGCGGAAGTACGCTTTTTTCGCTACGTCGAATGCATAGAGGTAAGGATCGTTATCGATGGTGTAACCGCTGGTGTCCTTCACATCGACCGGAGTACCGGAACCATCCCCCACCAGCATTGTGCCGTCAAAATTACTCATCAGGTGCGAACAGGCGGGCATCTGCATCACCGCGCTGTTCTCGCCGGTATCCGGGTTGAAGCTGTATACGGTACGGCCTTGTTGACCTTTCAGATAAGAGACATACACCAGCGCCGAGCCGTTCGGAACCCAGAATTCGTGGGTGCAGCTTTCGCCTTCCGCATGCTCTTTAACCTTACGCACGTTGCTGCCGTCTTCGTTGACCATCCACATGCGGGCATCCACCAGATCGTGCGGCCCTTCATGGCAGAAGGCGACGGTGTTGTCGTCAAACGGACGGTAGATAGGGTGGCCGAGCCAGTTTTTCTCTTCGTGGATCACGCTACTTTCGCCGGTCTGCAGATCGACGCGCAGCAGGCGGCAGTGCGGGCCTTTATGGAAGAAGTCGTGGAAGATTTTCCAGTCGTTCAGCGGCGTCCAGTCGCTTTTCGCAATTTCGATCCCCACCAGTTTGGTGCAGTCAGAGTTGGCGACCCAGGTACCGTAGCCCACCCAGTCGTCGCTGACGCGATACACTTCGCGCTCGGCAAGCGTCGTCAGATTGACTTCCAGCAGGGTGCGATCATTCTTAACGTAATAGAGGGATTTATCATCCGGCGACAGGAAGCCGCCGAAGGTGTTGTCCCCCGCGCCTTCAGTTAACTGCACCGCTTCAGCCTTTTTCAGATCCAGCAGATAGTAGTTCCAGTGACCATCGAATTCGCCGGCAAACAGCAGATGGCTACCGTCGTTGAAAAAGCACTTTTGATAGAAGTAGTTACGATGACAGGTTACTTCAGGTGGGGTCAGGCGGGTCACTTCCACGCCTGTATCCGGATCGCGACTGACCTCATAGTTCAGTTTGACCCGCATGCCTTTTGCCATGATGCGCTCCTTGAATTCGACGGCAGGATATCGCCTGCGGTCCGATCGATAAAATATGAGTTTAAAAACTGGGTGTTAAAATATCAAAACATCGTTTCAGTGTGTGTGACTGGTGGCGCACTTCTGAAGGAAAAGGCCGCAAAACCTGCACTCTCTTTACATCTGTTCAGATTTTTATCATCCCAACATCAATTTATTATCCTTTCATAACTGACTGTTTAATCTATAAATTAACCCTAAAGTATTAAAGAAAGGATTTAACAAAGCCCTGTCAACTCCCTGACATTCGTGATCGCAACTGCAATTTTGAGATTAACTTACAGAAAAAGTGAAACATCGTTTTAAATGTAATTGAAAACCCATTTCACAGCAGATAATATGTGCCCATCATGAAAACGGAACACCGTTTTGTTAATTGTCCAGGCCTTCGGGGCCGATAAATTCTGGAGGTTAATGTGGAAGTCAGACAAAGCATCCACAGCGCGCATGCAAAAACGCTGGATACCCAGGGTCTGCGCGATGAGTTTTTAGTTGAGAAAGTGTTTGTCGCAGATGAGTACACCATGGTGTACAGCCATATTGACCGCATTATCGTGGGCGGCATCAAGCCGGTGACCAAAACGGTCTCCGTCGGGGGTGAAGTGGGCAAGCAGCTCGGGGTCAGCTTCTTCCTCGAGCGTCGTGAGCTGGGCGTGATTAACATTGGCGGCCCGGGCACCATCACCGTTGACGGTCAGTGCTACGAAATTGGCCATCGCGATGCGCTGTACGTCGGGAAAGGCGCGCAGGAAGTGGTCTTCGCCAGCGTCGATAGCAGCCAACCGGCGAAGTTCTACTATAACTGCGCTCCGGCACACACCACTTATCCAACCAAAAAAGTCACGCCGGCAGACGTCGCGCCCGTCACCCTGGGTGACAACCTCACCAGCAACCGCCGCACCATCAACAAATACTTCGTTCCTGACGTGCTGGAAACCTGCCAGCTCAGCATGGGGCTGACCGAGCTTGAGCCGGGCAACCTGTGGAACACCATGCCGTGCCATACCCATGAGCGCCGCATGGAAGTGTACTTCTACTTCAATATGGAAGAGGACGCCTGCGTATTCCACATGATGGGACAGCCGCAGGAGACTCGCCATATCGTGATGCATAACGAGCAGGCGGTGATTTCGCCAAGCTGGTCGATTCACTCCGGCGTGGGCACGCGTGCCTATACCTTCATCTGGGGCATGGTGGGTGAAAACCAGGTCTTCGATGATATGGACCACGTAGCCGTTAAGGATCTGCGCTAGTCGCGGACAGTTAAGCACAAACTTGCCTGTTCGTTCAGGCGCTGAAAGATAAAGGATAAAAAATGATTCTGGATGCATTTTCTCTGCAAGGTAAAGTGGCGGTCGTGACCGGTTGTGATACCGGCCTGGGTCAGGGTATGGCGGTGGGTCTGGCGGAAGCTGGCTGTGACATCGTCGGGATCAACATCGTTGAGCCGCAGGAGACCATCGAGCGTGTCACCGCCCTGGGCCGTCGTTTCCTGAGCCTGACCGCTGACCTGCGTAAAATCGACGCCATTCCTGAGCTGCTGGATCGTGCGGTGGCGGAATTCGGTAAAATCGACATTCTGGTCAACAACGCCGGTCTGATCCGTCGCGAAGACGCGATCAACTTCAGCGAGCAGGACTGGGACGACGTGATGAACCTGAACATCAAGAGCGTGTTCTTCATGTCTCAGGCGGCGGCGAAGCACTTCATCGCCCAGGGCAACGGCGGCAAAATCATCAATATCGCCTCCATGCTCTCCTTCCAGGGCGGCATCCGTGTGCCTTCTTACACCGCCTCTAAAAGCGGCGTAATGGGCGTGACCCGTCTGCTGGCGAACGAATGGGCGCAGCACAACATCAACGTTAACGCCATCGCACCGGGCTACATGGCCACCAATAACACCCAGCAGCTGCGTGCTGACGAAGAGCGCAGCGCGGCGATCCTCGAGCGTATCCCGGCCGGTCGTTGGGGTCTGCCAAGCGATCTGATGGGGCCAGTTGTGTTCCTGGCCTCCAGCGCATCTGACTACATCAACGGCTACACCGTTGCGGTTGATGGCGGCTGGCTGGCGCGTTAATTCTCGCCTCTGCCAATAAACCTCTGCCCCCGGGCGGAGGTTTTTTTTGCGTCAAATAATTCATTGTCCATATGGGTAAAAGAGAAAAATCCATAGTCTTTTTAGCAAAATGACCCATATCACATATTTATTTCCGATAAATCATGTTTTTAACAAAAAGTGGTGAATATTCATCGCTGTTTTAAATTGTAATGTCCATCACAGATCGCACCTTGCCAGCTGATATATCCATATTTTCACGTTATACGACCTGACACTTTTTCAGGGTTTCTCGTAATTTCATTTAACGTCTTACGCTGTTCAGGCAGGAAAATATGACATCAATAAACGACTCTACCTTTATGCCCCGCGCCCTACGCGATACCCGCAGGATGAACCTGTTTGTGTCCATTTCCGCGGCGGTGGCCGGTTTGCTGTTTGGGCTGGATATCGGCGTTATTGCCGGTGCGCTACCTTTTATCACCGATCACTTTACGCTCAGCAATCGCCTGCAGGAGTGGGTAGTGAGCAGTATGATGCTGGGCGCAGCAGTCGGTGCCCTGTTCAACGGCTGGCTCTCCTTCCGCCTTGGCCGAAAGTACAGCCTGATGGTGGGCGCCGTTCTGTTTGTGGCCGGCTCACTCGGCTCGGCGTTTGCCACGGGGGTTGAGGCGCTACTGCTTTCTCGCGTGCTGCTGGGCGTGGCCGTGGGGATTGCCTCCTACACTGCACCCCTTTATCTCTCAGAGATGGCGAGCGAAAACGTTCGCGGCAAAATGATCAGCATGTACCAGCTGATGGTGACGCTCGGGATCGTGCTGGCCTTTCTTTCCGATACGTATTTCAGCTACAGCGGCAACTGGCGCGCCATGCTGGGTGTGCTGGCACTCCCGGCGGTATTGCTGATCGTGCTGGTGATCTTTTTACCTAATAGTCCGCGCTGGCTGGCGCAAAAAGGGCGACACGTCGAGGCGGAAGAGGTGCTGCGGATGCTGCGCGATACCTCTGAAAAAGCGCGGGAAGAGCTGAACGAGATCCGCGAAAGCCTCAAGCTGAAGCAGGGGGGCTGGTCGTTATTCAAAATCAACCGCAACGTCCGTCGCGCGGTCTTCCTCGGCATGCTGTTGCAGGCGATGCAGCAGTTTACCGGCATGAATATCATCATGTATTACGCGCCGCGTATTTTCAAAATGGCCGGGTTCACGACTACCGAACAGCAGATGATCGCCACTCTGGTGGTGGGGCTGACCTTTATGTTTGCCACCTTTATTGCGGTGTTTACTGTTGATAAAGCGGGCCGTAAACCGGCCCTGAAAATTGGTTTTAGCGTGATGGCGCTGGGGACGCTGATCCTCGGCTACTGCCTGATGCAGTTTGATAACGGTACGGCGTCCAGCAGCTTGTCCTGGCTCTCTGTGGGGATGACCATGATGTGCATCGCGGGTTACGCGATGAGTGCTGCTCCGGTAGTGTGGATCCTGTGCTCTGAAATTCAGCCGCTGAAATGCCGCGACTTCGGGATCACCTGTTCCACCACCACCAACTGGGTGTCGAACATGATCATCGGGGCCACCTTCCTGACCCTGCTGGATGCGATCGGTGCGGCGGGTACCTTCTGGCTCTATACGGTGCTGAACGTGGCATTTATTGGCATCACATTCTGGCTGATCCCTGAAACCAAAGGCGTCACCCTGGAGCACATCGAGCGCAGGCTGATGGCAGGGGAGAAGTTAAGAAACATCGGCGTGTGAGGTTAACGCCCGGCGGCACTTCGCTTGCCGGGCCTAGGGTTTTGTCTTTTTGTAGGCCGGGTAAGGCGCAGCCGCCACCCGGCTTTTTTTTACACCCGGGCGAGATACAGCGCCGGCATCCCTTCTTCGTCCGACGTATACAGCACCCAGTTGTTGTCCGGTGAAAACGACGGATGCGGATGGGTCACCTGGCGATCGCCGTCCAGCACTTTCCAGCTGGTGTTGTGCTGGCAGACGGCGGTCTGCGTGCCTCGTGCAATATCGAACACCCAGATGAAGGGATCGTTGAGGCTGATATCTCCGGTATTGTGCGGCGCACCATCCCCGACGATCAACGAGCCGTCGTGGTTACTCATCAGGTGCGAGCAGGGCGGGATCGCCATCAGTTGACGGTTCTCCAGCGTCGCCGGATCGGCGCTGAACAGATAGCGCTGCGGGTCGTTCTCCTTGTGCGCCACGTAATAGAGCGCCGAGCCGTCCGGTACCCAGAACTCGTGGGTAAAACTCTCGCCCTCCGCATGCTGACGCACCTTGCGCAGATGGCTGCCATCCTCGCCGATCAGCCACATGCGAGCATCGATCGCATCGCGCGGGCCTTCGTGACAAAACGCCACCGTGCTGTCGTCAAACGGACGGTAAATCGGATGACCGAGCCAGCGTTTCTCCTGCAAAATCACCCGCCGTTCACCGGTCTGCAGATCGATATTAATCAGGCGGCATTCCGGGTTGGTGAAATAAAAGGCGCGGAACTTGCTCCAGTCGGTGAGCGGCTGCCAGTCGCTTTTTTTGATCTCGATGCCCACCAGTTTCGTGCAGTCCGAGTTCGCCACCCAGGTGCCGTAGGCCACCCAGTCGTCATCGACCTCATACACCACATACTCTTCCAGGCTCTCAAGATCGACGCGGCGCAATTCGCGGCTATTTTTCACGTACCACAGGGAGGTATCGTCCGCGGAGAGGAAGCCGCCGAAGGTGTTGTCGCCCGCGCCGTCGGTCAACTGGGTTGCCTGCTGCTGTGCAATGTCCAGCAGGTAGTAGTTCCAGTGACCCTCAAAGGCGCCGCCGAAGATCAGCTTGCTGCCATCCCGGGTAAAGCATTTCTGATAGAAGTAGTTACGGTGACAAATAATGTGCGGCGGCGTCAGGCGTATCACCTCGTGTCCGGTTTGACTGTCCTGACGGGTACGAAAACGCAGGGGGATGATTTTTCCTTTCATAATGTGTTCCTTCAGATAAAAAAATACCCCACCGCAGAACGGTAGGGTATTGATAATCTAAAATAATTAGCGCATTGCGCGTTTCAGGATACGTTCAGCCTGACGCTGGAAGTCAGCGGCAGTCTCTTCCACGGTTTTCTGACCATAGTCGATGTACTGCAGGGAGGTACCGAACTGGGCCACGATCTGCGGGTCATCAAAGTATGGCGAGACGGAGAGTTTGGCTGGCAGGGACTGGGCCAGACGCAGACCCGCAACCGCCGGATCGTTCTCTTTGATGGTGCCGTCTTCGGTCAGGTATTTCACCGCCACTTTGCTCAGCGGTACGCCACGCTCCAGGCCCAGGGTCTCAACGCCTTCTTTGCTGTTCAGCAGGAAGTTGATGACTTTCGCTGCGGCTTCCGGGTTCTTCGTGGATTTACCGATAGAGAGCATCTGGGCAGGTTTAAAGAACAGACCCGCGTCGGTTGCACCCGGCAGCATTGGGTAGCTGCCCAGCTCCAGATTTGCTGGTGGCTTCAGGTTGTCGGAGTATTTCTTGATGGTGGAGTTCCACATGTAGGTCCCGCCCCATTCACCCTCGATCCACGGCTTCATCTCGTACATGTTGCTCTTACCGAAGGACGCATAGTACTTGGTGTCCGGCATCACGTGGCTGTCGATCAGCTTTTTATAGGTCTGGAAGAACTCAACCCACTGCTCTTTGCTGTAGGAGAATTTCTTCGCCTTCTCGTCAACCGCCGGGATGTTGTACTTCTGGATCATGTAAGAGTTCAGCAGCGCCAGGGTATCCTGGTGCTCCAGCACGACCGGGTAGTACTGTTTGCCCAGTTTGCTCTCGAAGGCTTTACCCGCCGCCATCAGCTCATCCCAGGTTTTCGGGTATTCAACGCCCGCTTTTTTCCAGGCTTCATCGTTGAAGTAGAAGACGCGTGCGGTCACGGAGATCGGGATCCCGTTCAGCTTGCCGTTCACCGTGGTGGACTGCAGCTCTTTCGGATCGAACTGAGACAGGTCGATCACGTCCTTCATTTTGTTCAGGTCGTAGAAGCCGTCGCCGGTTTTGGAGAAGATCGGCAGCCAGTTCCAGTTGGTCTGCATCACGTCCGGCTCGGTGCCGCCCGCAATCTGCGTGGTCAGACGCGACAGGTGACCGTCCCAGCCGGTGTATTCCGACTTCACGTTAATATCCGGGTTCTGTTTATGGAACTCTTCCAGAGCCTTCAATGTGACCTGGTGACGGCCATTGCCGCCCCACCAGGACATACGCAGATCGGTGCTGTCCGCAGCAAAAGTGGGTAGGGCACTCATTCCAAAGGTAGCGGAGATAACGGCGCTTAAAAGCACTTTTTTCATTTTTATAACTCCATTAAAGAGAGATGTTCTGTTCAGTTTTTGCGTCAAAAATATGACATTTATTCATATCAAACTTGAAGTACACCTTACGGTGAAGGCCCTTGTTGATCATGGGCTTAGCTTCATCGGAAGGAATTCGGGCCGTCAGTTCATACTCGCCAACTTTCAGGTACACAAAGAATTCATGTCCCATGTTTTCTGCACGAACCATCTCACCGCTGCAGCAGCCCTGGGCGAAAGGCTCATCGGCGATCGAGACAAAGTCCGGGCGAATACCGTAGAAAATGTCCTGGTCGGCGTAGCTTTCAACTTTCGCTTTCAGCTCAGGGCTTAACGGCATGGTCTGGTTGCCGATGGTCAGAGAGAGCTGGCCGTCCTGCTGCACCAGCTTGCTGGCGCGGATGTTCATCTCCGGCGAGCCGATAAAGCCAGCCACGAACATGTTTTTCGGTTTGTGATACAGGTTGTCCGGGGTGTCCACCTGCATGATATGGCCGAGCTTCATCACGCAGATGCGGTCGCCCATGGTCATGGCTTCGGTCTGGTCGTGGGTTACGTAGACGGTGGTCGCCGGTTTGCCGGAAGCCTTCAGCTGCTTGTGCAGATCTGAAATACGGATACGCATCGAGGCACGCAGTTTGGCGTCGAGGTTAGAGAGCGGTTCGTCGAACAGGAACACGTCCGGCTTCTTCACAATTGCACGGCCTACGGCCACACGCTGGGCCTGACCGCCGGAGAGCTGGCGCGGCAGGCGGTCCAGCAGCTCATCCAGCTCGAGGATTTTCGCCGCTTCATTCACCTGAGCCTCAATCTGCGCTTTTGGCAGCTTGCTCAGCTTCAGGCCAAAGGCCAGGTTTTCACGCACGGTCATGTGCGGATAGAGCGCATAGTTCTGAAACACCATCGCAATCCCGCGCTCTTTTGGCGCGAGGTTATTGACGATCTTGTCGCCGATACGCACTTCGCCGCCGCTGATAGTCTCCAGACCGGCCAGCATACGCAGGGTGGTGGACTTGGCGCAGCCGGATGGGCCGACGATCACCATGAATTCACCTTCAGCGATTTTCAGGTCGATAGCATGTACCGCTTTGAAGCCGTTGGAGTAAACCTTTTCCAGTTTGTTGAAAATAACTTCAGCCATGATATTTCCCTCTTAACCTTTAATTCCGCTGCTGGTTACGCCCTGTACGAAGTAGCGCTGTGCCAGGAAGAAGACAATGATGGATGGCAGAATGGAGATGCTCGCCATTGCCAGAATTTCGTTCCACGGCGCACCTTCGGTGACGTCGATGGACATTTTCAGAGCCAGTGCAATCGGGTATTTATCCACGCTGTAGACGTAAATCAGCGGCCCGATAAAGTCGTTCATTGACCACATGAACTGGAACAGCGCCACGGAGATGATGGCCGGCTTCAGGATAGGCACCACTACGTACCACAGCACCTGAATGGAGTTACAGCCGTCGATCTGCGCCGCCTCTTCCATGTCACGCGGTACGCCGCGCAGGAACTGGATCAGCATGAAGACGAAGAACCCCTGGGTGGCGAAGGCCAGCGGCAGGTACAGTGGCATGTAGCTGTTCAGCATGCCCATTTCACGGAACATCAGGTACTGCGGGATCAGCAGCACGGTGCTTGGCAGCAACATGGTGGTGATCAGCGTGGCGAACCAGAACTTCTTCCACGGGATCTCGAAGCGGGCAAAGCCGTACGCCACGATGGTGGAGGAGATAATGGTCAGGATCACTTTCGGGATCACATACTTGAAGGTGTTCAGCATGTAATGACCGAAGTTGTACTCGGTACCGGTTTTCCAGCCGTTAATGAAGCCGTCCCAGGTCGCGTGGGCTGGCCACAGGCTCAGGGTGGTAAAGATCTCGTGGTTCGGTTTGAACGATGCCGAGAACATCCACACCAGCGGATAGAGCATCAGCAGGCCAACAAACAGCAGGATCACATAGCGAATGCTGGCGCTTATTTTTTCACGACGCAGCGTCCGCGCCACTTCACGTTCTGCGACGCTTCTCGCCGTGGAGAGTTGTTGAATATCAGCCATTTTTGCCTCCCTTATCGGCGGAGTAGAACACCCAGTATTTCGAAGACTTAAAGGCGATAGCGGCGAAGACCGCGACGACCAGGAACAGGATCCAGGCCAGTGCCGCGCCGTAACCCATGTCAAAGTACTTGAATGCGGTGTCGTAGATGTACAGCGAGAACAGATAGGTGGAGTAGGTTGGTCCACCGCCGGTAATAACATACGGACCGGTAAATTCCTGGAACGCCTGGGTGGTCTGCATGATGAAGTTGAAGAAGATCACCGGCGTAATCAGCGGCACGGTCACTTTCATGAACATCTGCCACTTGGACGCGCCATCGATCATCGCCGCTTCATACTGCGACTGCGGGACGTTCTGCAGGGCGGCGAGGAAGATCACCATCGCGGAGCCGAACTGCCAGACGCGCAGCAGGGTCACGGACATCAGCGCCAGAGAAGGTTCGCCAAGCCAGTTCACCGCGTCAAAACCAAACACGCCGATAAAGCTGTTGAGCAGGCCATCAATCGCAAACAGCGCGCGCCACAGCACGGCAATAGCCACGGAGCTGCCGAGGATCGACGGAATATAGTAAGCGGTACGGAAGAAGCCGATGCCGCGCAGTTTAAAGTTCAGAACGAACGCAATACCCAGCGCAAAGGCCAGTTTCAAAGGGATGGTTAAAAAGACATAGGCAAAGGTCACGCCCATGGATTTCCAGAAGAGGGTATCTTCCGTAAACATGTAGCGATAGTTTTCTATGCCGTTAAATACCGGCGGGCTCATCAAATCGTACTCAGTAAAACTGAGGAAGAAAGACGAAACAAAGGGGAAGGCGGTGAAAAGTATCAACCCAATTATGTAGGGTGATATCCACGCCAGCCCCAACATCTTGTTTTCATTCATACATACCTACCTGGTAATTAATGGTTTAAAACGGAATCTGTACGGGTGCTGCTGGCCGCTGTTTCAATTTTTTAAAACTTATGAACCACCGTTTTCAATTTGTAAAACGACGTTTTAATTTATTTTATTGTGATTTAAATCCACGTCATTCGATAAATAGTGGAAATGTGATCGCGGTCGAAACAGCGTTTCAATAAGGTGAGATGGATGGCATTTTTATCGACTTGCGGGGAAAGACGATGAGAAAAAACCTGCTAAACAGCGGACTTTGCTCACCTATTCTGGGAATTTTCATCGGTAGAGACAAACTACTAATATTTGTAGCAAAAATGTAACATCGAGAGGGCGGAAAAAAGGCGATGCCGGTGCATCGCCTTGTGGTTTATTTCAGGAAGTCTTCCCGAACCGGGGTAAAGGTATCCAGCAGGGTGCCCGGCTTCAGGCAAACGCAGCCGTGCATAATATGTGGCTGCTTATACAGGGTATCCCCGGCGGTGACGACATGCTTCTCTTCACCGATGGTGAATTCGAATTCGCCGGATAATACATAGGTCAACTGTTCGTGCGGATGGTTGTGCATCGGACCGACGGCACCCGCTTCAAAATTGACTTCCACCGCCATCATTTTGCCGTCGTGCGCCAGAATACGGCGGGAAACGCCGTTGCCCAGGTCTTCAAGTTGGGTCTCTTTGTGGAAAATAAACATGCTCATGTCCTGTTATATAGTGAAACATCGTTTCATTTAATTTATCCCAGCGCCGGGTAAAAGGAAATGTGGAACCAGAGAACTGGAAACTCGATCACAAGTTTGCTTCACTGGGAAAAACCGTAAAGGAGAGCACGATGAAAACGATTGGCCTGTTGGGGGGAATGAGCTGGGAGTCCACCATTCCCTATTATCGTCTGATTAACGAGGGGGTGAAGCAGCGCCTGGGGGGATTGCACTCGGCCAGCCTGCTGCTGCACAGCGTCGATTTTCATGAGATAGAAGCCTGCCAGTCCAGCGGCGACTGGGAGAAGGCCGGAGAGATCCTCGCCGATGCGGCGCTGGGATTACAGGGGGCAGGGGCGGAGGCCATTCTGCTCTGCACCAACACCATGCACAAAGTCGCGGCGCAGATTGAAACCCGCTGCTCCCTGCCGTTCCTGCATATTGCCGATGCTACCGGGCGGGCCATTACTGCGGCGGGCATGACCCGCGTGGCGCTGCTCGGCACCCGCTACACCATGGAGCAGGATTTCTACCGCGGGCGGCTGACGGCGCAGTACGGTATTGAGAGCCTGATCCCGGAGGAGGCGGATCGGGCCCGCATCAATCAGATCATCTTTGAAGAGCTGTGCCTCGGCACCTTTAGCGAGGCCTCACGTCAGTACTACCTGAGCGTGATCCAGACGCTCGCCGAACAGGGGGCGGAGGGGGTGATCTTTGGCTGCACCGAGATTGGCCTGCTGATCCCGGCGGAAGAAAGCCCGATCCCGGTGTTTGATACCGCCGCGATCCACGCCGCCGATGCGGTGGCGTTTATGCTTTCGTAACGGGCGAGGTTAAAAGCCGCTCCAGCGGATCAACAAAAGCGCCCAGCCCCTGTTGCAGGTGGGCGCTGAAGGTATCCACCAGCGCCGAGGCCGGGCGGTGCAGCGGCCTGATTAGGCTCACCGTAAAGGGCACCGAAATGCTGAAGCGACGGATCGCAATTCCGCTGTCGGCATAATCCAGCGCCGTCAGCGGATTCACTACCGAAATCCCCACACCCGCCCGCACCATCGCGCAGATCGACGCCGCGCTGTGGGTCTCCACCACCATCCGTCGTTTCACCTGATGCTCGGCAAACAGCGTATCGAGCAACTGCCGGTAGCTGTCGGTGCGCGACAGGCTGATGTAGTTCTCGCCCTGAAAATCGGCCGGAGTCAGCACCGCTTTTTCAGCAAGCCGATGCCCGGCGGGCAGGACGCACACCTCATCCAGCGACAGCAGCTCGTGACGGGCGGTGCCCGCCGGGGTGGCGAGGGTCTCGGTCAGGCCAAGATCGTGGCGCTGGGCCGAGAGCCACTCCTCCAGCAGGGGCGACTCCTGCGGGACGATGGTCAGGTTCACGTCCGGGTAGCGGGCGAGAAACGGCTGTAGCAGGGCGGGCAAAAACGACTGGGAGAAGACCGGCAGGCAGACGATGGACAGCTCGCCCTGTCGAAACTCGCGCAGGCTGTCGGCGGCGCTGACGATGCGGTCCAGCCCGTACCAGGATCGCTGCACCTCCTCGAACAGCCGCAGCCCCTGCACCGTGGGGTGCAGCCGCCCGCGGGTGCGCTCGAACAGCGTCAGGCCGATCACCTTCTCGAAGCGCGCCAGCTCGCGGCTCACCGTCGGCTGGGAGGTGTGCAGCAGGCGGGCGGCTTCGGTTAGGTTTCCGGCGGTCATCACGGCGTGGAAAATCTCAATATGACGGAGGTTTACAGCGGGCATGGGAGGTAACCTGTTTCAGCACGTTATCCATATCATTTTTGCATAGACTGGCGATAAAACGATATTTTTTATTCTCTTCGGGCTGTGGCGTAATCAGTAAAAATTGCTTTCCCGGAGAAGACCATGCCACGCCCGCTGAACAACACCGATACCGATCTGAACGCCGACAATTTGCTGCGCCTGCCTGCGGAGTTTGGCTGCCCGGTCTGGGTTTATGACGCGCAGATTATCCGCGACAAAATTGCCGCCCTGCATCAGTTTGACGTGGTGCGTTTTGCCCAGAAAGCCTGCTCCAACATCCATATTCTGCGCCTGATGCGCGAGCAGGGCGTGAAGGTTGACTCCGTGTCGCTGGGTGAGATCGAGCGTGCGCTGGCGGCGGGTTACGATCCAAAGGCTGACCGCGACTCCATCGTCTTTACCGCCGACCTGATCGACAGCGCCACTCTGGCGCGGGTGCATGAGCTGCAGATCCCGGTTAACGCCGGTTCGGTGGATATGCTGGAGCAGCTGGGTCAGGTGTCGCCGGGCCATCGCGTCTGGTTGCGCGTTAATCCGGGCTTTGGTCACGGCCACAGCCAGAAGACCAACACCGGCGGCGAAAACAGCAAACACGGCATCTGGTATAGCGATCTGCCTGCGGCCCTGACCGTCCTGCAACGCTATAACCTGAAGCTGGTGGGGATCCACATGCACATCGGATCGGGCGTGGACTACGGTCATCTTGAGCAGGTGTGCGGGGCGATGGTGCGCCAGGTGATCGAGTTTGGTCAGGATCTGGAGGCGATCTCCGCGGGCGGTGGCTTATCGATCCCGTATCGCGAAGGGGAAGAGGCGATCGACACCGATCACTACTACGGCCTGTGGAACGGCGCGCGGGACAAAATTGCCGCCCATCTGGGCCATCCGGTGAAGCTGGAGATCGAGCCGGGACGTTTCCTGGTGGCGGAGTCCGGCGTGCTGGTGGCGCAGGTGCGCAGCGTGAAGGCGATGGGGAGCCGTCACTTCGTGCTGATCGACGCGGGCTTTAACGATCTAATGCGTCCGTCCATGTACGGCAGCTATCACCACATTACCGCCCTCGCGGCGGACGGCCGGGATTTAACCCAGGCCCCCGTGGTGGAGACGGTGGTGGCCGGCCCGCTGTGCGAGTCCGGGGATGTCTTCACCCAGCAGGAGGGCGGGAAAGTGGAAACCCGCGCCCTGCCGCAGGTGGTACCGGGGGATTATCTGGTGCTGCACGATACCGGCGCGTACGGCGCGTCCATGTCCTCGAACTACAACAGCCGTCCGCTGCTGCCGGAAGTGCTGTTTGATAAAGGCGCGGCGCGACTGATTCGCCGTCGCCAGACCATTCAGGAACTACTCGCCCTCGAACTGTTCTGATCGCACCAGGGTCCCGTCGCCACCGAATCGCGTAACACCAGCGTGCCGGTAAAGGGCGGGATCGCTTCGATCGGCTCGTTTTTCGCCAGCCGGATCGCCTGATCGATAGCGGTGGTGATCATGTTGTCGATCGGCAGATAGACCGTAGAGAGCGCCGGCTCCAGCCACTTCGCGCAGGGCGCGTCATCAAAACCGAACAGCGACACGTCCTGCGGAATGTGCAGCCCGGCCTGATGCAGCGCCTTCGAGGCGCCCAGCGCCATATCGTCATTACAGGCAAACAGGGCGCTGAACGGCACCTTGTCGTGCAGCAACTCCTGACACAGCTCATATCCGCGGGTCATTCCCGAATCGCCATACTTCACCCGACTCTCATCCCAGGGAATACCGTGCTTCTCCAGCGCCTTGCGGTAGCCGGTGAGGCGCGCCTTGCCGGTGGGGGTGTGGATCGGCACCGTCATACAGGCGATCTCCCGGTGCCCCTGGCTTATCAGGTACTCCACGGCGCTGAAGGCCGCTTCCTGCTGCTCGAAGAACACGCAGCGCTCCCGGGCCTGGCTGACGTCACGGTTGATCACGATAAGCGGCATCTTCACGCTGTTGATCAACTTCATGATCGCTTTTTCGCTCATGTAGCGGGTGTAAAGCACGATGGCATCGCACTGGCGATCCGCCAGCATCTGCACCGCTTCCTCTTCCCGCTCCGGGGTATCGTGACCGTCGGTGACGATCAGCTGCTTGCCGTGCGTTTCGGTCTGACGGGAGGCCTGCTGTAGCAGGCGACCAAAGTAAAAACCGTCAAAGGTCGACACCACCAGACCAATGCTGTTGCTGGTCCGGTTCGCCAGCGATCGCGCCAGAAAATTGGGGCGATAGCCCAGCTCTTCCATCGCGTTAAACACCTGCTGACGGGTACTCTCTTTGACCTGACCTGTGCCGTTCAGTACGCGCGACACCGTGGCTTTCGACACGCCCGCGCGCAGCGAGACATCCAGCATTGTTGCCATTTGCTCTTCCTGCTTCCACGTTATGCCCGCAAGTTTATCACAGACGTTCAGGGGCATAAGCCGGGCGGGAGAGGCAAAACCCCCTCAGGATCACGCTTTCTGGTAACGGGTGGTGGGTCAGGCAAAAGTGGCATACCAAAGTGATTATAAATCACACTCTGGGATACCTCTTGCCGCGTTGAGAGCTTAATCACAGAACAAATCGTGACTGGAAGCTATTTTTGGTATGCCAATAGAAGCCGGCTGTACACCTTATCCCAATAAAGGCCCTTTTACTGAGGTATTACCCCATGGCATTACAGGAAAAACTGATCAACTCTCTGGGCAGTTTCGCCACCAGGTTCAACAGTTATCGCTATATCATGGCGATAAAGTCCGCCTTCATCACCTTAATGCCGGTCATCATCGTGGGCGCATTTTCGGTGCTAATCTCCAATATGGTGCTGGATCCGAAAAACGGCCTCGCCAGCTTTCAGTCTCTGTCGTTTCTCGCCACGCTGAAGCCGATCACCAGCGCCCTGAACTACGCCACGCTGAACTTCCTCAATATCGGGGCCGTGTTCCTGATCGGTATCGAGCTGGGGCGTATCAACGGCATTAAGTCCCTGTTCCCGGGGCTGCTGGCGGTGATCTGCTTTATCTGCGTCACGCCGACGACCGTCGAGATGATGGTCGATGGCGAAATGCACATGGTGAAAGATGTGCTCCTGCGTCAGTTCTCCGATACCCGCAGCCTGTTCCTCGGCATGTTTATCGCCATCCTGTCGGTAGAGATCTACTGCTGGCTGGAGGGGCGTCCGGGGCTGAAAATCCGCATGCCTGACACCGTGCCGCCGAACGTGTCGGCCTCGTTCTCGGCGCTGATCCCGGCGATCATAACCACTACCCTTATCGCTACCTTCGGCTTTGTGTTCCATCAGGTCACCGGCATGTACCTCTACGATGCGGTCTACCAGGTGGTGCAACAGCCACTGGAGCGTGTCGTGCAAAGCCTGCCGGGGATCCTGCTGCTGATGTTCGTCGCCCAGCTGTTCTGGGTGATCGGGATCCACGGCAATCAGATGATCAAACCGATCCGCGAGCCGCTGCTGCTGGGGGCGATCACCGTCAACATGAGCGCCTTTGAGCAGGGGAAAGAGATCCCGAACATCATCACCATGCCGTTCTGGGACGTGTACATGAGCATCGGCGGCTCGGGTCTGACCATCGGCCTGCTGATTGCGGTGATGATCGGCACCAAACGCAAAGAGATGAAGGAGATCGCCAAGCTCTCCATCGGCCCGGGGATCTTCAACATCAACGAGCCGGTGATCTTCGGTATGCCAATCATGCTGAACCCGATACTGGCGATCCCGTTCATCATCACCCCATTAGTCACCGGCTCCATCGGCTACTTCGCCACCGTCACCGGTTTTGCCGGTAAAGCGGTGGTGATGGTGCCCTGGACCACGCCGCCGCTGATCAACGCCTGGCTCTCTACTGCGGGCTCGATGGGCGCGGTGGTCACCCAGTTTGTCTGCATCATTACGGCTGTGCTTATCTACCTGCCGTTTGTGAAGATCGCTTCACGCCGGGCTGAACAGGCCGCAATGCAGGCCGCCAATCAGGAGGCGACGAATAACGTATGAGCATTAAACAGATGACTATCCCCGGAGACTTTATTCTCGGGGCCGCGGCTTCCGCCTGGCAGACCGAAGGCTGGAGCGGCAAGAAAGCGGGGCAGGATTCGTGGATCGATCTCTGGTACAAGCACGATCGTCAGGTGTGGCATAACGGCTACGGCCCGGCGGTGGCTACCGATTTCATCAACCGTTTCCGCGAAGACGTGGCGCTGATGAAGCAGGCCGGACTGACCCACTACCGCACCTCCATCAACTGGTCGCGTTTTCTCACCGACTATGAAAATGCCACCGTCGATGAGGAGTACGCCGCCTATTACGACGCCCTGTTTGCCGAGATGCACCGCCAGGGCATTGAGCCGATGATCTGCCTGGAGCACTACGAGCTGCCGGGCACTCTGCTGGAAACCTACGGCGGCTGGGCGTCGAAGCATGTGGTGGAGCTGTTCGTTCGCTACGCCGAACAGGTCTTCGCCCGCTATCACCACCTGGTGAAGCGCTGGTTTAGCTTCAACGAGCCGATTGTGGTCCAGACCCGGGTTTACCTCGATGCCCTGCGCTGGCCTTACGAGCAGAACACCGGCACCTGGATGCAGTGGAATCACCACAAAGTGCTGGCGACGGCGAAGGTGGTGAAGCTGTTCCGCGAGAAGGGCTACAGCGGCAGCGTGGGCTGCATTCTCAACCCGGAAGTGACGTATCCCCGCTCGCGCGCGGCCCATGACCTGAAGGCCGCGGAGATCTACGATCTGTTCTACAACCGGGTGTTCCTCGATCCGCTGGTCCACGGCCACTACCCGCAGGAGCTGTTCACCCTGCTGGAAAAACATCAGGTGCCGTGGGACTACACACCTGAGGAGCTGGCGCTGATTGCCGACAACACCGTCGACGAGCTGGGTATCAACCTCTATTACCCGCATCGGGTGAAGGCTCCGTCCCGGGCCTGGCACCCGGAAACGCCGTTCCACCCGGCGTACTACTACGAGCCATTTGAACTGCCGGGGCGGCGGATGAACCCCTCCCGCGGCTGGGAGATCGCCCCGCGCATCATTTACGACATGGCGATGCGGATCAAAAACGACTATCGCAATATCGACTGGTTTGTGGCCGAAAGCGGGATGGGGGTCGAAAACGAAGCCCAGTACCGCAACCGCGACGGCATCATCGAGGACACCTACCGCATCAACTTTATCAGCGAGCATCTCTATTATGCCCTGCTGGCGCGGGAGGAGGGGGCGAACTGCCACGGCTACATGCTGTGGGCCTTTACCGATAACGTCTCGCCGATGAACGCCTTCAAGAACCGCTACGGCCTGATTGAGATCGATCTGGCGGATAACCGCGCCCGACGCCCTAAAAAATCGGCCAGCTGGTTCCGGCAACTGCGCGATGAGCGCGTCCTGACCCTGACCCTCGATGACGAATGGAAGTAGGCGCAGATCGCGACGCTTCTGGTAACATAGGGCGCAAACTGGCCCGCATTAACTCAGAGTACAGGTGATAACGTGGATAAGGCTGTCGTCCCGGCGGAAAAGAAGCAGTACCAGGAGATTGGCGAGGATTTACGCGCCCAGATCATCCAGGGGCACTATCCCGTGGGCTCGCGTCTGCCGCCGGAGCGCAATATCGCGGAGACCTACGGCGTCAGCCGCACCATCGTGCGGGAAGCGCTGCTGATGCTGGAGCTGCAGGGCACGGTGGATATTCGTCAGGGCTCCGGCGTCTACGTGATGCGCATTCCCGAAGAGCATGAGAACGAGGAAGAGCGCCTGTTAAAAAGCGACGTCGGCCCGTTTGAAATCCTGCAGGCGCGCCAGCTCCTCGAAAGCAACATCGCCGCCTTTGCTGCCAAAATGGCGACCCGGGCGGACATCGACAACCTGCGGCGCATCATTGAGCAGGAGCAGCGGGCAATCGCCGCCAACGACAACAGCCAGGACAACAGCAAGATGTTCCATCTGGTGCTGGCGGGTGCCACCCAGAATCAGATGCTGCTGGCGACCGTCGAAAGCGTCTGGCACAACATGGACAGCAGCCCGCTGTGGCAGCAATTTAATGCCCACATTGCCAGCCGGGCGTATCGCCTGAAGTGGCTGGGCGACAGGCAGACCATCCTCGCCGCCCTGCGTCGCCGCGACGTGATGGGGGCCTGGCAGGCGATGTTCCAGCATCTGGAAAATGTGAAAAAGAGCCTGCTGGAACTCTCGGACGAAGACGCCCCGGATTTCGACGGCTATCTGTTTGAGTCGGTGCCCATTTTTCAGGGGAAGCTGGTGTGAAGATCCAACCGCTGTACGCCGCCCCGCAGCATGCGGAGCAGGTGATTGACTGGCAGTGGCAGGCCTTTGGTGACGGTCTGCCGCGCGACTTTTTCGCCAGCATTGTGGCTAACAGTCAGACCCCAGGCGCACTGCCTTTGACCTTTATTGCCACTGAGGGCCAACGGTTACTGGGCACGGTGGGGCTGTGGCGCTGCGACCTGATCACCCGCCAGGATCTGTATCCCTGGCTGGCGGCGCTGTACGTGGATGAAGCCGCGCGCGGGCAGGGGCTGGCGGGGAAATTACAGCAGCATGTGCAGCAGTATGCCGCCGAGCGCGGGTATCCTGAGCTGCACCTCTGGTCCGCCTGCCGCGACTTCTATGAAGGCTACGGCTGGCACTACATCGGGGACGGTCTGGAGTATCCGGACAAAACCGTGCACCTCTACCGCTATTCGCTGGCAGACTCTGCCGGTGGCGTGACCGAGTGACGGCGCACCAGCGTCGGGCTGAACACGTGAGTGATCTCCGGCGGCTGACGTTTATCCGCCAGGGATAGCGCCAGCTCCGCCGCCTGGGTCGCCATGGTGACGATGGGGTAGCGCACCGTGGTCAGCCGCGGTCGCACGTAGCGGGAGATAAGAATGTCATCGAAGCCGATCAGCGAAATATCCCCTGGCACGTCAATCCCGTTATCGTTCAGTACCCCCATCGCCCCGGCGGCCATCGAGTCGTTGTAACAGGCGACCGCCGTAAAGTTTCGTCCCCGTCCCAATAGCTCCGTCATGGCATGCTCGCCACCGCGCTCATCGGGTTCAGCGTAAGTGACCAGACGATCGTTGCAGGGCAGGTCGTTCTCGCGCAGCGCATCGTAGTAGCCCTGCAGCCGATCTTCGGCGTCGGAGATGGCGTGATTGGAGCAGAGATAGCCGATGCGGGTATGGCCCTGCTGAATAAGGTGACGGGTGGCAAGCCAGGCGCCGTAGCGATCGTCCAGCGCCACGCAGCGCTGCTCATAGCCGGGGATAATGCGGTTCACAATCACCATGCCGGGGATCTGCTTCATCAGATGCACCAGCTCGTCATCCGACAGCTTTTTAGCATGCACCACCAGCGCCGCGCAGCGATGGCGGATCAGCTGCTCAATCGCCTGACGCTCTTTCTGCTCGTTGTGGTAGCCATTGCCGATCAGCAGAAAGTTGCCGGTGTGATAGGCAACCTGCTCGACGGCTTTCACCATCGCGCCGAAAAAGGGATCCGACACATCGCCCACCACCAGCCCGACGGTGTCGGTGGACTGCTGAGCCAGCGCCCGGGCGTTGGCGTTGGGGTGATAGTTGAGCGACTCCATGGCCGTCAGCACCGCCTGGCGGGAGGTTTCGCTGGCTTTCGGGGAATTGTTGATGACCCGTGAAACCGTGGCAACAGAAACACCCGCCAGTCGGGCCACATCCTTAATTGTCGCCATTCTCTACCTTCTCTTTGGGGTAAGCGTTTACACACTAAATAGTGTTGCGGAAAAGTCAGGCGTATTCAAGCGCAGGGCGGTGAGGCAATTCACAAACATGATACACAGCGGAAGAAATCGTGTAATCGTTACACAGCGAAGCGTGACAGACGCGTGTGAATTTGCATCTTTGCTTACACTTTGCCTCAGGCTGTTGCGATTGTCCGCTGGCGGGGGTTTGGTCGCCATTGCTACATTTGAGATCCCAGAGGTATTGATTGGTGAGAATTCTTAGTACGTACTGCGTACTCATCTCTTGCACCAGCCTGCGCAGATGCGCAGGTTTTTTTTTGTCTCTATCCTGCTGTCGCTCCTGCTGCACTTCTCGTGTAATCTGCCACAATTTACCGTAACCCGGCTTATTGAAAGGCAAAGGGAGTTGAAATGCTATTTGGGTTCTTCCGCACGCTGTTCCGCATTCTTTTTCGCGTCCGTCTGACGGGCGATACGCAGGCATTGCACGCCAGTCGCGTTCTTATTACCCCCAACCACGTCTCCTTTATCGATGGCATTCTGCTGGCGCTGTTTTTACCCGTGCGTCCGGTATTTGCGGTCTATACCTCGGTCAGCAAGCAGTGGTACATGCGCTGGCTGACGACACTGATCGACTTTGTCCCCCTCGACCCGACCAAACCGATGATGATCAAACACCTGGTGCGTCTGATTGAGCAGGGGCGTCCGGTGGTGATCTTCCCGGAAGGGCGGATCTCCATCACCGGCTCGCTGATGAAAATCTATGACGGCGCGGGTTTTGTGGCGGCGAAATCCGGCGCTACGGTGGTGCCGGTGCGTATTGAAGGCGCAGAGCTGACCTTTTTCAGCCGCCTGAAAGGGCTGGTGAAACAGCGCCTGTTCCCGCGCATCACTCTGCATCTGCTGCCGCCGACCACCCTGCCAATGCCCGACGCGCCGCGCGCCCGGGATCGACGTAAAATCGCCGGTGAGATGCTGCATCAGGTAATGATGGAAGCCCGGATGGCGGTGCGCCCGCGTGAAACCCTGTACGAGTCGCTGCTGACGGCGATGTACCGCTATGGCGCGAAGAAAAACTGCATCGACGACATCAATTTTGCGCCGGACAGCTATCACAAGCTGCTGACCAAGACCTTGTTCGTCGGACGCATCCTTGAAAAATACAGTAAGCAGGGCGAAAAGATCGGCCTGATGCTGCCGAACGCCGGGATCAGCGCCGCGGTGATCTTTGGTGCCGTCTCCCGTGGACGTATTCCGGCGATGCTCAACTACACCGCAGGGGTGAAGGGGCTCAGTAGCGCCATCACTGCCGCCCAGATCAACACCGTGTTTACCTCCCGCACCTTCCTCGATAAAGGCAAACTCTGGCATCTGCCGGAGCAGCTCACCCAGGTGCGCTGGGTCTTCCTCGAAGATCTGAAAGCGGAAGTCACTACCAGCGACAAACTGTGGATCTTTGCTCACCTGCTGGTGCCGCACCTGGCGCAGGTGAAACAGCAGCCGGAAGATGCCGCCGTGATCCTCTTTACCTCCGGTTCGGAGGGGAACCCAAAAGGGGTGGTCCACAGCCATAAGAGCCTGCTGGCTAACGTCGAGCAGATTAAAACTATCGCCGACTTTACCGCCCGGGATCGCTTTATGTCGGCGCTGCCGCTGTTCCACTCCTTTGGCCTGACGGTGGGGCTGTTCACGCCGCTGCTGACCGGGGCCGAGGTGTTCCTCTACCCGAGCCCGCTGCACTATCGCATCGTGCCGGAGCTGACCTATGACCGTAACTGTACGGTGATTTTCGGCACCTCGACCTTCCTCGGCAACTACGCCCGTTTTGCTAACCCGTATGATTTCCACCGCGTGCGTTACGTGGTGGCCGGGGCGGAAAAACTGCAGGAGAGCACCCGCCAGCTGTGGCAGGACAAATTTGGCCTGCGCATTCTGGAAGGCTACGGCGTGACCGAGTGCGCGCCGGTGGTCTCCATTAACGTGCCGATGGCGGCGAAACCCGGCACCGTCGGGCGCATCTTACCGGGGATGGACGCGCGTCTGCTCGCCGTTCCGGGCATTGAAGAGGGCGGACGCCTGCAGCTGAAAGGGCCGAACGTGATGCACGGCTACCTGCGGGTGGAAAATCCGGGCGTGCTGGAAGCGCCGACGGCGGAAAACATCAACGGCGAAGTAGAAACCGGCTGGTACGACACCGGAGACATCGTGCGCTTTGACGAGCAGGGCTATGTGCAGATCCAGGGCCGCGCAAAACGCTTCGCTAAAATCGCCGGAGAAATGGTCTCGCTGGAGATGGTTGAACAGCTGGCGCTGGCCGTATCGGCGGACAAAATGCACGCCACTGCGGTGAAAGCCGATGCCAGCAAAGGCGAGGCGCTGGTGCTTTTTACCACCGACAGCGAGCTGAAGCGCGAGCAGCTGCTCCAGCATGCGCGTGAACACGGTATTCCGGAGCTGGCCGTGCCGCGTGACATTCGTTATCTGAAACAACTCCCGGTGCTGGGCAGCGGTAAGCCGGATTTTGTCACCCTTAAAGAGATGGTTGAACAGGCGGAGCCGCATAATGAGTGAGTCAGTACCCACTAACACCTCTATCTGGTCGAAGGGGATGATGGCGGTTACCGCCGCCCAGTTCCTCTCCGCCTTTGGTGATAACGCGCTGCTGTTTGCCACCCTGGCGCTGCTCAAATCCCAGTTTTACCCGGACTGGAGCCAGCCGATCCTGCAGATGGTGTTTGTGGGCGCTTACATCATTTTCGCCCCCTTTGTCGGTCAGGTGGCGGACAGCTTCGCTAAAGGCCGGGTGATGATGTTTGCCAACAGCCTGAAACTGCTGGGTGCCGCCAGCATCTGCTTTGGCGTGAATCCCTTTATTGGCTATACGCTGGTGGGGATCGGGGCGGCGGCCTACTCCCCGGCCAAGTACGGTATCCTCGGTGAACTCACCACCGGCGATAAGCTGGTCAAAGCCAACGGGCTGATGGAGGCGTCGACCATTGCGGCAATCCTGCTGGGTTCGATGGCGGGCGGGGTGCTGGCGGACTGGCACGTGCTGGCGGCGCTGGGGGTCTGCGCGGTGATGTATGCCGGGGCGGTGATCGCCAACCTGTTTATCCCGAAACTGCCGGCGGCGCGTCCGGGGCAATCCTGGCGTTTTACCCCGATGACTGCCAGCTTCTTTAATGCCTGCCGCGTGCTGTGGCGCAACGGCGAAACCCGCTTCTCGCTGCTGGGCACCAGCATGTTCTGGGGCGCGGGGGTGACGCTGCGCTTCCTGCTGGTGCTATGGGTGCCGACGGCGCTGGGCATTACCGATAACGCCACGCCAACCTACCTTAACGCCATGGTGGCGGTGGGGATCGTGCTCGGCGCGGGAGCGGCAGCGAAGCTGGTGACGTTGCAAACCGTCGCCCGCTGCATGCCCGCCGGGATCCTGATTGGCGTGGTGGTGCTGATCTTCGCCTTGCAGCATGCGCTGTTACCGGCCTATGCGTTGCTGTTCCTGATGGGGATCTGCGGTGGCTTCTTTGTGGTGCCGCTGAATGCGCTGCTGCAGGAGCGCGGGAAGCAGACCGTCGGGGCAGGCAATGCGATTGCGGTGCAAAACCTCGGCGAAAACGCCGCCATGCTGCTGATGCTCGGGGTTTACTCGCTGGCGGTGAAGGTGGGTGTGCCGGTGGTGGGCATTGGCGTCGGGTTTGGTGGTTTGTTTGCGCTGGCGATTACAGGACTGTGGATCTGGCAGCGTCGGCGGTAGAGCGATCTGGGGGTTGCCGGGTGGCGGCTACGCCTTACCCGGCCTACAAAACCCCGCCTTTGACCTTCCAGGCCCGGCAAGCGAAGCGCCGCCGGGCAAAATGCCGTTACGGTGCCGGGTAGGTATACACCTGATGCACCGCTTCAATCTCCGCTAACACCTCTTCACTCAGCTCCAGATGGAAGCTTTCTACGTTCGTTTTCAGCTGCTCCAGAGTGGTTGCGCCCAGCAGGGTGCTGGCAACAAACGGCTGACGACGCACAAAGGCCAGCGCCATTTGCGCCGGGTCGAGCCCGTGACGTCGGGCGATATCCACATATGCCGCCACGGCTTTCTGCGTCTGCTCGCCGCTGTAACGGGTAAAGCGACTGAACAGCGTATTACGCGCCCCCGCCGGTTTTGCACCATTGAGATACTTACCGGTCAACGTGCCAAAGCCGAGGCAGGAGTAGGCCAGCAGCTCAACGCCCTCATACTGGCTCACCTCCGCCAGACCCACTTCATAGCTGCGGTTCAACAGGCTGTAGGGGTTCTGAATAGTGACGATGCGCGGCAGGTCATGCTTATCCGCAAGATGCAGATAGCGCATCACACCGAAGGCCGTTTCGTTAGAGACGCCTATGTAGCGGATTTTCCCGGCGCGCTGGCATTCGGTTAAGGCTTCCAGGGTTTCCAGCAGCGTCACAACCGGGGCGCTGTCGCTCCAGCTGTAGCCGAGCTTGCCGAAGCAGTTGGTCGGACGCTGAGGCCAGTGAACCTGATAGAGGTCGAGATAGTCGGTCTGGAGACGCGTCAGGCTGGCGTCCAGCGCCGCACGGATGTTCTTACGGTCGAGGATCTGATTCGGGCGAATGCCGCTGTCGTTATTGCGCGACGGGCCGCTGACCTTGGAGGCAACAATCAGCTTTTCGCGGTTGCCGCGTTTTGCCAGCCAGTTGCCGACGTAGGTTTCGGTTAACCCCTGGGTCTCCGGGCGTGGCGGAACCGGGTACATTTCAGCGACATCAATCAGGTTAATGCCCTGGCTGACGGCGTAATCGAGTTGTGCATGGGCATCGGCTTCGCTATTTTGTTCACCAAATGTCATCGTGCCCAACCCCAGTTGGCTGATCTCAAGAGCGCTATGGGGGATACGGTGATAATGCATAGCCGGCTTCCTTAGTAGACATGTTAGACGCGTCAGGAAACTCCCGACAAAGGACTATAAACATGGCAGAAGGGAAGCGAAAGGGGAAGAGAAAATCAAAAGGCCAGCAAGCTGCTGACCTTCAACATTATCTTTCGATAATCTGCGACACGTCGTCGCGGTTGATCTGCATATTATTACCCTGCTGATCGCGGTAGCTGACCAGACCGGTATCATCGTCGACTTCGGGTTTGCCGTCGGTCAGGATCATGCGACCATCTTTCGTCGCCATGACGTAATCGCTGCTACAACCTGAAACGGCAAACGCTAAACCAACAGCCGAGATTATCACTGCCCATTTTTTCATTCTTTATTACCTCCACCTGGCTCGTATCACATCATATTGTAGTAATAACCCGGGCAAGGGTTTTCACAAAGCGGTGAAATCTGAAAAAACAGGCAAATATGTGATAAACGGCATAATTCTGGCTAAAAATTCAGGTAGTCAGCAGAAAGTGACGGGCTAACAGCGCACCTGTGAAGTTCTTTTTCAAATAAAAGCCGCGGGGCAGAGTCAGGATCGGTTCGCCGCCCGCGCCGATGGCCTCGGTGAGAGCTTTGCTGTTCGCCGCTTTGGGCCGCAGCTGCAGCACTTCGCCGTGACGAGCGGTGATACGCTCCACCTGGCCCAGCACGATCATGTCCATCAACTCCTCCCAGTCCAGACGCAGCTGACGATCTTCCTCTTCATTCGGGCTCCAGATCAACGGCGCGCCGACGCGCCGTGCCGCCAGGGGGATCGCACGATCCCCCTCCACCGGGATCCACAGCACGCGCTTCAGCTTATGCCGCACGTGGCTGCTTTCCCAGGTGATCCCGGTATTGCCGGTTAAGGGGGCCACGCAGACAAAAGTGGTCTCCAACGGGCGGCCCAGGCTGTCGATGGGGATGGTCTTCAGCTCTACTCCCAGCGCGGCAAAATCCTGTTCAGGTTTGCTGCCCGCGCTGGCTCCCAGCCACAGTTCCAGCAGAACGCCCGTCCACCCCTTATCCCGCTTAAGATCGGGCGGAATGGGGAGCCCGGCCAGAGCGGCGAGTTCTCCCAGCGAGTAGCCCGCCAGGCGCTGGGCTTGTTGCAATAATGCCGCTTCCGTTGCGGGGGGAGAGGTCAGGGGGACGAGGGGAAGCATGAACGTTGCCTTCTGGTTAAAAAATGAACAGCAGTTTTCCACTGCACAGACCGAGTTTATCTTTTTCTTTTTGCCGATGCCAGGTGGATGATTTATCAGACTTTTTATCCGCTGTATTTCCGTTTCGCTAGCGGGGGGATCCCGGTTGTTCAAATCTGGTCACTGACAATGAACAGGATCTTACACCCTGTTATCCACAGAAAAATGGGATAACTGGGCATAACCCCCACTACTGTTTCCATTTACAGCCTTGACGTGGGACGAAAATCGAAAAATCAGACAAAATGTGCCTAACTTATTGGCACAATCTGTGGATAAAACCGACGTTGTTCGATCTTTCATCAGCACGACGATCTTTAAAGTGATGTACATCACACTGCGTGATGTAATTCCCGTAATTCACAGTTTAACTCTATGAATTATAGTGATTTTTAAAAAACGCCATTCTCTGTAATATTCAGAGTGATCTGGGTTGTCCATCGGTAATTCCACACTTCTTCACAACTCTATCCACAGAAAAAGTGAATAAAATTGCCCTTTTGGACCGTCATCTGTTTATAACTCTGATGATAATTGTGAGTTATTCAAATGTTATTAGGCTCCAGGCCAGAAAGAGAGTGGTTTACCGCCTCACTGGAGTGTGAAACAATCATTTATATATAAGGTTTAGTTTGGGGTAGTCCGGTGATTGATGACGATGGCTACCGCCCGAATGTAGGTATCGTAATTTGTAATCGCCAGGGTCAGGTAATGTGGGCCCGGCGATATGGTCAGCACTCCTGGCAATTTCCCCAAGGTGGGATCAATCCAGGAGAGTCCGCAGAGCAAGCGATGTATCGGGAGCTGTTCGAAGAAGTTGGCTTAAGCCGCAAGGATGTTCGCATTCTGGCTTCGACCCGCAACTGGTTGCGTTACAAGTTACCGAAGCGTTTGGTGCGTTGGGACACAAAGCCGGTATGTATCGGCCAGAAACAGAAATGGTTTCTTCTGCAATTGGTGAGCAGCGATGCGGATATCAATATGCAAACCAGCAGCACGCCCGAATTTGATGGCTGGCGCTGGGTCAGCTACTGGTATCCCGTTCGTCAGGTCGTGTCGTTTAAGCGCGATGTTTACCGTAGGGTGATGAAAGAGTTCGCAAGTGCTGTGATGTTGCTTCAGGAGACGCCTCCAAAGCCGCAGAGCGCACCTGCCTGGCGACGTAAAAGAGGTTAAGCTACGCACATTATGCTCACCCGCCTGCGCGAAATAGTCGAGAAGGTGGCCAGTGCCCCGCGGCTCAACGAGGCGCTGGATATTCTGGTCACGGATATCTGCCTTGCGATGGAAACCGAGGTCTGTTCGGTCTATCTGGCCGACCACGACCGCAGGTGTTACTACCTTATGGCCACGCGCGGATTAAAAAAACCGCGTGGTCGTACTGTTGCGCTGGCATTTGACGAAGGCGTTGTAGGTCTGGTCGGGCGACTGGCGGAACCCATCAACCTTGCCGATGCGCAGAAACACCCCAGCTTTAAATACATCCCCTCCGTAAAAGAGGAGCGCTTCCGCGCCTTCCTCGGCGTACCTATTATCCAGCGCCGTCAGCTCCTTGGCGTGCTGGTGGTCCAGCAGCGTGAGCTGCGCCAGTACGACGAAAGCGAAGAGTCCTTCCTCGTTACGCTGGCAACGCAAATGGCGGCCATCCTCTCACAGTCTCAGCTGGCGGCGCTGTTTGGTCAGTACCGGCAGACGCGCATTCGCGCCTTACCGGCCTCGCCGGGCGTCGCGATAGCAGAAGGCTGGATGGACGCCACGCTGCCGTTAATGGAACAGGTTTACGAAGCCTCGACGCTGGACACCGCTCTTGAGCGCGAGCGTCTCACCGGCGCGCTGGAAGAGGCCGCCAACGAGTTTCGTCGCTACAGCAAGCGTTTTGCTGCCGGAGCGCAGAAAGAGACGGCGGCGATCTTCGATCTCTACTCCCACCTGCTGTCTGATGCCCGGCTGCGCCGGGAGCTGTTTGACGAGGTCGACCGCGGTTCGGTCGCGGAGTGGGCGGTCAAAAAGATCATCGAAAAATTCGCCGAGCAGTTTGCCGCCCTGACCGACGGCTATCTGAAAGAGCGTGCCGGGGATCTGCGCACCTTAGGCCAGCGTCTGTTATTCCATCTCGATGACACCATTCAGGGGGCCAATACCTGGCCGCCGCGTTTTGTGCTGGTGGCGGATGAACTCTCCGCCACCACCCTCGCAGAACTGCCGCAGGACCGGCTGGCCGGGATCGTGGTGCGCGATGGTGCCGCCAACTCCCATGCCGCCATTATGGTGCGCGCGCTGGGTATCCCGACCGTCATGGGCGCGGATATTCAACCCTCGGCACTGCACCGGCGCACGCTGGTGGTCGACGGCTATCGCGGCGAGCTGCTGGTGGATCCTGAGCCGGTTCTGCTTCAGGAATATCAAAAGCTTATCAGCGAAGAGAACGAGCTGAGCCGTCTTGCGGAAGATGACGTTAATCAGCCTGCCGCGCTGAAAAGCGGCGAGCGCATCAAAGTGATGCTCAATGCCGGCTTAAGTCCGGAGCATGAAGAGAAGCTCGGCAGCCGCATTGACGGCATCGGTCTCTACCGCACCGAAATCCCGTTCATGCTGCAAAGCGGCTTCCCCTCTGAGGAGGAGCAGGTCGCGCAGTATCAGGGTATGTTGCAGATGTTCAACGACAAACCGGTGACCTTACGCACCCTAGACGTTGGCGCAGATAAGCAACTGCCGTACATGCCGATCAGCGAAGAGAACCCCTGCCTGGGCTGGCGCGGGATCCGCATCACCCTCGATCAGCCGGAGATCTTCCTGATCCAGGTGCGCGCCATGCTGCGCGCCAATGCCGCCACCGGCAACCTCAGCATTTTGCTGCCGATGGTCACCAGCATTGACGAGATCGATGAAGCCCGTCGTCTGATCGAACGCGCCGGGCGCGAAGTCGAAGAGATGATCGGTTACGACATCCCGAAACCGCGCATTGGGGTGATGCTTGAAGTCCCCTCGATGGTCTTTATGCTGCCGCAGCTGGCGAGCCGCGTCGATTTCATCTCGGTGGGCACCAACGACCTGACCCAGTACATGCTGGCGGTGGATCGCAACAACACCCGGGTGGCGAGCATTTATGACAGCCTGCATCCCGCGATGCTGCGTGCGCTGGCGATGATTGCCCGCGAGGCACAAGAGCAGGGGCTCGACCTGCGTTTGTGCGGTGAGATGGCCGGTGACTCGATGTGTGTGGCGATCCTGATTGGCCTCGGCTTCCGTCACCTGTCGATGAACGGACGCTCCGTCGCCCGCGTGAAGTATCTTCTGCGTCATATCGACTTTGAGGATGCACAGCTGCTGGCGAAACGTAGCCTTGAAGCTCAGCTGGCCACCGAAGTGCGTCATCAGGTGGCGGCCTTTATGGAGCGCCGCGGCATGGGTGGCCTGATCCGCGGCGGGCGTTAAACATTGGGTATCCCTTCCCCCTGGGGGAGGGATACAAACTGCGCGAAGTCTCTATACACATCTTTTACATCTCGGGCGCAACCTCCACGCTCGCTTGTGCTATGATTCGCAACTTTGGAGCGCAGGGTAATCCTTTGCGCGCATCTTTACCGCTGTCCACTTTCAGCGGAATAACAACATCTTGTGGTGACAGATGAACAGTGGCTATCTGCATTTTCCGGAGTTTGATCCGGTCATTTTCTCTATTGGACCCGTCGCGCTTCACTGGTACGGCCTGATGTATCTGGTCGGTTTCGTCTTTGCCATGTGGCTGGCTGGCCGTCGCGCCAAACGCCCTGGCAGCGGCTGGACCAAAGACGAAGTGGAGAACCTGCTGTATGCCGGTTTCCTCGGCGTTTTCCTCGGTGGACGTATCGGCTATGTGCTGTTCTATAACTTCCCGGTCTTCCTGGCGGATCCGCTCTATCTGTTCCGCGTCTGGGATGGCGGCATGTCCTTCCACGGTGGCCTGATTGGCGTCATCCTGGTGATGGTCATCTTCGCCAAACGCACTAAACGCAGCTTCTTCCAGGTGGCTGATTTTATTGCCCCTCTGATCCCGTTTGGTCTGGGCGCGGGTCGTCTCGGTAACTTCATCAACGGTGAACTCTGGGGCCGCGTCGATCCGAGCGTCTCCTTTACCATGCTGTTCCCGCAGTCCCGTGCCGAAGATATGGCGCTGCTGCCGTCGCACCCGGAGTGGCAGTCGATTTTCGACACCTACGGTGTCCTGCCACGCCACATGTCCCAGCTGTATGAAATGGCGCTGGAAGGCGTGGTGCTGTTTATCATTCTGAACCTGTTCATTCGCAAACCGCGTCCGACGGGCTCCGTATCCGGTCTGTTCCTGATTGGTTATGGCGCGTTCCGCATCATCGTTGAGTTCTTCCGTCAGCCGGATGCGCAGTTTACCGGGACCTGGGTTCAGTACATCAGCATGGGGCAGATCCTCTCCATTCCGATGATTGTCGCGGGTATCGCGATGATGGTCTGGGCGTACCGTCGTCCACAGCAACAGGTCTCCTGAGGAATCATGAAACAGTATCTTGAACTGATGCAAAAAGTGCTCGATGAGGGCACGCCAAAGAACGATCGCACCGGCACCGGTACGGTCTCCATTTTTGGCCACCAGATGCGCTTCAACCTGCAGGAAGGCTTTCCGCTGGTCACGACCAAGCGCTGCCATTTACGCTCAATCATCCATGAACTGCTCTGGTTCCTGCAGGGCGATACCAACATCGCGTATCTGCGTGAGAACAACGTCTCTATCTGGGACGAGTGGGCGGATGAAAACGGCGATCTGGGCCCGGTCTACGGTAAGCAGTGGCGCGCCTGGCCAACGCCGGATGGCCGTCATATCGACCAGATCACCACCGTGGTGAACCAGCTGAAAAACGATCCAGACTCGCGCCGTATCATCGTGTCGGCCTGGAACGTGGGCGAGCTGGACAAGATGGCGCTGGCTCCGTGCCACGCGTTTTTCCAGTTCTACGTGGCGGATGGCAAGCTCTCCTGCCAGCTCTACCAGCGCTCCTGCGATGTGTTCCTCGGCCTGCCGTTTAATATCGCCAGCTATGCTTTGCTGGTGCATATGATGGCCCAGCAGTGTGACCTGGAAGTGGGTGATTTTGTCTGGACCGGTGGGGATACCCACCTGTACAGCAACCATATGGAGCAGACCCACCTGCAGCTGTCCCGTGAGCCGCGCGCGCTGCCGAAGCTGGTGATCAAACGTAAACCGGACTCCATCTTCGACTACCGCTTCGAAGATTTCGAAATTGAAGGTTACGACCCGCATCCGGGCATCAAAGCCCCTGTAGCCATCTGATGCTGCAATCCTGACACAACCGGCGCCCTCTGCGCCGGTTTTTTTATGCCCGCGTGATGGTTTTGCGAGCCTGCCTCCGCGCGGATTGCAACGTGCTGCAATTCCTCAAAAAGTGCGGAAACCGCCTCGTAATTTGCTCATCCGCCCCTCGTACTGTTTTTTTCCTCACGGCACACTGCCGCCATGAAAAAGGAAAAGGGCTTTACCCTCATGGAAATGCTGATCGCCCTCTCGCTGATCGTGACGCTCAGTGCGACAGGGCTCTACGGCTGGCGGCGCTGGCAGCAGCAACAGCAGCTGTGGCAGACGGCGCGCCAGGTGCGGGATTATCTGGTGGTGCTGCGAAACGACGCCTGGCGGAATAACCGGGACCATATCGTGGCTATGAAACAGGACGGCAAGCGGTGGTGTCTGTTGAAAACCGGCATTCCGGTGTGCCAGGCGGACAACGCTTTTGTGCTCACCCCGCAGTGGCCTGATATTCAGCTCACCGAGTTGACGCCTGCGCTGGGGTTTTACGGGTTACGGGATACCGCCTGGGCCGGACACGTCCGTCTGCAAAGCCAGGCCGGAGAGTGGCTGATCCTCGTTTCCGCGTGGGGGCGTATCCGCATGTGTAACGGTAAAGGAGAGTTCGCATGCCGGTAAAGCAGCAGGGGTTCTCCCTGACCGAGGTGCTGATCGCCATGGCAATAAGCAGCGTGCTGCTGATGAGTGCCGCGCGATTCTTGCCCGCGCTTCAGCGGTCGATCATGCTGCTCACAAAGCAGCAGGAGCTGGAAGAGGAGCTCTGGCTGCGTATAAACGGCATCGGTAAACATCTGCAACGGGCGGGGTATTGTGCGGGCAAGTGTGAAGGCGAGGCGTTGAAGATAGGGCCGGGCGGCGAATGCGTTATTGTCCAGTGGGATGAAAATAGTAACGGTCGCTGGGAAACCTTGCCATCAGCCGCCGCCGAGCAGACCGGCTTTCGCCTCAACGGCGGTGCCCTGGAAACTTTGCGAGGTGCGACGCAGTGCGAGGGTAAGGGTTGGGAGAGAATGACCGACCCTGATAGGATCAGGGTTCAGCGTTTTCAGGTACAGCGCGTTGCACGTGCGGGCTTTGCCCCGGAGTTGACCCTGACGCTGGCGGCCTCCGTCAGCGGAAAGCGCGATGGCGAGGTTGAGGCGCGCCACACCGTGACCGGGTTTAATCTTTGAACCGGCAGCAGGGGATGTCGTCGCTGGCGCTGGTGCTCCTGCTGTTGATTCTTGGCAGCCTGATGTTGGCCGGACTCAATCAGCAGCTCGCTGCCCTGACGCGTATCGTCAGTACGGAACGTCAGGCGATACAGCATCAGGCCATAGCCCAGTCCGCACTGGAGTGGGGAAGAACGCTCTCATGGCAAACTCAGGCTGCGTTCGCGTGCCGACAGCATCCACAGCAGCCCTGGCGCGTCTGCTTGCGCATTCTGGAAGAGCGCACGCTGCTTATCGCCAGCAGCGGCAGCGTGACGCTGTGGCGGCTGGGCGAGGTCATGGCCGATGGCGTGCATTTTTCGCCCCACGGCTGGAGCGATTTCTGCCCCCTTAAGGAGAGGACGTTATGTCAGCAACCGTAGCGAAACAGAAGGGTTTCAGCATCGTCGAGGTCTTGCTGGCCATGATGCTGATGGTGATGGTCGTCACCGGGCTGGCGGGTTACCATCGCGTTTTAGCCAGCCGGTTTGTCACCCTCGAGCAGTATCGCCAGCTCTGGCGTCATGTCTGGTCTCAGTCACAGCTGGCCGCCGGGGCGATCCCTCCTGGCTGGCAGGTAAACAGGGTGCAGACAACACCGGTCGGATGTGTCAGCATCTCGGTCTCACTTATTTCTCCATTGGGTCGGCAGGGTCAAATGACGCGCCTGCACTGCCCGGTTAGCCAGTAGTTGGGAGCAGCAATGTTAAGGGTCTACCACTCAAACCGTCTTGATGTGCTGGAAGCACTGATGGAATTTATCGTCGAGCAGCAGCGGCTCGACGATCCCTTTGAACCGGAGATGATCCTGGTTCAAAGCACCGGTATGGCCCAGTGGCTGCAGATGTCCCTGTCGCAAAAGTTTGGCATTGCCGCCAACATCGATTTCCCGCTGCCCGCCAGCTTTATCTGGGATATGTTTGTTCGCGTGCTGCCGGAGATCCCCAAACAGAGCGCGTTCAACAAACAGAGCATGAGCTGGAAGCTGATGACGCTGCTGCCGGAGATGCTCACGCATGACGAGTTCGCCATGCTGCGCCACTACCTGAACGACGATACCGACAAACGAAAACTGTTTCAGCTGGCATCGCGTACAGCCGATCTCTATGACCAGTATCTGGTCTATCGCCCCGAGTGGCTCACGCGCTGGGAAGCCGGTGAACTGATTGACGGCCTTGACCAGGCGCAGATCTGGCAGGCGCCGCTGTGGAAAGCGCTGGTGGAACACACCGAACAGCTGGGCCAGCCGCAGTGGCACCGTGCCAACCTCTATGAACGTTTTATCGCCACGCTGGAGTCGGCCTCTGTGCCGCCTGCCGGATTGCCGTCCCGGGTCTTTATCTGCGGCATCTCTGCCTTGCCGCCGGTCTACCTGAAGGCGCTGAATGCGCTGGGTCGCCATATCGACATTCATATTTTGTTCACTAATCCCTGCCGGCATTACTGGGGGGATATTCAGGATGCCCGCTGGCTGGCCCGTATCGTCACGCGCCAGCGTCGCCGCCTGTTTGATGAACGCGCGGTACCGCTGTTTAAAGACAGCGATACCGCGGCTGACCTCTTTGACGAACAGGGCATTCAGGACCTGCCGAACCCGCTGCTGGCCTCCTGGGGAAAACTGGGGCGCGACTATATCTACATGCTCTCCGAGCTTACCGCCTCCGGTGAAGGGGATGTCGATGCCTTTGCGGATATCACCCCGGACAACCTGCTGCATAACGTGCAGCGGGATATTCTGGATCTCGAAAACCGCGCGGTGGCAGGCGTCACCGCTGCCGAGTTTGCCAACAGCGCCAATAAGCGTCTGCTCGATCCTGACGATCGCAGCGTGACCATTCACCTGTGCCACAGCCCGCAGCGTGAGGTGGAGGTGCTGCATGACAAACTGCTGGCGATGCTGGAGGAGGATCCGCAGCTGACGCCGCGCGATATCGTGGTGATGGTGGCCGATATCGACAGCTACAGCCCC
This sequence comes from Leclercia sp. AS011, assembly GCF_037152535.1. NCBI lineage: Bacteria > Pseudomonadati > Pseudomonadota > Gammaproteobacteria > Enterobacterales > Enterobacteriaceae > Leclercia > Leclercia sp. AS011. The sequence continues at coordinate 114,648 of NZ_JBBCMA010000003.1, forward strand.
TATATTCAGGCCGTGTTTGGCAGCGCGACGGGCGATCGCTATCTGCCGTTTGCCATATCGGACCGTCGTGCACGTCAGTCCCACCCGGCCCTGCAGGCGTTTGTCAGCCTGCTTTCGCTGCCGGACAGCCGCTTCGTGCCGGAAGATGTGCTGGCCCTGCTGGACGTGCCGGTACTGGCGGCCCGTTTTGATATTGATGAGGATGCGCTGCGCTACCTGCGTCAGTGGGTCAACGAATCGGGCGTCCGCTGGGGGATGGATGATGACAACGTGCAGGAGTTTGAGCTGCCGGTCACCGGTCAGCATACCTGGCAGTTTGGCCTGACGCGCATGCTGCTCGGCTACGCCATGGAGAGCAGCCAGGGGGAGTGGAATGCCGTTCTGCCCTATGACGAATCCAGCGGCCTGATTGCCGAACTGGTCGGCCATCTGGCTTCGCTGCTGATGCAGCTTAATCGCTGGCGGCGGGAGCTAATGAAGTCGCGCTCGCTCGAGGAGTGGATGCCGGTATGCCGGGAAATGCTCAATGATTTCTTCCTGCCGGATCAGGAAACCGAAGCGGCAATGGCGCTAATCGAGCAGCAGTGGCAGGCCATTATTGATGAGGGGATCTCCTCGCACTATGGCGAAGCGATCCCCCTGTCGCTGTTACGCGATGAACTCACGCTGCGTCTCGATCAGGAGCGTATCAGCCAGCGCTTCCTCGCCGGGCCGGTGAACATCTGTACTCTAATGCCGATGCGCTCGATCCCGTTTAAGGTGGTCTGCCTGCTGGGCATGAACGACGGCGTCTACCCGCGCGCGCTGGCGCCGCTGGGGTTTGATTTAATGAGTCAGCAGACCCAGCGCGGCGACCGTAGCCGTCGCGATGACGACCGCTATCTGTTCCTCGAGGCGTTAATCTCCGCCCAACAGCAGCTCTATATCAGCTACATCGGCCGTTCCATCCAGGATAACAGCGAGCGTTTCCCTTCGGTGCTGGTTCAGGAGCTGGTGGATTACATCGGACAAAGCCACTACCTGCCGGGGGATGAACATCTTAATTGTGATGAGAGCGAACAGCGCGTGAAGGCGCATATCACCTGCTGTCACAGCCGGATGCCGTTTGATGCCGTCAACTACGAGAACAACGAGCAGCAGAGCTATGCCCGGGAATGGCTGCCCGCCGCGAAGCGGGAAGGGGTTGCCCACGGCGACTTTATCCAGACCCTGGATCCACTGCCGCTGGAGTCGGTCGCGTTCGAGCAGCTCCAGCGTTTCTGGGCCCACCCGGTGCGGGCCTTTTTCCAGATGCGGTTGCAGGTCCATTTCCGCTCCGAAGAGAGCGAAATCCCGGATGCGGAGCCCTTTACCCTCGATGGGCTAAGCCGCTACCAGTTAAACCAGCAGCTGCTCAACGCGCTGGTGGAGCAGGAGGATGCGCAGAAGCTGTTCCGCCGCTATCGCGCCGCGGGTCAGCTCCCCTATGGCGCCTTCGGGGAGATCACCTGGGATGCCCAGTGTGAGGAGATGCAGGTCCTGGCTGAGCGGGTGATTGAGTGTCGCCAGCCCGGCAAGAGCATGGAGATCGATCTCAACTGCAACGGCGTGAATCTGACGGGGTGGCTACAGCATGTGCAGCCTGACGGACTGCTGCGCTGGCGTCCATCGATGCTCAGCGTTTCGCAAGGTTTGCAACTTTGGCTGGAACACCTTGTCTACTGTGCAAGCGGTGGCGAAGGTGAGAGCCGGCTGTTTGTGCGCAAAGACGGTGAATGGCGCTTCCCGGCATTGCCTGCCGCGCAGGCCATGGAGTATCTCTCGCAGCTGGTTGAAGGCTACCGACAGGGGATGAATACGCCCCTGCTGCTGCTGCCAGAAAGTGGGGGGGCGTGGATTAAAACCTGTTACGACGCCACAAATGATGCGATGTTAACGGATGAAGCGACCCTGCAAAAAGCACGCAGCAAATTTTTGCAGGCCTACGAAGGCAACATGATCGTGCGTGGGGAAGGGGACGACGTCTGGTATCAACGCCTGTGGCGAACCCTTGAGCCGGAGTACTTCGAGGCCATCACCGAAGAGGCCCGGCGCTACCTGTTGCCGCTGTATAAATTTAATTAGTCCTGGCCCTGTATAAAAATTGCGCAGGTTTGGGCATTCATTTATGATGCCCGTCTTGTCATGGACTGATGTACACCACAAAGAGATGCTGGCCTGTCCGGCACAAAGCGTGTTAATGATGATGTCCGTGATGAAGAGGTAGTGAATGTCAGGCAGCACCTTGTTGAAAACCTTAGTTTTGTTCGTCGCTCTTTGGGCCCCCCTCAGTCAGGCAAATACCGGTTGGCAACCCGTTCAGGAAACGATCCGCAAAAGCGAGAAAGATACCCGTGAATATCAGGCGATCCGCCTTGATAACGGGATGGTTGTGCTGCTGGTTTCCGATCCCCAGGCCGTAAAGTCACTGTCGGCGCTGGTGGTGCCGGTGGGCTCGCTGGAAGATCCTGAATCCCATCCCGGGCTTGCACACTACCTTGAACATATGACCCTGATGGGCTCCACGAAGTACCCGCAGCCAGACAGCCTGGCCGAATTTTTAAAGATGCACGGTGGTAGCCATAACGCCAGCACCGCGCCGTACCGCACGGCCTTTTATCTCGAAGTCGAAAACGATGCGCTGGAAGGGGCGGTGGATCGCCTTGCGGACGCCATTGCCTCCCCGCTGCTGGATAAAAAATATGCCGATCGCGAACGCAACGCCGTTAATGCCGAGCTGACGCTGGCCCGTACCCGGGACGGTATGCGCATGGCGCAGGTCAGCGCCGAAACCATCAACCCGGCGCACCCTGGCTCCCGCTTCTCTGGCGGTAACCTTGAAACGCTGAGCGACAAGCCGGGCAGCCCGGTGCTCGATGCGCTGCACGCGTTCCGCGACAAGTACTACTCCGCCAATCTGATGAAAGCGGTGGTGTACAGCAACAAACCCCTGCCGGAGCTGGCGAAACTCGCCGCCGAAACGTACGGGCGCGTCCCGAATAAAGACATTACCCGCCCGGAAGTGACCGTGCCGGTGGTCACCGATGCGCAGAAAGGGTTAATCATTCACTATGTTCCCGCGATGCCGCGTAAGGTGCTGCGCGTTGAATTCCGCATTGATAACAACACGGCGCAGTTTCGCAGCAAAACCGACGAGCTGGTTAACTACCTGATTGGCAACCGTAGCCCGGACACCCTGTCCGACTGGCTGCAAAAGCAGGGGCTGGTGGAAGGCATCCGCGCCGACTCTGATCCCATCGTCAACGGCAACAGCGGCGTGCTGGCCATCTCCGCGACCCTGACCGATAAAGGGCTGGCCCACCGTGATGAGGTGGTCGCCGCGATTTTCAGCTATCTCTCGCTGCTGCGTGATAAAGGCGTCGATAAACGCTACTTCGACGAGCTGGCGCACGTGCTGGATCTCGACTTCCGTTATCCCTCTATTACCCGCGATATGGACTACGTTGAGTGGCTGGCCGACACCATGATCCGTGTGCCGGTCGAGCATACGCTGGATGCGGTTAATATCGCCGATAAGTACGATGCTGACGCCGTCAAAGCCCGTCTGGCGATGATGACCCCGCAGAATGCCCGTATCTGGTATATCAGCCCGAACGAGCCGCATAACAAAACGGCCTACTTTGTGAATGCGGAGTATCAGGTGGACAAAATCAGCGAGCAAACTTTTGCCGACTGGCAGAAGAGATCCGCCGCGATTGCGCTCAAGTTGCCGGAGGTTAACCCCTATATCCCGGACGATTTCACCCTGATCAAGCCAACCAAAGCGTATCCAAAACCGCAGCTGATTGTGGATGAACCTGACCTGCGGGTGGTCTATACCCCGAGCCGCTATTTTGCCAGCGAGCCGAAAGCCAACGTCAGCATGGTGCTGCGTAACCCTGCGGCAATGGACAGCGCCAAAAATCAGGTGATGTTTGCCCTGAACGATTATCTCGCAGGGATCGCGCTGGATCAGCTCAGCAACCAGGCCGCCGTGGGCGGGATCGGTTTCTCGACCAACGCCAACAATGGTCTGATGCTCAACGCCAACGGCTACACCCAGCGTCTGCCGCAGCTGTTTAAGGCGTTGCTTGAGGGGTACTTCAGCTACACCGCCACCGAGGAGCAGCTGGCGCAGGCCAAATCCTGGTATGCCCAGATGATGGACTCTGCCGAAAAGGGCAAGGCCTTCGATCAGGCCATTATGCCGGTGCAGATGCTGTCCCAGGTGCCTTATTTCCAGCGTGAAGAGCGCCGGGATCTGCTGCCGTCTATTACCCTGGACGAGGTGATGGCCTACCGTGCGGCGCTGAAAACCAACGCCAGACCGGAGTTTCTGGTGGTCGGCAATATGAGCGAAGATCAGGCGAAAACGCTGGCGCAGGACGTCCGCACTGAACTGGGTGCTAAGGGTACCGAATGGTGTCGCAACCAGGATGTGCTGGTGGATAAACAGCAGAACGTGATTTTCGAGAAACCGGGCAGCAGCACCGACTCCGCGCTGGCGGCGGTCTTTGTTCCGACCGGCTATGACGAATTTGCCAGCTCGGCCTACAGCGCCATGCTCGGACAGATCGTGCAGCCCTGGTTCTACACCCAGTTACGTACCGAAGAGCAGCTGGGTTATGCCGTGTTTGCCTTCTCGATGAACGTTGGTCGCCAGTGGGGGATGGGCTTCCTGCTGCAAAGCAGTGATAAACAGCCGGATTACCTCTGGCAGCGTTTCCAGGCCTTCTTCCCGCAGGCGGAAGACAAGCTGCGCGCCATGAAGCCAGAAGAGTTTGCCCAGATCCAGCAGGCGGTGATCGCCCAGATCACCCAGCCGCCGCAAACCCTGGCCGAAGAGGCTTCAAAGATCAGCAAAGATTTTGATCGGGGTAATATGCGCTTCGATTCGCATGATAAAGTAGTGGCCGAGATAAAACAGCTCACGCCGCAGAAACTCGCCGACTTCTTCCACCAGGCGGTGGTTGCCCCGCAGGGGATGGCGATCCTGTCCCAGGTTTCGGGTAGTCAGAGTAAAAAAGCTGATGTCGCCCCGCCTGCAGGCTGGACGGTCTGGAAGAGCGTGAGCGCATTGCAGCAATCTTTGCCCAGGAGTAAGAACGAATGATCGATACCGCCGAGTCCCTTGATCCCCTACGTTTACCGTTACAAGGGGAACGACTGATAGAGGCCTCAGCGGGAACCGGAAAAACCTTCACCATCGCGGCGCTCTACCTGCGACTGCTGCTCGGACTGGGCGGCAGCGCAGCCTTCAGCCGCCCGCTGAGCGTGGAAGAGCTGCTGGTGGTGACCTTCACCGAAGCCGCAACGGAAGAGCTGCGCGGCCGTATCCGCGCCAACATTCACGAATTGCGCATCGCCTGCCTGAGACAGAGCACGGATAACCCGCTGTATGCCAGTCTGCTGGATGAGATCGCCGATAAACAGCAGGCGGCGCAGTGGCTGCTGCTGGCGGAACGCCAGATGGATGAGGCCGCCGTGTTCACCATTCACGGCTTCTGCCAGCGGATGCTCAGCCTGAATGCCTTTGAATCCGGCATGCTCTTTGAGCAGCAGCTCATCGAAGATGAATCTCTGTTGCGCTACCAGGCGTGCGCCGACTTCTGGCGTCGTCACTGCTACCCCTTGCCACGCGACATTGCCGAAGCGGTTCACGGTTTATGGAAAGGTCCGGAAGAGCTACTCCGCGCCATCGACCGTTACCTGCAGGGTGAAGCCCCGGTTATCAAATCCCCCCCGCCTGCGGACGAAACCCTGGCCTCCCGCCATGAGAAGATCGTCGGCTTAATTGCCACCATGAAACAGCAGTGGTCTGACAGCGTGGCGGAAATCGAGGCGGTGATCGAAGGTTCCGGTATCGACCGGCGCAAGTTCAACCGCGGCAACCAGGCCAAATACATCGAACGCATAACGGCCTGGGCTCAAGAAGAGAAGCACAGCTATCAGCTGCCCGATGCCCTGGAGAAGTTCTCGCAGACGTTCCTGGCGGAGCGGACCAAAGCAGGCGGTGAAGTGCCGCAACATCCTCTCTTTGTCGCTATCGATACCCTGCTGGCCGAGCCGCTGACCCTGAACGATCTGATGATCACCCGGGCGCTGGCCGAGATCCGCGAGGCGGTGGCGCGCGAAAAGCGCCGTCGCGGCGAGCTGGGTTTTGACGATATGCTCAGCCGTCTCGATGAGGCCCTGAACAGCGACAATGGCTACGCGCTGGCAGCCGCCATCCGCAGCCGTTTCCCGGTGGCGATGATCGATGAATTCCAGGATACCGACCCGCAACAGTACCGCATTTTCCGCCGCATCTGGCGTCAGCAGCCAGACACCGCACTGCTGCTGATTGGTGACCCCAAACAGGCGATCTACGCGTTCCGTGGGGCGGATATCTTCACCTATATGAAGGCGCGTGGCGAAGTCGCCGCGCACTATACGCTGGATACCAACTGGCGCTCGGCGCCGGGCATGGTGGAAAGCGTAAACACCCTCTTTTCACAGATGAACGACGCCTTCATGTTCCGTGAAATCCCTTTCCAGCCGGTCAAATCCGCCCCGAGAAACGCCGGGCTGCGCTTTGGGCTGAGGGGGAATTTCCAGCCGGCGATGAACATCTGGCTGATGGACGGAGAAGGATGCGGCGTCGGGGATTATCAGACCTTTATGGCCCAGCACTGCGCGGCGCAAATCCGCGACTGGCTGAGCGCCGGGGCGCGTGGTGAAGCCACTCTGCACCGGGGCGACGAGTCCCGGCCGGTGCAGGCCTCGGACATTACGGTGCTGGTGCGCAGTCGCCAGGAGGCGGCACTGATCCGCGACGCGCTGACGCTGCTCACCATTCCTTCGGTCTATCTCTCCAACCGCGACAGCGTGTTTGAAACCCTTGAAGCCCAGGAGATGCTCTGGCTGCTGCAGGCCGTGCTGGCACCCGAGCGTGAAAGCATCCTGCGCAGCGCGCTGGCAAGCTCGATGCTCGGACTGAACGCCCGTGATATCGACATGCTCAATAACAGCGAAACCCTGTGGGATGAGGCGGTGGAAGAGTTTACCCACTACCGCGAACGCTGGCAGAAGCGGGGGGTGATGGCGATGCTGCGTGACGTCATGGCCCGGCGCAATATTGCCGAAAATATGCTGGCCACCGCGGGGGGCGAACGTCGTCTGACCGATATTTTGCATATCAGCGAGCTGCTCCAGGAGGCGGGAACCCAGCTTGAGAGCGAGCACGCCCTGGTGCGCTGGCTGGCGCAACATATCGCGGAACCCAACAGCAATGCCTCAAGCCAGCAGATGCGCCTCGAAAGCGACAAGCATCTGGTAAAAATCGTCACCATTCACAAATCGAAAGGGCTGGAATACCCCCTGGTCTGGCTGCCCTTTATTGCCAACTACCGGGTGCAGGATCAGGCCTTTTATCACGATCGCAAAACCTTTGAAGCCGTGCTTGATCTCAGCAAGGCCGAGGAGAGCGTCGAGCTGGCCGAAGCCGAGCGGCTGGCGGAGGATTTACGTCTGCTGTATGTGGCCCTGACCCGCTCGGTCTGGCACTGCAGCCTGGGCGTCGCGCCGCTGTTCCGGCGTCGGGGTGACAAGTCCGGCGACAGCGATTTCCACCTCAGCGCCCTTGGCCGCCTGATCCAGCGCGGCGAACCGAAAGATTCGGCCGGACTGCGCCAGTGCCTGGAAACCCTGTGTAATGACCACATTGCGCTGCAGATTGCCGGGGTAGCCGATACCGCCCGCTGGAACATGCCGGAGTCAGCAATGCCGGATCTGCAGGCGCGGCAGGTGGCTCGCGCCCTGTTCGACGACTGGCGGGTTACGAGCTACTCCGGGCTCCAGCAGCACGGGCACAGTATTGCCCAGGATCTGATGCCGCGCCTCGACGTTGATGCCGCAGGCACTGGCGAGGTGGCACAGGAGCCGGAGCTGACGCCGCACCAGTTCCCACGCGGCGCTTCACCGGGCACCTTTTTACACAGCCTGTTTGAAACGCTCGATTTCACGCAGCCCGTCTCCCCGGACTGGGTGCTGGAGATGCTGCAGAAGGGCGGCTATGACGCCCGCTGGGAGCCGGTGCTGACCCACTGGCTGACGCAGATCCTGCAGACGCCACTCAATGAGGAGGGGATCTCCCTGAGTCAGCTTTCAGCCGCTGATAAACAGGTGGAGATGGAGTTTTACCTGCCCGTCGCCGGGCCGCTGACCGCCGATGCGCTGGATGCCCTGATCCGCGAGCACGATCCCCTGTCGCGTGGCTGCCCGCCGCTCGATTTCCGCCAGGTGCGCGGCATGCTGAAAGGCTTTATCGACCTGGTATTCCGCCATAATGGCCGCTACTACCTGCTGGACTATAAGTCCAACTGGCTGGGGGAGAACGGCGAGGCCTATACCCCGGAGGCGATGGCCCGCGCGATGCAGTCCCACCGCTACGATCTGCAGTACCAGCTCTACACCCTGGCGCTGCACCGTTATCTGCGCCACCGTATTGCCGATTACGACTATCAGCGGCATTTCGGCGGGGTGATCTACCTGTTTTTACGCGGGGTGGATGGCAGCTCGCCGGGATCCGGCTGCTTTGCCACCCGCCCAACTGAAACGTTAATAAATCAAATGGATAGCTTATTTTCTGCAAGCCGAGAGGAGCTTGTGTCATGACGATGCAGGAATTATTGCTGGAGGCCGTAGAACAGCGCGTATTGCGTCGTCTGGATGTGCAGTTTGCGATGATGATGGCCGGGAACGATGAACCCTCGGTGATGCTGGCGACGGCGATTTTAAGCCGGGACGCCGGAGAGGGGCATGTCTGCCTGCCCCTGTCGCGCCTGCAGGCAGAGGCGAAAAGCCCCGCCCTACAGGCCTGTTTTGCCCTGCATGATGAATCGCTGGAGTGGTCCGCCACGCTGATGCGTTCGCGCGCGGTGAGCGCTGGGGACGAGCCAACGCCGTTGGTGCTGGTGGGCGACCGGCTCTACCTCAACCGGATGTGGCGCTACGAGCGGGCCGTGGCCCGTTTCTTTAGCGAAGCCAACCAGCCGCTGCCCCATGACAGTGCCGACGTTCAGCGTACCCTGAACGCGCTGTTCACCTCTGACGAAGCCGTTAACTGGCAAAAGGTGGCGGCGGCCGTGGCCTTAACGCGGCGTATCTCGGTCATTTCCGGCGGCCCGGGGACCGGCAAAACCACTACCGTCGCCCGCCTGCTGGCGGCGCTGATCCAGATGGCGGGGGAGGAGAAGTGCCGTATCCGGCTGGCGGCCCCGACCGGTAAAGCCGCCGCACGTCTTACCGAGTCGCTGGGTGGCGCGCTGCAACAGCTTCCGCTGACCGACATCCAGCGCAAGCGCTTCCCGACCGAAGCCAGCACCCTGCACCGGTTGCTCGGCGCTCAGCCGGGCAGCCAGCGTCTGCGCTACCATGCCGGTAACCCGCTGCACCTGGATGTGCTGGTGGTGGATGAGGCCTCAATGATCGACCTGACCATGATGTCCCGGCTGATTGATGCCCTGCCGCCGCATGCCAGGGTGATCTTCCTCGGCGATCGTGACCAGCTGGCCTCTGTCGAAGCCGGGGCGGTGCTGGGCGATATTTGTACCTGGGCCAGCGCCGGTTTTACCGTGCAGCGTGCTCAGGAGCTGGCCGGGATGACCGGATGCCAGATGGAAGGCAACGTCAGTCCGGTGGCGGGCGCGCTGCGCGACAGCCTGTGCCTGCTACAAAAAAGCTACCGGTTTGGCAGCGACTCCGGCATCGGCCAACTGGCGGCCGCGGTCAACCGTGGCGACCGCCACGCTCTGCGCTCGGTGTTTGACGGCACGTTCAGCGATATCGAGAAAAAGCAGCTCCAGAGTGGGGAAGAGTATCTGGTGATGCTGGAGGATGCCCTGCAGGGATATCACCATTTTCTCGACCATGTGCAACATCAGGCCTCCGAAGAGGCGATCCTGGCGGCATTCAGCCGCTACCAGCTGCTGTGCGCCTTACGCGACGGTCCCTTTGGCGTGGCCGGGCTTAACGAAAGGCTGGAGCAGGTGCTGGTGCAAAAACGGCGCATCAGCCGTCAGCCCCATTCCCGCTGGTATGAAGGCCGCCCGGTGATGATTTCGCGCAACGACAGTGCGCTGGGGCTGTTTAACGGTGATATCGGGATTGCGCTGGACCGGGGGCAGGGGCTGCGCGTCTGGTTCCAGATGCCGGATGGCAGCCTGAAGTCCGTACAGCCGAGCCGTCTGCCGGAGCATGAAACCGCGTGGGCGATGACGGTGCACAAATCGCAGGGCTCAGAGTTCGATCATGCGGCGTTGATCCTGCCTACCCAGATGTCGCCGGTGGTGACCCGCGAGCTGGTCTATACGGCCATTACCCGTGCCCGTCGGCGGTTGTCGCTGTATGCGGATGACGGTGTGCTGGTGCAGGCCGTTACCACCCGTACGGAACGACGCAGCGGGCTGAGTGCGATTTTTGAGGCCCTGTAATTATTCCCTCTCCCTTTGGGGAGAGGGTCAGGATGAGGGGGATTAACCTAAATCCGCCATCAGCACCTTCGAGCGACGCTGATAGTTGTACATCTCTTTCTTGGTTTCCGGTAGGGAATCAATGTCCACCGGCGTAAAGCCGCGCTCCTGGAACCAGTGAATGCTGCGGGTCGTCAGCACAAACAGCTTACTTAACCCCTGCTGCCGTGCCTGGGCTGCGACCCGCTCCAGTAATACCTCGCCGCGCGACGAGCTGCGGTAGTCCGGGTGTACCGCGACACAGGCCATCTCACCAATCTTCTCCTCCGGGAAGGGATAGAGTGCCGCACAGGCGATGGTGAGATTGTCGCGCTGGATAATGGTGAACTTGTCGATCTCCATCTCCAGCTGTTCGCGGGAGCGACGTACCAGGATCCCCTGCTGCTCCAGCGGGCGAATCAGCTCCAGAATACCGCCGATGTCGTTAATGGTGGCGCGGCGGATCTGCTCGGCGCTCTCCATCACGATCTGCGTCCCGATCCCGTCACGGGAGAACAGCTCCTGCAACAGGGCACCATCTTCCTGATAGCTGATCAGGTGGCTGCGACGTACGCCGCTGCGGCAGGCTTTGATTGCGCCGCGCAGGAAACGCACGGTGCCCGAGTAGTAATCGCCTTGTTCTTCGAGCTCCTCGACCCGCGCCTGGGCTTCGTTCGGGAATAGCTCGGAGACGATATTCCCCAGCTCGTTAATGACACCCTGCGACGAACAGAAGCCGATCATTTTTTCGGCTTTCAGCTTGATTGCCAGCTGGGTGGCAATCTCTTCGGAGGTGAGGTTGAAACTTTCCCCGGTCACCGAGACGGCGACCGGGCCGGTCAGCACAATCGCGCCGCCGTCGAGCTGGCGATGAATAGCCTCTTCATCAATACGACGAATACGTCCGCTGTGGCAATAATCCACCCCATCATCCACCCCAAGCGGCTGGGCGATAATAAAGTTGCCGCTCACAACGTTGATGTGCGCCCCCTGCAGCGGGGTGTTGTTGAGGCTCATGGAGAGCCGCGCGGTGATATCGAGCTGCAGCAGACCGGCGGCCTGCTTCACCAGCTCCAGCGTTTTGGCGTCGGTGACGCGGGTGTGTTTATGGTAAATCGGCTCGTGATGATGCGCGGCCAGATTGGCTTCAATCTGTGGGCGAGCACCGTAGACAACCACAAGGCGAATACCCAGGCTGTGCAGCAGGCCGATGTCATTGACAATGCTGGAGAAGTTCTCGTGCTCAATGGCTTCGCCGCCGAGCATAATGACGAACGTCTTCCCCCGGTGGGTGTTGATATAGGGAACAGAATGGCGGAATCCCTGGACCAGTTCGATTCTACGTTCCTTCACCACGGCACAACCCCTCAATGAATGTTTATTCGTAATTTTTGTATTTTTATTCGAATATGCCCCTGCGCGCAAGCCAAACTTTTCGCCGAAGCAAAGAAAACATTCAATGAAGTAATCGTTAAAGCATGATTGTTTACCCTTTTAAGGATGACAGGTTATGCATCATTCGCTAAAGTTTTCGGTCAATTTGGACGTAATGAGAAGTTATTCGATATCTTTGCTCGGGAGAAGCATGTCGGGATCCAGTAAAGCATTAAGTCGCCGCCGCCTGTTACAAGGGGCCGGGGCAATGTGGTTGCTTAGCGTAAGTCAGGTAGGGCTTGCCGCCGTCAGTCAGGTGGTGGCAGTACGTGTCTGGCCAGCGTCGACCTATACACGCGTGACGGTCGAGTCCAACCGGGTGCTGAACTATAAGCAATTCGCTCTGAGTAATCCGGAACGGGTGGTGGTGGATATCGAAGGGGTGAACCTCAATTCTGTCCTCAAAGGGATGAGCGCCCAGATCCGTGGCGACGATCCCTTTATCAAGTCTGCGCGGGTCGGGCAGTTTGATCCAAAAACTGTGCGCATGGTGTTTGAACTTAAGCAGAACGTAAAGCCGCAGCTGTTTGCCCTTGCGCCGGTGGCCGGCTTTAAAGAGCGTCTGGTGATGGATCTCTATCCGGCCAACGCGACGGACATTCAGGATCCGTTGCTGGCGTTGCTGGAAGATTACAACAAAGGCGATCTCGAGAAGCAGGTTCCGCCTGCCCAGAGTGGTCCGCAGCCGGGCAAGGCCGGGCGCGATCGCCCGATTGTGATCATGCTCGATCCGGGCCACGGCGGGGAGGACTCCGGCGCGGTGGGCAAATACCGCACGCGGGAAAAAGACGTGGTGCTGCAGATCGCCCGTCGCCTGAAAGCGTTGATCGACAGAGAAGGCAACATGCGCGCCTATATGACGCGTAATGAAGACGTCTTTATTCCGCTGAAGGTGCGCGTGGCGAAAGCGCAAAAGCAGCGCGCGGATCTGTTTATTTCGATTCATGCGGATGCCTTTACCAGCCGTCAGCCCAGCGGATCCTCGGTGTTTGCCCTTTCGACTAAAGGGGCGACCAGTACCGCGGCAAAACTGCTGGCAGATTCGCAAAACGCCTCTGACCTGATCGGCGGCGTCAGTAAGAGCGGGGATCGCTACGTCGACCACACCCTGTTTGATATGGTGCAGTCGCTGACCATCACCGACAGTCTGAAGTTTGGTAAAGCCGTACTGGGTCGACTGGGTAGGGTTAATAAGCTGCATAAAAACAGCGTCGAGCAGGCCGGGTTTGCGGTGCTGAAAGCGCCGGATATCCCGTCGATTCTGGTGGAGACCGCGTTTATCAGTAACGTGGAAGAGGAGCGCAAGCTCAAGACGGCTGCCTTCCAGCAGGAAGTGGCGGAGTCGATACTGGCGGGGATTAAGGCCTATTTCTCGGACGGGGCAACGCTGGCGAGACGCGGATAATCAGGATGGCCGGGTTTACGCCCGGCAAAATGACAAACTGCAGATACAAAAAAACACCCGGAAGGGTGTTTATTGTTTTCAGAAGTGTTGGTTGCGGGGGCCGGATTTGAACCGACGACCTTCGGGTTATGAGCCCGACGAGCTACCAGGCTGCTCCACCCCGCGTCCGTCATTCTACTTTGTAGAATCTTACTTCTTTAAATTTGATTGGTTGCGGGGGCCGGATTTGAACCGACGACCTTCGGGTTATGAGCCCGACGAGCTACCAGGCTGCTCCACCCCGCGTCCGTCTTTTCGCTTCGTATTTCAAACCACATCTGCGTTGGCTTTCCTCGTTCACCTCAGTCACTTACTGGAGTAAGCTCCTAAGGATTCACTGCGTCGCCGCCTTGCTGTGATTCGAACTACTTTGCGAAAACTTCTACAGTCGTAGAAGATACTTCATCAAATTTTAATTGGTTGCGGGGGCCGGATTTGAACCGACGACCTTCGGGTTATGAGCCCGACGAGCTACCAGGCTGCTCCACCCCGCGTCCGTGGAAGCGCACTATACTCTGCTGACTTTTTGTTGCAACCCTTTTTCGTAAAAATCACCAAATTAGGTGTTGTTTGTACGCTCCGCCGACAGTTCGACTGTTTTTTGCGCAAAATTTGCGTGAGGGGAGGTAATCGCATTTCAATACCCTTGCCGGTTTGTTATCTTCATTGCGCAGAATCGGGCAACTTAAAGACGAGATATAATGAAAGGACGTTGGGCGAAGTATCTGATGACGGGCGCGATGGTAGCTATTCTGGCTGCCTGCTCCTCCAAACCGACCGATCGCGGTCAGCAATATAAAGACGGGAAACTGACCCAGCCTTTCTCTTTAGTGAATCAACCTGACGCCGTGGGCGCGCCCATCAATGGTGGCGACTTCGCCGAACAGGTGAGCCAGATCCGTACCGCATCGCCGCGGCTGTATGGCTCGCAGAACAGCGTCTACAACGCCGTGCAGGACTGGTTACGCGCCGGGGGCGATACCCGCACCATGCGCCAGTTCGGCATCGACGCCTGGCAGATGGAAGGCACCGACAACTACGGTAACGTCCAGTTTACCGGCTACTACACCCCGGTGGTGCAGGCGCGCCATACCGCACAGGGTGAGTTCAAATACCCAATCTACCGCATGCCGCCAAAACGTGGCCGCCTGCCGTCCCGCGCTGAGATCTACGCCGGTGCGCTGAGCGACAGCTACATCCTGGCCTACAGCAACTCGCTGATGGATAACTTCATCATGGACGTGCAGGGCAGCGGTTATATCGATTTTGGCGACGGCAGCCCGCTTAACTTCTTCAGCTACTCCGGCAAGAACGGCCATGCTTATCGCAGCATCGGTAAGGTGCTGATCGATCGCGGGGAAGTGAAGCGCGAAGATATGTCGATGCAGGCGATCCGCGAGTGGGGCGAGAAGCACAGCGAATATGAAGTGCGTGAACTGCTCGAGCAGAACCCGTCCTTTGTCTTCTTTAAGCCGCAAAACTTTGCGCCGGTGAAAGGCGCGAGCGCGGTACCGTTGATTGGCCGCGCATCGGTCGCCTCTGACAAGACGGTGATCCCGCCGGGTACCACGCTGCTGGCAGAAGTGCCGACGCTGGATCAAAACGGCAAATTCTCCGGGCAGTATGAACTGCGCCTGATGGTGGCGCTGGACGTGGGCGGGGCCATTAAAGGCCAGCACTTCGACATCTATCAGGGAATTGGCCCGGATGCCGGTCACCGTGCAGGCTGGTATAACCACTACGGACGCGTGTGGGTGCTGAAAACCGCAGCAGGCGCGGGCAACGTGTTTAGCGGCTGAGTGTGGTAATATTGCGTCATGTTTTCCGGGGTGAGGGGCAACTCTCACCCTTTTTACATCTGAGGTCCTATGTCTGTGGTAATGAGCGAAGCCTGGCGCCAGCGTTTTGGTGGCACCGCGCGTTTATATGGTGAAAAAGCCCTGCAACTGTTCGCCGGGGCGCACGTCTGCGTGGTCGGGATTGGCGGCGTCGGCTCATGGGCGGCGGAAGCGCTGGCACGAACCGGGATCGGCGCCATTACGCTTATCGACATGGATGATGTCTGCGTTACCAATACCAACCGGCAGATCCACGCCCTGCGCGACAGCGTCGGGCTGGCAAAATCCGAGGTGATGGCGGAAAGGATCCGCCAGATTAACCCGGAATGCCGCGTCACCGTGATTGATGATTTCGTGACGGCTGATAACGTCGCCCAGTACATGGGAGCCGGTTACAGCTACGTGATTGACGCCATCGACAGCGTGCGCCCGAAAGCGGCGCTGATCGCCTGGTGTCGTCGCAATAAAGTGCCGCTGGTGACCACCGGCGGGGCGGGCGGGCAGATCGACCCGACGCAGATCCAGGTGACCGACCTGGCGAAAACTATCCAGGATCCGCTGGCGGCCAAGCTGCGCGAGCGCCTGAAAAGCGATTTTGGGGTGGTGAAAAACAGTAAGGGTAAGCTGGGCATCGACTGCGTGTTCTCCACGGAAGCGCTGGTCTATCCGCAGAAGGACGGCTCAGTCTGCGCCATGAAGAGCACCGCCGAAGGGCCAAAACGGATGGACTGCGCCTCCGGGTTTGGCGCGGCCACCATGGTGACCGCCACCTTTGGTTTTATCGCCGTGTCTCATGCCCTGAAAAAGATGATGGCGAAGGCGGAACGTCAGGCCTGACGCGCCGCCTCCAGCACTGCCTCACTCAGCGCAGTCAGCCCCTGGCTGCGCGAGGCGCTCAGCTGACCGCGTAACCCCAGCGTATCAAACAGCGCCAGCGGGCTCTCAGCAAGGATCTGCGCGGCGCTTTTCCCCTCTATCGTCGTCAGTAGTACCGCCAGCAACCCGCGTACAATCCGGCCTTCGCTGTCGCCATAAAAGTGCAGCTTGTCCCCAACGGGTGTGACCCCAAGCCAGACGCGGTTCTCACAGCCGGCGATCTCCTTCGCCTGTGCTTTCAGCTCGTCCGACAGCGCGGGTAGCTGTTTGCCCAGCAGGATCAGCTGGCGATACTTGTCTTCCCACTGGGTCAGCGGGGCGAAGGTCTGTTTTAACGTCTCTTCCGTGATGACGGTGCCGAAGGGATGTCCGGCGAGGGTTGGGCTTGTCATTCATCCACCAGTAGGGCAAGGGCGCGATCGACGGCGGCAACCAGCGCCTCGACGTCGCTTTGGGTGTTATAGGGAGCAAAGGAGACGCGCAGGGTGCCGTTGACGCCCAGCGCCGCCAGTAGCGGTTGGGCGCAATGTTGACCGGCGCGCAGGGCAATGCCGTATCCGGCCAGCAGCGTCACCATGTCGCTGTGGTGCACCCCGGCAAAATCAAACGCCAGCAGGCTCGAATCCTGGACGCGGAAGGAGCGAAAACCGGGGCGCTTTTTCAATGCTTCTTCGGCCAGCGTTGCCAGCCCGCGGCTCCAGCTCTCCGCCTGCTGCAGGTCAATCTCCGCCAGCCACTCCAGCGCCGCGCTCAGGCCAATCACCCCGGCGACGTTGGGCGTTCCGGCCTCCAGACGATACGGCACCGCCTGGGTTTTGAAGCCGTCGAAGCTCACCTCGGTGATCATCTTTCCGCCGCCGAGCCACGGGGTCATCTCTTCCAGCAGTTCCGCTTTGCCGTACAGCGCGCCGATCCCGGTCGGCCCGTACAGCTTATGTCCGGAGAAGGCGTAGAAGTCGATGTCCAGCTGCTGTACGTCTGCCGGGAAATGCACCACCCCCTGCGCGCCATCGACCATCACCACCATGCCGCTGGCGTGGGCGAGTTGAATGGCGCGGGCCAGATCCGGACAGCCGCCGGTAACGTTGGACATCTGTCCCAGCGCGAGAATGCGGCTGCGCGGGGTGATAAATTCAGGCAAGCGGGCAACATCCGCTAACAGATCGGCGCCAAGGGGTAACTTCACCACCCGCGCGCCGGTCTGTTCAGCCACCATCAGCCAGGGCACCAGATTGGCGTGATGCTCTGCCTCGCTGACGATGATCTCATCGCCCGGCTGCAGGCGTGGGCGGGCGTAGCACTGCGCCACCATGTTGATAGCTTCTGTGGTGCCCCGTGTCCAGACAATGTTTTTACCGCTTTCGGCATTGAGCAGCTTCGCGACCTGATCGCGGGCCGCTTCGTAGCGGGCGGTAAGGCGTTGTGCTTCGGCGTACTGGCTGCGATGCACATTGCCTGCGCTCAGGCTGTAAAACTGGTGCGTGGCCTCTATCACCGCCTGAGGCTTGAGGGCTGTGGCGGCGCTATCAAGATAGACACCGGCATCGGCCAGCGCCGGAAACTGCGCACGAAAATGGGCAGGGCTGAATGCGTTCATTGAATTCCTCTTCATCATGAATAGATCGTCGCGCAAATTCAGCGGCAGGGCAAGAAGGTTGATCTCTATCGGATTTGTCTGTTTATCCTGGCGTAACAGACGAAGCAGGTTATGCTGAAAGTGTGTCAGGAAGATGTTTTAGCCTGTTCTGAAACATGGTTTAGATAGCATTAATTGCTAAAGGAGATAAAAGATGAAAAAGACTGTCGCAATTGTTTCTGCCTGTATGCTTACTTTTGCCCTGAGCGCCTGTTCCGGTAATAACTACGTTATGCATACCAACGATGGCCGCTCTATCGTCTCGGAAGGTAAGCCGCAAACCGATAATGACACCGGTATGATCTCGTATAAGGATGCGAACGGGAACAAACAGCAGATCAACCGCAGTGATGTGAAAGAGATGGTTGAACTGGATCACTAAGGGAATTACAGACAAAAAAAAGCACCGCAATTGGGCGGTGCTACATTAATCACTATGGACAGACAGGGTAAATGTACAGGAAGTGAAAAATTGGTAGCGTCGCTACCGAGGTCTGAATCGCAGACCAATTGCAAACACAACAACACAACATCACAACCGTAAGCCAAAAGCCCTTCAGAACACGCATTCCAAAAAAAGCTTTTCGTTCCGGCTCAGGAAGTGCCGCCACTATAGGTATTTGCTGGTAGTTCCTCAACGGACAATTTATAATGGCTCAGATAAAAAAAACTAATAGGTTAAACGTTGTTTCCTGTTTGTTAAAAGCCGTTAACATCTAAGCCAGATAACCATGTCCAAGCGATTACCACCCCTTAATGCATTACGTGTATTTGATGCTGCCGCCCGCCATTTAAGTTTCACGCGCGCGGCCGATGAGCTTTTTGTGACTCAGGCCGCAGTAAGTCATCAAATCAAGTCCCTCGAGGATTTTCTGGGCCTCAAGCTGTTCCGCCGCCGCAACCGTTCCCTGCTTCTGACGGAAGAGGGGCAGAGCTATTTTCAGGATATTAAAGAGATATTTTCCCAGCTGACGGAGGCGACGCGTAAGTTACAGGCGCGGAGTGCCAAAGGCGCGCTGACGGTCAGTTTATTACCCAGTTTTGCCATTCAGTGGCTGGTGCCGAGACTCTCAAGCTTTAACTCAGCTTATCCGGGAATCGATGTCCGAATCCAGGCCGTCGACCGTCAGGAAGACAAGCTGGCTGACGACGTTGACGTGGCCATTTTTTATGGCCGCGGCAACTGGCCGGGCCTGCGTGTTGAAAAATTGTACGCAGAGTATTTGCTGCCGGTCTGCTCGCCACTACTCTTAACAGGCGAAAAAGCGCTAAAAGCGCCAGAAAATCTGGCACAGCATACGCTTTTACATGATGCTTCTCGCCGCGACTGGCAAACTTATACCCGCCAGCTTGGTCTTAACCATATAAACGTGCAGCAGGGCCCCATCTTCAGCCACAGTGCGATGGTGTTACAGGCTGCCATCCACGGACAGGGCGTGGCGTTGGCTAACAACGTCATGGCACAGTCCGAAATTGAGGCCGGCCGCCTGGTCTGCCCCTTTAATGATGTTCTGGTCAGCAAGAACGCTTTTTATCTGGTTTGTCATGACAGTCAGGCAGAACTGGGTAAAATAGCCGCGTTTCGCCAGTGGATCCTGGCAAAGGCGGCCAACGAGCAAGAAAAATTCCGCTTCAGGTACGAGTAACATTTTCTTTTGCGCGCAGGACGCGCATAACTTCAGGACAGAAACATGACCAGCCGATTTATGCTGATTTTTGCCGCGGTGAGTGGCTTTATTTTTGTTGCCCTGGGCGCTTTTGGCGCACACGTCTTACGCAAATCCCTGGGTGTGGTGGAGATGGGCTGGATCCAAACGGGTCTGGAATATCAGGCGTTTCATACCCTGGCGATCTTCGGATTAGCCGTGGCGATGCAGCGCCGGATCAGTATCTGGTTTTACTGGAGCAGCGTATTTATGGCGCTGGGTACCGTGCTCTTCAGCGGTAGCCTGTACTGCCTTGCGCTGTCGCATTTACGCCTGTGGGCGTTTGTTACCCCGGTGGGCGGCGTCAGCTTCCTCGTCGGGTGGGTTTTAATGTTAATCGGTTCGTTCCGTCTGAAACGCAAGGGCGTTGTTCATGAATAAAGTTGTCTTATATTGTCGCCCGGGCTTTGAAAAAGAGTGTGCCGCGGAGATCACTGATAAAGCCGCGAAGCGCGAAGTGTTTGGTTTTGCCCGCGTGAAAGAGAATGCGGGCTATGTCATTTTCGAGTGCTATCAGGCCGATGACGCGGAAAAACTGGTCCGCGACCTGCCGTTCAGTTCGCTGATTTTTGCCCGTCAGATGTTTGTTGCGGGTGAACTCCTGAAAGATCTGCCGCCTGAAGATCGCATTTCGCCGATTGTTGGCATGCTGCAGGGCGTGGTGGAGAAGGGGGGCGACCTGCGCGTTGAAGTCGCCGATACCAACGAAAGCAAAGAATTGATGAAGTTCTGCCGTAAGTTCACCGTGCCGCTGCGCGCAGCACTGCGTGAGGCGGGCGTGCTGACCAATTACGAGACCCCAAAACGCCCCGTGGTGCATATCTTCTTTATCGCGCCAGGCTGCTGTTATGCCGGGTATTCGTATACCACCAATAACTCACCGTTCTTTATGGGCATCCCCCGTCTGCGGTTCCCGGCTGATGCCCCGAGCCGTTCAACGCTGAAGCTGGAAGAGGCGTTTCACGTCTTTATTCCTGCTGATGAGTGGGACGAACGCCTGGCAAACGGCATGTACGCGGTCGATCTCGGAGCTTGTCCGGGCGGCTGGACCTATCAGCTGGTGAAGCGCAACATGTGGGTTGCCTCTGTCGACAACGGCCCGATGGCGCAAAGCCTGATGGATACCGGGCAGGTGACCTGGCTGCGTGAAGACGGTTTCCGCTATCGCCCAACCCGCAACAACATCTCCTGGATGGTGTGCGACATGGTAGAGAAGCCGGCGAAAGTAGCGGCGCTGATGGCCTCCTGGCTGGTCAACGGCTGGTGCCGTGAAACTATTTTTAACCTCAAGCTGCCCATGAAAAAGCGCTATGAGGAGGTCTCGCAGAACCTGGCCTACATTCAGGAGCAGATGGATGAGCACGGTATTAACGTGGTGATCCAGGCGCGCCAGCTGTACCACGATCGCGAAGAAGTCACCGTGCATATCCGCCGCTGGTGGGCTGCCGTGGGTGGACGTCGCGACGAGAGATAACCTTTGTAACGCCCGGTGGCGCTTCGCTTACCGGGCATGAACTCACCCTCGTTCTAACCGTAACTGCTGCAAATTCCCGTCTAACTGTAAATCCGTCTGCAACCGCGCCACGTCCCGGCAGATAAAGGCCATCTCTTTGTGTGCCTCCAGCTTTTTGCGCCACTTCTCTGGCACCGCGTCCAGACGGGCGTAAATCCCCTCCAGATCCTGAAAATCGGTCAGCAGCTGAGCCGCGCTTTTCGGGCCAATTCCGGCGACGCCCGGAACTTTAGAGCTGCTGATCCCGGCCAGCCCCCAGTAATCCGGCAGCTGCTGGGGCGAGACGCCAAACTCACTGGCGATAAAGGGGGCGTCGAGCCAGCGTTTCTGGAAATAGTCGCGAATGCGGATGGTGGGGGAAAGCAGCTGACAGTAGCCTTTGTCGGTGGAGACAATCGTAGCCTGATGACCGGCGCTGGCCACTTTTACCGCCAGGGTGGCGGCCAGATCGTCAGCTTCGTTACCCTGTGCGCCCCAGCAGGGCACCCCACGCTGCTCAAAGGCGGCGCGGAACGCCGGCATTTCGGCATGCAGATCGTCCGGCATGGGCGCGCGCCCGGCTTTGTAATCCGGAAGGCGCTGATGTCGCCAGCCGCTGTTACGGGCTTCATCGTCAAACACGGCGACCACATGGCTGGGCTGGCTGTGGCGAATAAGCTGCTCCAGCGCATGCAGGCAGGTGTCCTTGCAGGGCGTGCCCTGAACCGCGTGGATGCGCCGGATGAGGTTCAGCGCGTCGACAATAAGCAAATGAACGGCCACAGATTTTCTCCCTTCTGTTCAGTCAAATAAGGGTAACACTGTCGGCGGGGGGAAACTACGTGTGGCGGGGCGTTCGGGAAGGAGCCTCGCAAAACGAGGCTCCTTTTTGGACTTAGTCGCAGGTGACAATCTTCATCGCCAGACCACCGCGGGAGGTTTCGCGGTATTTGGCGTTCATGTCTTTCCCGGTCTCATACATGGTTTCAATCACTTTATCCAGGCAGACGCGCGGCTCGCTGGTACGGCGCAGCGCCATACGCGCGGCGTTGACCGCCTTCACGGAGGCAATCGCGTTACGCTCGATGCACGGCACCTGTACCTGACCGGCTACCGGATCGCAGGTCAGACCGAGGTTATGCTCCATCCCGATCTCTGCGGCAATGCAGACCTGCGCCGGGCTACCGCCCAGCAGCTCCGCCAGACCCGCCGCCGCCATGGAGCAGGCGACGCCCACTTCGCCCTGGCAGCCCACTTCCGCGCCGGAAATAGAGGCGTTCATCTTGTACAGCGAGCCAATCGCGCTGGTGACCAGCAGGTAGCGGGCCAGCGAGTTTGCATTCACTTCACGAATGAACTTGTCGTAATAGGCCAGCACCGCCGGAACGATACCGCAGGCACCGTTGGTTGGCGCAGTGACCACACGACCGCCTGCGGCGTTCTCTTCATTCACCGCCAGCGCGAACATGTTAATCCAGTCCACCACCGCCATCGGATCGCTGGTGGTTTTGTCGCTACTCACCAGCATGCGGCGCAGGGCGGCAGCACGGCGCGGAACGCGCAGTTTGCCCGGCAGCACGCCCTCGGTAGTGATACCGCGTTCAATACCGCCGCGCATCACTTCCCAGACGTTGGCAAAGTGCTGTTCCAGCTCGGCTTTGCTGTGCAACGCCAGTTCGTTTTGCATCATCAGGCCGGAGAGTGACAGACCACTTTCCTGGCAATGGCGCTGGAGATCGGCCGCCGATTTATACGGATAAGGGACCGCCACAGGCGCGCTGTCGCTCTGACCAAAATGGTCTTCGTCGACGATAAAGCCGCCGCCGATGGAGTAGTAAGTTTGGCTGTAAATCACCTTGTCGCCTGCCAGCGCGGTGATGCGCATGCCGTTCTCGTGCAGCGACAGGTTGTCGGCATGGAAATTCATGCAGCGATCAACCGGGAACTCAACTTCGTGCTCACCCTTCGCCAGCAGCAAGCGGCTGTGGGTGTTAACGTCCTGGATAAAGCCCGGGATGGCGTCAATATCAACGCTATCCGGCAGGTTGCCCGCCAGGCCCATAATAATGGCGATATCGGTATGGTGACCTTTGCCGGTCAGCGACAGGGAGCCGTAAACATCCACCACCACGCGGGTCGTGTCGTGCAGCATTCCGCGTGCAATAAGATCGTCCGTGAACTGTTTACCGGCTTTCATCGGCCCGACGGTGTGCGAGCTGGATGGACCAATACCAATTTTGAAAATATCGAAAACGCTAATCATGATGCGTCCGTTGCTTTACGTCTTGGGAGAAGAGTGCGCCGTCCGAAGACGGCGCGGGAGGAATTAAGCGAACAGCGAGAAGAAGATAGCGGAGATTGCAATCAGACCCATAATCACAACGAAGACGTTGCTGATCTGGCCGCTGTATTTACGCATCGCTGGCACTTTCTGAATCGCGTACATCGGCATCAGGAACAGGATCATCGCGATAACCGGGCCGCCGAGGGTTTCGATCATCCCGAGGATGCTCGGGTTCAGGGTAGCAACCGCCCAAGTGGTCAGCAGCATGAACAGTGCAGTGATTTTGTTCAGCTTGTTGATTTCAATGCTCTTGCCTTTACCGCGCAGAGATTTAATCACCATGCCGTTAAAGCCTTCACGTGCGCCCAGGTAGTGGCCGAGGAAGGATTTGGTAATGGCGATAATGGCGATGATTGGCGCCATCCAGGCAATAACCGGTGCGTTAAAGTGGTTTGCCAGGTAGGAGAGAATCGATATGTTCTGCGCTTTCGCTGCTGCCAGATCCGCCGGGGAGAGGCTCAGTACGCAGCTGAAGACGAAGAACATAACGGTGATAACCATCATCACGTGAGCGCGAGCCAGAATGCTGGAACACTTTTTCTCGGCACCCTGACCGTACTCTTCACGCTTCGCTACTGCGAAGGAGGAGATGATCGGGGAGTGGTTGAAGGAGAAGACCATGACCGGGATTGCCAGCCACAGGGTCATCCACAGGCCGTTGCCAGTGGCAGACGCGCTGCTCAGGGACAGCGTTTCCAGCGCCGCGCCGTTCCACTGTGGGATCAGGTAGCAGGCCAGCACCATCAGAGCGATAACGAACGGGAACACCAGCACGCTCATCGCCTTCACAATCATCTGCTCACCGAAGCGCACGATAGTCATCATGCCGACGATCAGGATCAGCGACAGAATGGCGCGTGGCGGTGGGGTCATGCCCAGCTGATGGGTCATGAAGCTGTCCACGGTGTTGGTGATAGCCACGCTATAAACTAACAGGATTGGGTAAATGGCAAAGAAGTAGAGCAGGGTAATCAGCTTACCTGCGCCAATACCGAAATGCTCTTCCACTACTTCGGTGATGTCTTCGCCCGGGTTTTTACCAGAGAGCACAAAACGGGTCAGGCCGCGGTGTGCAAAGTAGGTCATCGGGAAGGCGATGATCGCCATGATGATCAGCGGGATTAAGCCGCCCACACCTGCGTTAATCGGAAGGAAAAGAACACCAGCGCCGATTGCTGTGCCGTAAAGGCCAAGCATCCACATGGTATCTGTTTTACGCCATCCACTTCGGGTTTCAAGCGAAGCAACGGTGCTGGTTTGAGTGGTTTCCATTGTGTCTCCAGGAAGTAGCTAATGTCAGGTTTCTGGTCAAATTCGATGCAAAAAGGGCTAATCGTAATATGAAATTCGCTCAGCGACGGTTTTTATATAATTTTTCTCCGTAACTATCGGCGGGCGGAAAGATACATTTTAGTAATGGATCTATCAGTGATCCCGATCTCAAATGCGATAATCCACTTATGATGTGGGTATCTTTAGACCATTTGTCTGCTAAGAAAACACCACGACGAATTTCTGGGCGCGAAGGCTACCATTAACGATATGTGGCGAGATAGATCCCCCGGAAAGATAGGAGTCATACGCTGTAAAAGTGTCGGTTTAGAGGATTTTTTCGTGCTTTATGGCGTTTGTGGCTAATAAATCACGCTCTGCAAAACTACGTAATCGTTTGCGTTGTGTTATGAAATAGCAAAAAGATAAGTAATGGTAATAGTGCAAAAGAGGCCATGTCACTGAAGGCAATAAAAAAGCCGGGAGGCGAAAGGCCATTCCCGGCGGGAGGGGATGCCCGGCATGCGTGCCGGGCAGGACGTCAGGCAGAAATCTCGTAGCAGGGGATGTAGGCAGAGCCGGGAAGTTTCATACGGTGCTGGGCGACGAAGCCCTGCAGCAGATCGTCCATGCGGCGCATCATGTCGCGGTCGCCATGAATTTTGTAGGGGCCGAACTCTTCAATGGCCTGGATACCCACCTCTTTCACGTTACCGGCAACGATGCCCGAGAAGGCGCGACGCAGATCGGCGGCCAGCACTTCAACCGGCTGATCGGGATACAGTTTCAGGTTGGCCATGTTTTCGTGCGACGGCTCAAACGGGATCTGCAGATCCGGAGAAATACGGATCGACCAGTTAAAGCTGTAGGCATCTCCGGTATCGCGGCGGTTCTCTTTCACCAGCGGCATGGCCTTTTTCATCAGCCGCGCCACCTCTGCGGCATCATCAATGATGATGCGATAGTGACGGCGGGCCGCCTCGCCCAGGGTATGCACGATGAACTCATCCAGCACGCGGAAGTAGTCTGCGCTCTCTTTCGGACCGGTCAGGATCAGCGGCAGGACCTGATCCTGGTTGGCCGGATGCATCAGAATGCCCAGCAGATAGAGCAGCTCCTCGGCGGTACCCACGCCCCCCGGGAAAATGATGATCCCGTGCGCGATACGGACAAAGGCCTCAAGACGTTTCTCAATATCCGGCATGATGATCAGTTCGTTGACCAGCGGATTCGGCGGCTCAGCGGCGATGATCGACGGCTCGGTCATGCCGATGAAACGGCCCTCTTTGTAGCGCTGCTGGGCATGACCCACCGCTGCACCCTTCATTGGCGCTTCCATCGCGCCCGGACCACAGCCGGTGCAGATGTTCAGCTCGCGCAGCCCCAACTGGGTGCCCACGCGACGGGCGTAGAGGTATTCGGTTTCGTTAATGGAGTGACCGCCCCAGCACACTACCATGCTCGGGGCTTCGCCCACGTGCAGGGCGCGGGCGTTACGCAGAATAGAGAACACCAGGTTGGTGATATGGGCCGAGCTTTCCAGGTTCAGATGCTGAAAACGACCGGCGTTACTGATCTGGCCGTTCACAAACAGAATATCGCGCAGCACGGCAAACAGGTTGGCCTGCAGGGCACGAATAATGCGCCCGTCAACAAAGGCGTCTTCCGGTGGGTTAATCAGCTCCAGCTTCACGCCACGTTCGCGGCGCAGAACGTTAATATCAAAGCTTTCAAAGCGGGACAGCAGCTCTTTGCTGTTGTCGGTGAGGCTACCGGAGTTCAGAACGGCAAGTGAACAGTTGCGAAACAGTTGATAAAGATCGCTGCTGGCCGTGCTCTTGAGCATGTCCACTTCCAGCTGCGACAACATGTCCATTGAGCCAAGCGGGCTAATATGTGTAATCAAGTGAGCTCCTTACGGGACGTTTATCGTCTTTCCCTGCTGATTACAATAGCCCTGGCTTATGACCTTTCACAACCCAAAGCGCGGAACGGACCGCGCATATTGTGAATTTATTTATCTTACTGACGGACTAAACGACCGATCGCCGGCACAAAATCGCTGTTGCTGCGCCACGGATTGATATCCAGACCGCCGCGGCGGGTATAGCGGGCGTAGACGCTCAGCGTCTCTGGCTGGCAGAAATGGAGAATGTCGTTGAAGATGCGCTCCACGCACTGCTCATGGAACTCGTTGTGGTTGCGGAAGGAGACCAGGTAGCGCAGCAGCTTCTCGCGATCGATTTTAGCGCCGCGATACTGGATCTGTACTGAACCCCAGTCAGGCTGATGGGTGATCAGGCAGTTGGATTTCAGCAGGTGGCTGACCAGGGTCTCTTCCACTACCTTGCCGCTGGCGGCGTTTTCCAGCCAGGCGGTATCAAACTGGTAGTTGTCGATCTCAATGTCCTGCTCGTCAATACAGGTGCCGTGGAAGTGGGCGATCGGCTGACCTTCCAGTTCGTCAATGCGGTAGAGGGCAACGGTCACTTTTCCCTGTGCGCAGGCGCTTAAGTCGCGTTCCAGCGTGCGCTGCACCGCTTCCCAGCTGTCAAAGCGGGTCTGGTTGAAGCTGTTGAGGTAGAGCTTAAAGCTTTTGGACTCCACCAGGTTGACGCTGGTGTAATCCAGCTCAACGTGACCTACCGCCACCTGCGGTAAACCGCGGGCGTTAAGCCAGGAGAGCTCATACAGCGTCCAGATATCGCCGCCGTGGAAGGGCAGGCTATCGGCTTTCAGCCCCAGCGGATCGCGGTTGAGACTGCGCGGCACGCCCTGTAACAGGCTGGCGTCGTAGATGTCGCGGTAGGCGGTGCTTTTGCCCAGGGTTAAACCCGATAAGGCATCATGATTTTCGTAAGACATGTTTCGTTGTCACTTTAAAGGTAAACTATGCGGCTGAGTGTATCCTGGCTTATATGAAGAGAGAAACCGGTGGATAAAGAGACTGCTGCTGCCTTAACCGCGTTTACGGCGCGTTACTGTGACGCCTGGCATGATCAGAAAGGGTCATGGCCTCAAAGTGAGGCGCTGTATGGCGTCCCGTCGCCCTGTATTATTACCTCTTCCAGGGATACCGTGACCTGGCAGCCCCAGCCATTTACCGCGGAGCAGAATGTAAACGCGATTGAACGTGCCATGGATATTGTGGTACAACCTCCGGTCCACGCGTTCTATACCACACAGTTCGCCGGGGATATGTGCGCTCGCTTTGATAACGAGACGCTGACTCTGCTGCAAACCTGGAGCGAAGAGGATCTGCTGCGCGTGCAGGAGAACCTGATTGGGCATCTGGTCACCCAGAAGCGCCTGAAGTTATCGCCAACGCTGTTTATCGCCACGCTCGACAGTGAAATGGATATTATCTCTGTCTGCAACCTCTCGGGGAACGTGGTAAAAGAGACGCTAGGCACCCAGAAACGCCAGATACTCTCCGCTTCTCTTACGGATTTCCTCAACTCTCTTCATCCCGTCGTGTAATCCTGGATACTACTGCGCGTGTGAGAGATCTCTTACAAAGGTTGTAAGAGATCACCGTAATTACCGATATGCTTACTCTATTATTCTCGCCAAAAATTAATGGCTAATCAGTGAGTTAATAACTTAACCCTTAGTAATATGATGTAACATCTCTTTAATTTGGCTTACAGGGTGCCTTGTAAGACGAAGCGGAATAGAGGATCCTATGTTCGTCGACAGGAAGCCGACACGAGAAACGAACATCAGGATGATGGCGTTTCTTAACAGGACACGTCAGGAAGGCGTTTCAAGGAAGGCTTCAGGACGAAGCGAAAGGATAACGCAGGATGCGTGAAGGACACCTCCAGGAAGGAGAATGAGAGCCGGTAAGGACGTCCGGTGGGTCAGGAAGGCCAGGACGTTTCAGGATGAAACAGTCACATCAGGATGATGTGCGCAGGATGCAGCGGTCGAGGAACGACCAGACTTTCGGGTCAGAGGAAAAGTTGTCACGGATGAGCAGGGAGCACTAAAAGTAGCTGGATTGCTGCGAAACGAACCGGGAGCACTGTTTTTACAGTGCTCCCTTTTTTTATTTCTGCGTGGTCTTTGCTATGCTGCGCGCCGTTCAGATTTTCAGTTGAGGTTTTCATGACGCATCACGACCACGTGCGCGCGCAGCTGCACGCCATCGAAGCTTTATTGCGCGATCATCAACTGTGGCAGGAGACGGCGCCGCAGCCTGACGCGTTTGAGAGCACACAACCTTTCTGCATGGATACCCTGGAGCCGTTTGAGTGGCTGCAGTGGGTACTCATTCCCCGCATGCATGCCCTGATTGAAGGCGGGCATCCGCTGCCGCAAAACTTTGCCGTCGCCCCCTATTATGAAATGGCGCTGGATGCGGCCCATCCGTCACGCGAGGCGGTGCTGGCCGCATTGCTGGCGCTGGATACGCTATTTGGCGATGAAGCATGATCGAGATCCTTTATCAGGATGAGTGGCTGGTGGCAGTCAATAAACCCTCCGGCTGGCTGGTGCACCGGAGTTGGCTCGATCGCGATGAAAAAGTAGTGGTAATGCAGACGGTGCGCGACCAGATTGGTCAACACGTTTTTACCGCCCACCGTCTCGACAGACCCACCTCCGGCGTGCTGCTGATGGGGCTCTCCAGCGAGGCCGGACGCCGTCTTTCCCAGCAGTTCGAACAGCATCAGATCCAGAAACGCTACCACGCGATTGTCCGGGGCTGGCTGACCGAAAGCGCGACGCTCGACTATCCGCTGATTGAAGAGCTGGATAAAATCGCCGATAAATTCGCCCGGGACGACAAAGAGCCGCAGCCTGCGGTGACGGACTATCGCGGCATGGCGACCACCGAAATGCCGGTCGCCACCGGTAAGTTCCCGACCACGCGCTACAGCCTGGTCGAGCTGGAGCCGAAAACCGGGCGTAAGCACCAGCTGCGTCGTCACCTTTCGCATCTGCGCCATCCGATCATCGGTGACAGCAAGCATGGCGATCTGAAACAGAACCGCAGCGCCGCCGAACACTTTGGCTGCAACCGTCTGATGCTGCACGCCAGCCAGCTGAGCCTGGTCCATCCCTTTACCGGCGAGCCGCTGACGATCCGCGCGGGCCTCGATCCGGTGTGGATGCAGGCGCTGTCACACTTTGGCTGGTGTGGGCAACTCCCCGAAAATGAAAGGGTTGAGTTTGCACCCGCCAACGTTCAGGATGAACGTTAATTGCATTCATTGAGGGAGTAAACCATGGCTGTAGTCGGAATTTTTGTCGGCACCATGTACGGCAATTCGCTGCTGGTGGCCGAAGAGGCCGAAGCAATTCTCGCCGGGCAGGGCCATAAAGCCACGGTCTATGAAGATCCCGAGCTGGCCGACTGGGAAAAATACCAGGGCCAGTATGCGCTGGTGGTCACCTCGACAACCGGGCAGGGCGATCTGCCGGACAGTATCGTCCCGCTGTTCCAGGGCATTAAAGATAAGCTCGGTTATCAGCCGGAGATGCGCTACGGCATCATCGCGCTGGGAGACAGCACCTACGCCAATTTCTGCGGTGGCGGCAAGCAGTTCGATGCCCTGTTGCAGGAGCAAAGTGCGCAGCGCGTGGGTGAAATGCTGATGATTGATGCCTCTGAACATCCAGAACCGGAAAGCCAGTCCAACCCCTGGGTCGAACACTGGGGCACGCTTCTCGGCTAAATACTTGCCCTCCCGGCCACGGGAGGGCGATCCCCCGCGTCAAGCGACCTGATTCACACTCTGCTCTTTCTCTTCTGCTGTTTTCTCTCTCAGCCACGTTTCCGTGAACTATCTTCCATTGAGTTAGGCTTATGCCATAAACAACCTCAAACCCTCCCGCCAATGTTGTGTTGTTGCACGGTGAGAGGGGCCTGGATCCTTCCTTATACTTTTTCCGCCAGTTATTAAAAATGCAGTCAGTAAGGCAAAAGACCTCATCGTTTGAACTGCACAAAACACATACACGTCATTCTGATTACCCTACCGGTTGTGCTGTTCAGAATGAACGTAGCGGAAAAGCTATGATTCAGGAGTGCAAGAATGAGTACATTAAGCCAGGCGGCGAGCAGCGCTGAAAAGCGCACCAACGCTCGCTATTGGATAGTGGTGATGCTGTTTATCGTCACATCCTTTAACTATGGCGACCGCGCCACGCTGTCGATTGCCGGTTCGGAAATGGCAAAAGATATCGGTCTGGATCCGGTCGGTATGGGTTATGTTTTCTCCGCATTTTCATGGGCCTATGTTATTGGCCAAATCCCTGGCGGTTGGTTGCTTGACCGCTTCGGTTCAAAGCGTGTCTACTTCTGGTCCATCTTTATCTGGTCGATGTTTACCCTGCTGCAGGGCTTCGTCGATATCTTTAACGGCTTTGGCATTATTGTCGCGCTCTTCACCCTGCGCTTCCTCGTCGGGCTGGCAGAGGCACCTTCCTTCCCGGGTAACAGCCGCATAGTGGCAGCCTGGTTCCCGGCGCAGGAGAGGGGAACGGCGGTATCCATTTTTAACTCCGCGCAATACTTTGCCACCGTGATCTTCGCCCCGATCATGGGCTGGCTGACCCACGAGGTGGGCTGGTCGCACGTGTTCTTCTTTATGGGCGGTCTGGGCATCGTCATCAGCTTTGTCTGGCTGAAGGTGATCCATGAGCCGAACCAGCATCCGGGCGTAAACCAGAAAGAGCTGGACTACATCGCCGCAGGCGGTGCGCTGATCAACATGGATCAGGCGAAAAGCAAAGAGAAAGTGCCGTTCAGCCAGAAGTGGGGCCAGATTAAACAGCTGGTGGGTTCCCGCATGATGGTCGGCATCTACCTCGGCCAGTACTGCATCAACGCCTTAACCTACTTCTTTATCACCTGGTTCCCGGTCTATCTGGTGCAGGCCCGCGGCATGTCGATCCTGAAAGCCGGGTTTGTGGCCTCGGTTCCGGCGATCTGCGGCTTTGTGGGCGGCGTGCTGGGCGGGGTGATTTCCGACTGGCTGATGCGTCGTACCGGTTCCCTGAATATCGCCCGTAAGACGCCGATCGTGCTGGGGATGCTGCTCTCCATGTCGATGGTGGTGTGTAACTACGTTGACGCCGAGTGGATGATTATCGGCTTCATGGCGATGGCCTTCTTCGGGAAAGGTATCGGGGCGCTGGGCTGGGCGGTGATGGCAGATACTGCGCCGAAAGAGATCAGCGGCCTGAGCGGCGGTTTGTTCAATATGTTCGGCAACATCTCCGGGATCGTCACCCCGATTGCTATCGGTTATATCGTCGGCACCACCGGGTCATTCAACGGGGCGCTGATTTATGTGGGTATTCACGCCCTGGTGGCGGTGCTGAGCTACCTGGTGCTGGTGGGTGATATCAAACGTATTGAACTGAAACCTGTCGCGGAGCGTTCATGATGAGTATGCAATCGAGTCCTGTTGTTACCGACATGAAGGTGATCCCGGTTGCCGGTCAGGACAGCATGCTGCTGAACATCGGCGGCGCGCACAACGCCTGGTTTACCCGCAACATCGTGGTGCTGACCGATAACGCCGGGAATACCGGCGTTGGGGAAGCCCCCGGCGGGGAGGTGATCTACCAGACTCTGGTGGATGCCATCCCCCAGGTGGTCGGTCAGGAGGTCGCGCGGCTGAACAAAGTGGTCCAGCGCGTCCACAAGGGCAACCAGTCTGCCGATTTCGATACCTTCGGCAAAGGGGCCTGGACATTTGAACTGCGGGTCAATGCCGTCGCGGCGCTGGAAGCGGCGCTGCTGGATCTGCTCGGCAAAGCGCTGAACGTGCCGGTGTGCGAACTGCTCGGCCCGGGCAAGCAGCGTGATGCGGTCACCGTGCTGGGCTATCTCTTCTACCTGGGCGATCGCACCAAAACCGATCTGCCCTATCTGGCGCGTTCACCGGGCAGCCACGACTGGTATCACCTGCGTCATCAGGAGGCGCTCTCCAGCGAGGCGGTGGTGCGGCTGGCGGAAGCGGCCCAGGATCGCTACGGCTTTAAGGATTTCAAACTGAAAGGCGGCGTGCTGCCGGGTGAGCAGGAAATTGACAGTGCCCGCGCCCTGAAAAAACGCTTCCCGGATGCGCGTATTACCGTCGACCCTAATGGGGCCTGGCTGCTGGATGAGGCTATCGCCTTGTGCAAAGGGCTGGGCGATGTTCTGACCTATGCCGAAGATCCGTGCGGCGCTGAGCAGGGCTTCTCGGGCCGTGAGGTGATGGCCGAGTTCCGCCGCGCCACCGGTCTGCCGGTAGCGACCAATATGATTGCCACTAACTGGCGCGAGATGGGCCATGCGGTGATGCTGAACTCGGTGGACATCCCGCTGGCGGATCCGCACTTCTGGACCCTCTCCGGCGCGGTACGCGTGGCACAGTTGTGCGACGACTGGGGTCTAACCTGGGGTTGCCACTCCAACAACCATTTCGATATCTCGCTGGCGATGTTTACCCACGTCGGTGCCGCCGCACCGGGTACGCCAACGGCTATCGACACCCACTGGATCTGGCAGGAGGGCGAAGCGCGCCTGACCAAAAATCCACTGGAAATTAAACACGGCAAGATTGCCGTACCGGATGCACCGGGGCTTGGCGTGGAGCTCGACTGGGATCAGATCCACAAAGCCCATGAAGCCTATAAGAAACTGCCCGGCGGCGCGCGTAACGACGCAGGCCCGATGCAGTATCTTATTCCCGGCTGGACATTTGACCGCAAACGCCCGGCGTTCGGTCGCCACTGATTAAAGGATTGAATTATGAGCACATTTACTACGCCTGTTGTCACTTCCATGCAGATTATTCCGGTTGCCGGTCATGACAGCATGCTGATGAACCTGAGTGGGGCTCATGCCCCGTTCTTCACCCGTAATATCGTGATTATCAAAGACAACTCCGGCCATACCGGCGTGGGTGAAATCCCGGGCGGCGAGAAGATCCGCAAAACCCTGGAAGATGCGATCCCGCTGGTGGTGGGTAAAACCCTGGGCGCGTACAAAAACATTCTTAATGCGGTACGAAATGAATTTGCCGACCGTGATGCGGCCGGTCGCGGCCTGCAAACCTTTGACCTGCGCACCACCATTCACGTAGTTACCGGGATTGAAGCGGCGATGCTTGACCTGCTGGGCCAGCACCT
The DNA here is from genome assembly GCF_037152535.1 of Leclercia sp. AS011. Classification (NCBI taxonomy): domain Bacteria; kingdom Pseudomonadati; phylum Pseudomonadota; class Gammaproteobacteria; order Enterobacterales; family Enterobacteriaceae; genus Leclercia; species Leclercia sp. AS011. The sequence continues at coordinate 148,330 of NZ_JBBCMA010000003.1, forward strand.
GGGCGTCAACGTGGCGTCATTGCTGGGCGACGGGCAGCAGCGCAGCGAAGTCGAGATGCTGGGTTATCTGTTCTTCGTCGGCAACCGCAAGCTGACCCCGCTGCCGTACCAGAGCCAGCCGGATGAAAAATGCGACTGGTACCGTCTGCGCCATGAAGAGGCGATGACCCCGGACGCGGTGGTGCGTCTGGCGGAGGCGGCCTACGAAAAATACGGCTTTAACGACTTCAAACTGAAAGGCGGCGTGCTGGCCGGGGAAGAGGAGGCGGAATCCATTATCGCCCTGGCGAAACGCTTCCCGCAGGCGCGCGTTACCCTCGACCCCAACGGGGCCTGGTCGCTGGAAGAGGCGATCCGCATCGGTAAGCGCCTGAAGGGCGTGCTGGCGTACGCGGAAGATCCGTGCGGGGCCGAGCAGGGCTTCTCAGGCCGTGAAGTGATGGCCGAGTTCCGCCGCGCTACCGGTCTGCCAACCGCCACTAACATGATCGCCACCGACTGGCGTCAGATGGGCCATACCCTCTCCCTGCAGTCGGTCGACATTCCGCTGGCGGATCCGCACTTCTGGACTATGCAGGGCTCGGTGCGCGTGGCCCAGATGTGTCACGAGTTCGGCCTGACCTGGGGCTCGCATTCCAATAACCACTTCGATATCTCGCTGGCGATGTTCACCCATGTGGCCGCGGCTGCGCCGGGCAATATCACCGCCATTGACACCCACTGGATCTGGCAGGAGGGCAACCAGCGCCTGACCAAACAGCCGTTCGAAATTAAGGGCGGGATGGTGCAGGTGCCGACCACTCCGGGTCTGGGCGTTGAGCTGGATATGGATCAGGTGATGAAGGCGCACGAACTGTATCTCCAGCACGGCCTGGGGGCGCGCGACGACGCGATGGCGATGCAGTACCTGATCCCGGAGTGGACCTTCAACAACAAACGCCCTTGCATGGTGCGTTAAGTCCGGTGCCGGTTCCTGCGGGAGTCGGCATTTTCTCTTGCGTGGCAGGTGTATGCTTATGGTAGTCAACATGCGTAAGGACGGCTTATGAAAATAGTTATCGCACCGGACTCCTATAAAGAGAGCCTGAGTGCCCTGGCTGTGGCGACGGCGATCGAGCAGGGGTTTTGCGAGATATTCCCCACGGCAGAGTACGTTAAGCTGCCGGTCGCCGATGGCGGTGAAGGCACCGTGGAAGCGATGGTGGCCGCCACCCGGGGTGACATTATTCAGGTGCGGGTAACGGGGCCGCTCGGCGAGCATGTTGACGGTTTTTATGGCCGCTCCGGTGATGGCAAAAGCGCGTTTATCGAGATGGCGGCGGCCAGCGGTCTGGAGCTGGTTCCTCCGGCCCAGCGCAATCCGTTGAAAACCACCTCCTGGGGAACCGGGGAGCTGATCCGCCACGCGCTGGATGCGGGCGTGAAACATATCATCATCGGCATTGGCGGCAGCGCCACCAACGATGGTGGTGCCGGGATGGTGCAGGCGCTGGGCGCGAAGCTGCTGGACGAGCAGGGGAACGCCATTGGCGCTGGCGGCGGCGAGCTGGAAAAGCTGGCCCGTATCGATATCAGCGGTCTGGATAAGCGGCTGGCGGGGTGCCGGATTGAAGTGGCCTGCGACGTTACCAACCCGCTGACCGGTGAAAACGGCGCGACCGCCGTGTTTGGCCCGCAAAAAGGGGCCACGCCGGAGATGATGACGCGGCTTGATGGGGCACTGACGCAGTATGCCCGGATCATCGCCCGCGACCTTGATGTCGACGTGCTCGGCCTGGCCGGCGGCGGTGCCGCAGGCGGCATGGGGGCGGCGTTATACGCTTTTTGCGGCGCGCAGCTGCGTCAGGGCATTGAGATTGTGACCGATGCGCTTAACCTCGACAGCCTGGTGGCCGACGCCGATCTGGTGATCACCGGCGAAGGGCGGATCGACAGCCAGACTATTCATGGCAAAGTCCCGGTGGGGGTGGCGAAGATCGCGAAACGCCACAACAAACCGGTGATCGGCCTGGCGGGCAGCCTGACGGCGGATGTCGGCGTGGTGCACGATCATGGCATCGACGCGGTATTCAGCGTGATCTACACCGTCTGCACGCTGGAGGAGGCGCTGGAAGACGCCGAAGAAAACGTGCGGATGGCGGCGAGAAATATTGCGGCGGTGCTGAAGATGGGGATGGGGGGGTAGCCCCTCACCGTAATCCTCTCCCGCAAGGGGAGAGGGGATCGTCCGGGCGCATACTTTTGCTATGAGCCCAGCACCTTCATCGCTTCCCGCGTCACGTTATCCATCTCATCCAGCAGCTCCAGAAACTCCGGTTCCAGCTCGCTTTCCGGCGTCCCGGAACGCAGCTGCTGCTCCAGTAAATGACACAGGTTCTTCAGACGCGGCACGCCGCTGTACCCGCAGCTGCCGTGCAGCTTATGGATCGCCCCGACCAGATCGTCCGGATTTTCCCCCACCAGCTGCTCTTCCACCTTATTGCGGATCTCCGGCAGGAAGGCCACCAGCATCTGCAGCATCTCCCGCGCCAGGTCGTTTTTGCCCGCCGCCTGACGCAGCGCCAGCTGCCAGTCGAGGGTGGCATTGACGTTAATCTGGACCTCGACGGCCTCCGCAGGCGCAATCCAGTTGCTTCCCGCCGGGCCGGGTTTGTAGCGCTGCAGCAGGTTATGCAGCTTCTCTTCTTCAATCGGTTTTGCCAGATAGTCGTTCATCCCGGCGCTTAAGAGCTTCTCTTTCTGACCCGCCATCGCGTGGGCTGTCACGGCGATCACCGGGGTTTGCTGCTGATGAGGTAGCTGGCGGATCAGCTCGCAGGCGCGGATCCCGTCCATGCCGGGCATCTGAATATCCATCATGATCAGGTCAAACTGCATCTGCTTCGCCCGCTCAACGGCCTGCAGACCGCTCTCGCAAAGTTCAACATGCTGAACCTGATCCTCCAGCAGAGCGCCAATCAGCTTCAGGTTGGCGGGGTTATCATCCACCGCCATCACCGTCATCGGCAGCTTGCTCTCATCCATAACGAGCGATGCGGCATAGTGGTTCAGGCGGCAATACTCGGTCAGGGTTGGCAGCAGGCGCGTGGCGGTGAGCGGTTTCAGCAGACAGGCTGCCGCCCCGTCGTGCTTCAGCTCTTCGGCGTTGATCTGCGCATGGCACGGCAGAGCCAGCAGCAGGTAATCGGTCATTGAGGCCGCTTTTGCCAGCCGCTCCTGCTGCATGGTCAGCTCGCCGGTAAAGGTCACCGGGATCCCCATCAGCAGAATGTCGTAATGTTCAACCGGCAGCGTGGAAAATTCCGGGCTGTAAACCACCTCCAGCGGGGTGGTACTTAACACCTCCAGCGTACTTTGCGCGGCGGCGGCATTGGCCTCTACATAGGCCAGACGTTTACCCTGCAGACAATTCATCGCCGATCGATCGGTCAGGACGTTCGGATTGAGGTCGAGATTGATATGGAACCAGAAGGTCGAGCCACGGTTAGGCTGGCTGTGGAAGGAGATATCGCCCCCCATCTCGTTCACCAGTTTCTGGGTGATGACCAGCCCCAGACCGGTGCCGCCATGACGCCGGGAGATGCTGGCGTCGGCCTGACGGAAGGCCTGGAACAGCCGCGACTGATCGCGCTCAGGGATACCGATCCCGGTATCGCGGATCTGCACCTCAAGCTGCACTTTGGTATTGCTGATGGCGCGCTTTTCGACCAGTACGTCAATGTTGCCGCTCTCGGTGAACTTGATGGCGTTGCCCACCAGATTGGTGATCACCTGCTGCAGGCGCAGCGGATCGCCAATCACGTTGTCCGGCACATCATTTTTGATGTTCAGGGTCAGCTCCAGCCCCTTGTCATGGGAGGAGTGCGCCAGCAGGGTAACCACCTCATCCAGCGCGTTGCGCAGCGGGAACGGAATGCTCTCCAGAATCAGCTTGCCCGCCTCGAGCTTGGAGAAGTCCAGCACGTCATTGATGATGGCCAGCAGGTTGTTGGCCGAACGTTCAATGGTATGCAGGTGGTCGCGCTGGGTCGGGTTGAGTTCGGTTTTGAGCGTCAGGCGGGTAAAGCCAATCACGCCGTTGAGCGGGGTGCGCAGCTCATGGGACATGTTCGCCAGGAATTCGGATTTAATGCGCGCCGCCTCCTGGGCGCGTTTTTTAGCCAGATCCAGCTCGACGTTCTGGATCTCCATCTGCTCCAGGGTTTCCCGCAGGTCAGAGGTGGCCTGATCGACGTTATGCTGCATCTCTTCATGGTAGGCCGCCAGTGACATGGCCATCGAGTTGATACCGTTTTTCAGCATATCCAGCTCGCCGAGCATAAAGCCTTCCACGCGGCTGTCGAGCTGACCCCGGCGGATACGGTCAACGGTATTGACCATGTTGCGGATCGGGCTGGTGACGTCACGCATCAGACGCCAGCCGAAGATCAGCGCGATGCCGATACAAAACAGCATCATCACCGTGGAGATAAATATTTCCCGGTACTGCTGCAGCCGCACGGACTTGAGATCCAGCTCCAGAGCCACATATCCCAGCATGTTGTTATTGGGCTTGGCATCCGACTCGGCAGATTCATCCGGTGAATAGCTTTCCGAGATGATCGGCGTACGCAGGATCATCTTCTCACCCTGGCGGATCACGCTCAGCCGTGCCGGGAACGGCGTGTCGTTCGGCAGCTTCAGCACGCCGGGATCCTGCTGGATATTGGAGGTCACAAACAGGCGATTATGTTGGTCATACACCGAGATCGCCCGCACAATGTCCGAATGACGGCGGTGCAGGATGCTGATGAGCTGGCCGATTGACTCGCGATTTTGCAGGGCCATGCCGTACTCGCTGGAGACCGCCAGCGGCTCAATAATGCTCGCCCCGGCGTCCTCGAGCTGGCGCTGGAGGTCGTTATAACGGTGCACCACAAAGAAGGTACTCAACAGCAAACCAATGAGTACGGTAGGGGCGAGGATCAAAATCATCATGCGCGCACGCAGGCTGTAGTTGGTCATGGAGTTCCGTTATGGGACAATTAGAGTCAATATGTTCATTTGAGATAATACCCGGCAATGGCGCAATTCTACTCTGCAAAGCGGCGCGTGACGACGCGTCAGATCATAACTGTTGATGTGACAGACCTCGACCCCTTCGGTCAGGGGGTGGCGCGCCATGATGGTAAAGCCCTGTTTATTCCCGGCCTGCTGCCCGACGAGCGGGCGGAGATCGTCCTGACGGAAGAGAAACGTCAGTACGCCCGCGGGCAGGTAAAACGCCGTCTTAACGACAGCCCGCAGCGCGAGACGCCGCGCTGCCCACACTTTGGCGTCTGCGGCGGCTGCCAACAGCAGCATGCCAGCGTCGCGTTACAGGAGCGTAGCAAAAGCAATGCCCTGGCGCGCCTGCTGAAGCATGAGGTCAACGAGGTGATCGCCGATAAGCCCTGGGGCTACCGTCGCCGGGCGCGCCTGAGCCTCAACTATCAGCCGAAAACCGCGCGTCTGGAGATGGGCTTTCGCAAGGCCAACTCCAGCGACATCGTCGATGTGAAACAGTGCCCCATTCTGGTGCCCCGTCTTGAGGCATTGCTGCCAGAAGTGCGCAAATGCCTCGCTGACCTGCAGGGCGTTCGCCACCTGGGCCACGTCGAACTGGTGCTGGCAAACAGCGGTCCGCTGATGGTGCTGCGCCATACTGCACCGCTTTCGGCCAAAGATCGCGAAAAACTGGAACGCTTTTCGCATTCCCATGAGCTTGACCTTTATCTCGCCCCGCAAAGCGAGATACTTGAGCAACTGAGCGGTGAAACGCCCTGGTATGATTCAGACGGGCTACGCTTAACGTTCAGCCCGCGCGATTTCATTCAGGTCAATGATGGCGTTAACCAGCAGATGGTCGCGACCGCGCTGGACTGGCTGGATATTCAGCCTGAGGATCGGGTTCTCGATCTGTTCTGCGGGATGGGCAACTTTACCCTGCCGCTGGCAAAACGGGCGCACAGCGTGGTGGGTGTTGAAGGCGTGGCGGCGCTGGTGGAGAAAGGGCGCGACAACGCGATTCACAACGGGCTGCAAAACGTGACATTTTTTCACGAGAATCTGGAAGAGGATGTCACCCAACAGCCCTGGGCGGCCCACGGCTTTGACAAAATTCTGCTGGATCCCGCCCGTGCCGGTGCGCCAGGCGTGATGCAGCATATTATTAAACTCGCCCCTAAACGCGTGGTCTATGTTTCCTGTAACCCGGCGACGCTTGCCCGGGACAGCGAGGCACTATTAGCGGCGGGTTACCAGATTCAGCGTCTGGCAATGCTTGATATGTTCCCGCACACTGGACATCTGGAATCAATGGCGTTGTTTGAACACAACTGATGAGTTTCGGCTTGTCGAATTCGACAGGCAAGGGTCCCTAAAGGAGAGGACAATGGTTGCGGTAAGAAGTGCACATCTCAATAAAGCTGGTGAGTTTGACCCACAAAAATGGATCGCAAGTCTGGGGATTGCCAGCCAGCAGTCGTGTGAACGCTTAACCGAAACCTGGGCTTATTGTCTGCGCACCACCAAGGGGCACCCCGACGCCGAGCTGCTGCTGTGGCGCGGCGTGGAGATGGTAGAGATCCTCTCCATGCTGAGCATGGACATCGATACGCTGCTCGCCGCGATGCTGTTCCCGCTGGCTGACGCCGAGGTGGTCTCTGAAGAGGTGCTGCGCGAAAGCGTCGGAGCATCAATCGTCTCGCTGATCCACGGCGTGCGCGACATGGCGGCCATCCGCCAACTGAAAGCGACCCACACCGACTCCGTCTCTTCTGAACAGGTGGATAACGTCCGGCGTATGCTGCTGGCGATGGTGGATGATTTCCGCTGCGTGGTGATTAAGCTTGCCGAACGCGTTGCCCATCTGCGGGAAGTGAAGGACGCGCCGGAAGACGAGCGCGTGCTGGCGGCGAAAGAGTGCACCAATATCTATGCTCCGCTGGCCAACCGTCTGGGCATCGGGCAGCTGAAATGGGAGCTGGAGGATTACTGCTTCCGCTACCTGCACCCGGCGGAATACAAACGCATTGCTAAACTGCTGCACGAACGTCGTATCGATCGAGAACACTATATCGAAGAGTTTGTCAGCGGCTTACGTCAGTCCATGAAAGAAGAGGGCGTAAAGGCCGAAGTTTATGGCCGGCCGAAGCACATCTACAGCATCTGGCGCAAAATGCAGAAAAAGCATCTTGCCTTCGATGAGCTGTTCGACGTACGCGCCGTGCGCATCGTTGCCGAGCGTTTGCAGGACTGCTACGCCGCCCTGGGGATTGTTCATACCCACTTCCGCCATATGCCGGATGAGTTTGACGACTACGTCGCCAACCCGAAACCGAACGGCTACCAGTCGATCCATACCGTGGTGCTGGGGCCGGGCGGTAAACCGGTGGAGATCCAGATCCGCACCAAACAGATGCACGAAGAGTCCGAGCTCGGCGTTGCCGCCCACTGGAAGTATAAAGAGGGCACCTTAGGCGGGGCGCGCTCCGGTCACGAAGACCGCATCGCCTGGCTGCGTAAGCTGATTGCGTGGCAGGAAGAGATGGCCGACTCCGGCGAGATGCTCGACGAAGTGCGCAGCCAGGTCTTTGACGATCGGGTCTACGTCTTTACGCCAAAAGGCGACGTGGTTGACCTGCCGGCAGGCTCAACGCCGCTCGACTTCGCCTACCACATCCACAGCGACGTGGGGCACCGCTGCATCGGCGCTAAAATCGGCGGACGTATCGTGCCCTTCACCTATCAGCTGCAGATGGGCGACCAGATTGAAATCATCACCCAGAAGCAGCCAAACCCGAGCCGCGACTGGCTTAACCCGAACCTGGGTTATGTCACCACCAGCCGCGGGCGCTCTAAAATTCACGCCTGGTTCCGCAAGCAGGATCGTGACAAGAACATCCTTGCCGGGCGTCAGATCCTCGACGACGAGCTGGAGCATCTGGGCATCCACCTGAAAGAGGCGGAAAAACAGCTGCTGCCGCGCTACAACTTCAACGAGCTGGATGAGCTGCTGGCTGCGATTGGCGGCGGGGATATTCGCCTCAACCAGATGGTCAATTTCCTGCAGGCGCAGTTCAACAAACCGAGCGCGGCAGAGCAGGATGCGGCGGCGCTGAAGCAGCTGCAGCAGAAGAGCTACGCACCGCAGCACCGCAGTAAAGAGAAAGACAACGGCAGGGTGGTGGTGGAAGGCGTCGGCAATCTGATGCACCACATTGCCCGCTGCTGCCAGCCTATTCCCGGGGACGAGATCGTCGGCTTTATCACCCAGGGGCGCGGGATCTCTATCCACCGCGCGGACTGCGATCAGCTGGACGATTTACAGTCCCACGCGCCGGAACGCATCGTCGATGCGGTGTGGGGCGAGAGCTACTCCGCCGGCTATTCGCTGGTGGTGCGGGTCTCGGCCAACGATCGCAGCGGCCTGCTGCGCGACATCACCACCATTCTGGCGAACGAGAAGGTGAACGTGCTGGGCGTTGCCAGCCGCAGCGATACCCGTCAGCAGCTCGCCACCATCGATATGACCATCGAAATCTATAACCTGCAGGTGCTGGGCCGGGTGCTCGGCAAGCTGAACCAGGTTCCGGATGTCATCGACGCTCGCCGTCTGCACGGCGGTTAATGCACTCTCTTTGTAAGCCGGGTAAGGCGAAGCCGCCGCCCGGCATTTTTTTTATCAGGACCGAACTATGACTCAAATCGACCGCCTGCTCGGCATCATGCAACGTCTGCGCGACCCGGAAACCGGCTGTCCGTGGGACAAAGAGCAGACTTTCGCCACCATCGCCCCCTACACGCTGGAAGAGACCTACGAAGTGCTTGACGCCATCTCCCGGGAAGATTTTGACGATCTGCGCGGCGAACTGGGCGACCTGCTGTTCCAGGTGGTGTTCTACGCCCAGATGGCCCATGAAGAGGGGCGCTTTAATTTCAACGATATCTGCGCCGCCATCAGCGACAAGCTGGAGCGTCGCCACCCGCATATTTTTGGCGATGCCACCGCTGAAAACAGCGCCGACGTGCTGACCCGCTGGGAGCAGATCAAAAGCGCGGAACGGGCTGAAAAATCGCAACATTCGGCGCTGGACGACATCCCGCTAAGCCTGCCGGCGCTGATGCGTGCGCACAAGATCCAGAAACGCTGCTCAACGGTCGGGTTTGACTGGACCTCTTTAGGCCCGGTGCTCGACAAAGTGCACGAAGAGATCGACGAAGTGATGCACGAAGCGCAACAGGCGGTTGTGGACCAGGAGAAGGTCGAAGAGGAGATGGGCGATCTGCTGTTTGCGACGGTCAACCTTTCACGTCATTTAGGGGTAAAAGCCGAAGTGGCGCTGCAAAAAGCCAACCTCAAATTCGAACGCCGCTTCCGGGAAGTGGAGCGCATTATCGCGGCCCGCGGCCTGGAAATGACCGGTGTTGACCTCGAGGCGATGGAAGAAGTGTGGCAGGAAGTAAAACGCCAGGAATCTGATCTCTAACGGGTTTTTGCGATCAAGCGCAATTTGTGTGATTTTTTAAATGACAAGCGCTTGATTTGCGTCAAAAACATTTACCCAAAAGGGGCTATTTTCTCACTCCCAATATGAGTCAAAGCCTGAGACAGGAGACGGAGAATGAAAGTTTGTGGCGCTCGCCGTGTTCGGGTATACTACTTTCCCGTCCTGGTTATTCCATCGTTTCACCCTAACTTCTCAGGTTCAGCATGACAACGAACTATATTTTTGTGACCGGCGGGGTTGTATCCTCTCTGGGTAAAGGCATTGCCGCAGCCTCCCTCGCAGCCATTCTTGAAGCCCGTGGCCTCAATGTGACCATGATGAAGCTGGATCCGTACATCAACGTCGATCCAGGTACCATGAGCCCGATCCAACACGGGGAAGTGTTCGTTACTGAAGACGGCGCTGAAACCGATCTGGACCTGGGTCACTACGAGCGCTTCATTCGCACCAAAATGACCCGTCGTAACAACTTCACGACTGGCCGTATCTACTCCGACGTTCTGCGCAAAGAGCGCCGTGGCGACTATCTGGGCGCAACCGTACAGGTTATCCCGCACATCACCAACGCCATTAAAGAGCGCATCATTGCCGGTGGCGAAGGCCACGACGTGGTGCTGGTCGAAATCGGCGGTACCGTCGGTGATATCGAATCCCTGCCGTTCCTTGAAGCGATTCGCCAGCTGGCGGTGGATATCGGTCGTGAACACGCGCTGTTCATGCACCTGACCCTGGTGCCGTACATGGCTGCCGCAGGTGAAGTGAAAACCAAGCCGACCCAGCACTCGGTGAAAGAGCTGCTCTCCATCGGTATTCAGCCTGACATCCTGGTTTGCCGTTCAGATCGTGCCGTTCCGGCCAATGAACGCGCGAAAATTGCATTGTTCTGTAACGTGCCAGAAAAAGCCGTTATTTCAATGAAAGATGTCGATTCCATTTATAAAATCCCGGGCCTGTTGAAATCACAGGGCCTGGACGATTATATTTGTAAACGATTCAGCTTGAACTGTCCGGAAGCTAACCTGTCTGAATGGGAACAGGTTATTTATGAAGAAGCGAACCCGGCAGGCGAAGTGACTATCGGTATGGTCGGCAAGTACATTGAACTGCCGGACGCCTATAAGTCAGTGATCGAAGCGCTGAAACACGGTGGCCTGAAGAACCGCGTAACCGTCAACATCAAGCTGATTGATTCGCAGGATGTTGAAACCCGCGGTGTCGAAATTCTGAAAGATCTGGATGCTATTCTCATCCCTGGCGGCTTCGGCTACCGTGGCGTTGAAGGCAAGATCGCTACCGCACGCTATGCGCGTGAAAACAATATTCCTTACCTCGGCATTTGCCTGGGTATGCAGGTTGCGCTGATTGAATTTGCCCGCAACGTTGTGGGGATGGAAAACGCGAACTCTACGGAATTTGTGCCAGACTGTAAGTACCCTGTTGTGGCGCTTATTACCGAATGGCGCGACGAAGAAGGTAACGTCGAAGTCCGTACCGAGAAGAGCGATCTGGGTGGCACGATGCGTCTGGGTTCTCAGGCCTGTCAGCTTTCCGACGATAGTCTGGTACGCCAGATGTACGGTGCGCCGACAATCACTGAACGCCATCGTCACCGTTACGAAGTCAACAACCTGCTGTTGAAACAAATTGAAGCTGCGGGCCTGCGTATTGCGGGACGCTCCGGGGATGATCAGTTGGTCGAGATCATCGAAGTGCCGAACCACCCATGGTTCGTCGCCTGTCAGTTCCACCCGGAATTTACTTCTACGCCGCGTGATGGACACCCGCTGTTTGCTGGCTTTGTGAAAGCCGCCAATGAGTTCCAGAAGCGTCAGGCGAAGTAAGAAAAGTTAGAACGGCAGCGCGTACAAAGGTACGCGCTGTTTGTCTGGAGTTTTAGTTTAACTTGTACTGAGGAAAATCTAATGTCCAAAATCGTTAAAGTCATCGGTCGTGAAATCATCGACTCCCGTGGTAACCCGACTGTTGAAGCCGAAGTACACCTGGAAGGTGGTTTCGTCGGTATGGCAGCTGCGCCGTCAGGTGCATCTACTGGTTCCCGCGAAGCGCTGGAACTGCGCGATGGCGACAAATCCCGTTTCCTGGGCAAAGGCGTAACCAAAGCTGTTGGCGCGGTTAACGGCCCAATTGCACAGGCAATCCTTGGCAAAGACGCCAAAGACCAGGCTGGCATCGATAAAATCATGATCGATCTGGACGGTACTGAAAACAAATCTAACTTCGGTGCGAACGCAATCCTGGCGGTTTCCCTGGCAAACGCCAAAGCGGCAGCTGCTTCTAAAGGTCAGCCACTGTTCGAACACATCGCTGAACTGAACGGTACTCCAGGCAAATACTCTATGCCTGTTCCGATGATGAACATCATCAACGGCGGCGAGCACGCAGACAACAACGTTGATATTCAGGAATTCATGATTCAGCCAGTTGGCGCGAAAACCCTGAAAGAAGCGGTACGTATGGGTTCTGAAGTGTTCCACAACCTGGCTAAAGTTCTGAAAGCTAAAGGTATGAACACTGCAGTTGGTGACGAAGGTGGCTATGCGCCAAACCTGGGCTCCAACGCCGAAGCACTGGCTGTTATCGCTGAAGCGGTTAAAGCAGCTGGCTACGAGCTGGGCACCGACATCACCCTGGCGATGGACTGTGCAGCATCTGAATTCTACAAAGACGGTAAATACGTTCTGGCTGGCGAAGGCAACAAAGCCTTCACCTCCGAAGAGTTCACTCACTTCCTGGAAGACCTGACCAAACAGTACCCAATCGTCTCTATCGAAGACGGTCTGGACGAATCTGACTGGGATGGTTTCGCATACCAGACTAAAGTTCTGGGCGACAAAATCCAGCTGGTTGGTGACGATCTGTTCGTAACCAACACCAAGATCCTGAAAGAAGGTATCGAGAAAGGCATCGTTAACTCCATCCTGATCAAATTCAACCAGATCGGTTCTCTGACCGAAACTCTGGCTGCGATCAAAATGGCGAAAGACGCTGGCTACACTGCCGTTATCTCTCACCGTTCAGGCGAAACTGAAGACGCGACCATCGCTGACCTGGCTGTTGGTACCGCTGCTGGCCAGATCAAAACTGGTTCTATGAGCCGTTCTGACCGTGTTGCTAAATACAACCAGCTGATTCGTATCGAAGAAGCGCTGGGCGAAAAAGCACCATACAACGGCCGTAAAGAGATCAAAGGTCAGTAATTCTGAACCTTAATCTTTAGAAAAAACCCGCTTCGGCGGGTTTTTTTATGCCTGCGTTACAGCAGCAGGGGCAGGGTAGCGCTGGCGGTTTGCTGGCTGGCGTCACCGTAGCGGTCGTCAAGCGAGATGAGCGTTGTGGCAAGCAGCTCCACCAACAGCATCACTCCCACCTTGGCATTCAGCGCCCCGGCGCTGAGCGGGCCTTCGGGTTTTGCTGCAACCAGCTGCATATCGCTGATGGAAGCCAGCGGGCTGCGCGGCGTATTGCTGAGCGCCAGCACGCGCGCTCCGCGTTTACGCGCCAGTTTCACCACGTGCAACAGATCGCGGGTAGAGCCTGAACTCGAAATCGCCACCACCAGATCCTCTTTACCCAGCGTGGTTGCGCTCATCGAGGCGCGGTGCATGTCGCTTAACAGCTGCGCAGGTTTACCCAGACGCAACAGTTTATAGTGCAGATAGTCGCCCACGATGGCGCTTGCCGCCACGCCGTAGATAGAGACCGACCGCGCCTGGTGCAGCGCCTGGGCGGCCTGTAACAGCATCTCCCTGTCCAGCAGCCGGGCGGTATCCCGCAGCGCCAGAACGGACTCCTCCACGACCTCATCCACCCGATCGCCCTGCGCAACCGGCGTCTGGTCACGCTGAACGTCCAGCGCCAGCGCCATCTTAAACTCGGTATAGCCCTTGCAACCCAGCGTGCGGCACAGCCTGGTCACGCTGGCCTCGCTGGTTTCGCTCTCGCGCGCCAGTTCGGTAATGGTGTAGTAGAGCACTTTTGCCGGATCGCTTAAGACGAACTCGCCCAGTTTTTGTTGGGTCGGACTGTAGCCAGAGACGCCCTGTCGCAGCCTCAGCAGCAGATTTTCATTTTCTGACATGCAAAATCCTTAATGCGTTTTTCTGAAGCTAGTGTGGCGGAAAGCGGGTGCGGGACGCCAGACATTTTAAAAAAGTATGATCGCTCTCCAGGTTATTGGTGATAATTTTCACTTTACTGTATTTATATGGTAAAAATTTTCATCAAATAATCCGGGAGTGAAAATATGATGCAAATGTTCAGCGGCGCCTCGTCGGGTGCCTGGTTTGAAAAAGCCCAGCGCTTCGGCAAATCCTTTATGTTACCTATTGCCGTGCTGCCTGCCGCGGGTCTGCTGCTGGGCATTGGCGGTGCGCTGTCGAACCCCAACACGCTCGCGGCTTACCCTTTCCTGGATGTGGGCTGGCTCCAGGCGATATTCACCATCATGAGCAGTGCCGGTTCGATTGTTTTTGCCAATCTGTCGGTGCTCTTTGCCGTGGGGGTGGCCGTTGGGCTGGCGAAAACCGATAAGGGTACCGCAGGCCTGGCGGCACTGCTGGCGTTCCTGGTAATGAATGCCACCATCAATGCGCTGCTGATCCTGAACGGCACCCTGGCGCAGGAGAATCCCGGCGCGGTGGGGCAGGGGATGACGCTGGGCATTCAGACTCTGGAAACTGGCGTCTTTGGCGGGGTGGTGATCGGGCTGGTGACCTGTACGCTGCATCACCGGTTTAACAAGATTGCCCTGCCGCAATTTCTCGGTTTCTTTGGCGGGTCACGCTTTGTGCCTATTATCAGTTCGCTGGCGGCGATACTGGTGGGGGCCGTCATGACCGTCGTCTGGCCGCACTTTCAGAAGCTGATCTTCGGCCTCGGCGGTCTGGTCGATGCGACCGGTTATCTGGGCACCTTCCTGTACGGCTTTATCCTGCGTATGCTCGGCCCGTTTGGCCTGCACCACATTTTCTATCTGCCCTTCTGGACCACCGCGCTCGGCGGCAGCGAGATCGTTAACGGTCAGCTGGTTGAAGGTACGCAGCGCATCTTCTTTGCTCAGCTCGCCGACCCGAATACCCAGCAGTTCTATGCCGGCACCTCGCGCTTTATGTCCGGACGCTTTATCACCATGATGTTTGGCCTGCTTGGTGCCTGTCTGGCGATGTATCACACGGCAAAACCTGAAAATAAAAAGCGGGTGGCGGGGCTGCTCTTTTCGGCGGCGCTGACCTCTTTCCTGACCGGGATCACCGAGCCGATCGAGTTCTCCTTCCTGTTTATCGCCCCGGTGCTGTACGTCATCCACGCGCTGTTCGACGGGCTGGCCTTTATGCTCGCCCACATTCTGCACATCACCATAGGACAGACCTTCTCGGGCGGTTTTATCGATTTCGTGCTGTTCGGCATTCTGCAGGGCGAAGCCAAAACCCACTGGCTGTACGTGCCGCTGGTTGGGGTCCCGTGGTTCTTCCTTTACTACTTCACCTTCCGCTTCCTGATTAACCGTTTCGATTTTGCGACCCCGGGCCGGGAGAAAGAGGCCGTGGCGGAAACCGCACTTCCTCAAAGCGAACGGGCGCAGGCGATTATTGAAGGTCTGGGCGGCAGAGAAAACCTGGTCGAAGTGGACTGCTGCGCCACACGGTTACGCGTGACGGTGAAAGAGGGCGGAAAAGTGAACGAAGCCATGCTGAAAGCGACCGGTGCGCGCGGGGTGATCCTGCGGGGCAATGGCGTACAGGTTATCTATGGTCCGCACGTCACTATTATCAAAAATGAAGTTGAAGAGATCTTATCGTAATGAAAAATGTACTGGAAATTCTGAAAGGTAAACTGATCGTCTCGTGCCAGGCGCTGGATAACGAGCCTCTGCACAGCCCGTTTATTATGGCGCGCATGGCGCTGGCAGCCGCACAGGGCGGGGCGGTGGCCATCCGCGCCAACAGCGTCGTGGACATCGCGGCCATCAGGGAACAGGTTTCGCTGCCGGTGATCGGCATCATCAAGCGCGACTATCCCGACAGCGAGGTATTTATTACCGCCACACTGCGGGAGGTGGATGAGCTGATGGCAGTCAAACCGGACATTATCGCCCTTGATGCCACCGCGCGTCCGCGTCCCGGCGGCCAGACGCTCGCCGGACTGATGGCAGCGATCCGGGCGCAATACCCGTCCCAGCTGCTGATGGCGGATATCGCCACGGTGGAGGAGGCGAAAACCGCCCAGGCGCTGGGTTTTGACTGCGTCGGCACCACGCTTTACGGCTACACCGCCGATACCGCAGGCCATAAGCTGAAAGAGCGGGAGTGTGAATTTCTGCGCGAGGTTGTCGCAGCCGTCACTATTCCGGTGGTGGCCGAGGGCAATGTCGAAACGCCGGAACTGGCTGCCCGCTGCCTTGAGTCAGGCGCGTATACGGTGGTGGTTGGCGGTGCGATCACCCGTCCGCAGCAGATTACCGCGCGATTTGTTGGCGCAATGGAGGCACAGAGCACCGATCGGGCATGATCCTGAGCCGGGGATCTGCGATACTTAACGTTTATCCCCTTCTTTGAGATGACTATGCAGTACCCGATTAACGAGATGTTCCAGACCCTGCAAGGCGAGGGTTACTTCACCGGCGTTCCCGCTATCTTTATCCGTTTGCAGGGATGCCCGGTTGGCTGTGCCTGGTGCGACACCAAACATACCTGGGATAAGCTTGCGGATCGGGAAGTGTCGCTGTTTAGCATCCTGGCGAAAACCAAAGAGAGCGACAAATGGGGCGCGGCAAACCCGGAAGATCTGCTGGCGATTATTGGCCGTCAGGGCTGGACCGCGCGCCACGTGGTGATCACCGGCGGCGAGCCCTGCATCCATGACCTGATCCCGCTGACCTCGCTGCTCGAAAAAAACGGCTACAGCTGCCAGATTGAGACCAGCGGCACCCACGAAGTGCGCTGCTCTCACACCACCTGGGTCACCGTGTCGCCAAAAGTGAACATGCGCGGCGGTTACGATGTGTTATCCCAGGCGCTGGAGCGGGCGGATGAGATCAAACACCCGGTCGGACGCGTACGCGATATCGAAGCGCTGGATGAGCTGCTCGTGACGCTGACCGACGACAAACAGCGGGTAATTGCCCTGCAGCCGATCAGTCAGAAAGAGGACGCTACCCGTCTGTGCATCGAAACCTGCATTGCGCGTAACTGGCGTCTGTCGATGCAGACGCACAAGTACCTGAATATTGCCTAAAAAAAGCCCGGTGGCGCTAGCGCTTACCGGGCCTGGGGTTCGAGGCTTTTGTTGGCCGGGTAAGGCGAAGCCGCCACCCGGCAAGCATCACTCTCCGCGATAGATACAGCCTGCGGTGCAGGTCTCTTTGATCATCACCGCGCTCAGCAGTGGCACCAGCGGTTTCATCTCATTCCAGATCCATTTGGCCAGCACTTCGCTGGTCGGGTTTTCCAGTCCAGGAATATCATTCAGATAGTAGTGATCGAGGCGGTTATAGGTCGGTTTAAACGCCGCTTTCAGTTCGGAGAAGTCCATAATCCAGCCCGTATGCGGATCGACCTCACCCGTAATTTCAAGGCGCACCATAAAGGAGTGCCCGTGCAGGCGACCACATTTATGGCCTTCCGGGACGTGAGGGAGATGGTGGGCGGCTTCGAAGATGAAATCTTTAAACAGTGTGGTGGACATCATGAACTCTCAAAAATGCGGAAAAAACCGCCGCATAATACCGGAAAGCACCTTTTTTATCATTACCTAAAACAGCCATTCCTCCCCGTCACGCTGTAAGTGGTTACTCACCTCGTTTTTATTATTATATTTCAAAAGGTTAATTAATCGTTTTTATCGTTAAGAACGATAGTAAAAACAGGTTAGTCCATTTGGTTATTTATTATTTCCATCCCGTCTTTAATTGTTATGATCCGCGCCGTTAACCTTACACTCTGTTCTGTCTTTCAGATAAAAATTCAGCTTTGCTACTGGAACATAACGACGCATGACAACACAGGCCCCACCTTCAAATTTGCTTCCCCTGAACCCGGAGCAACTGGCACGCCTGCAGGCAGCCACCACTGATTTTTCGCCTACCCAGCTTGCCTGGGTCTCCGGTTATTTCTGGGGAATGCTCAATCAACAGCCGGGTGCTGTAGTGAGTGCACCGGCTGCGGCCGTTGAGATCCCGGCAATTACGCTTATCTCCGCTTCGCAGACCGGCAACGCCCGTCGCGTGGCGGAAGCGCTGCGGGACGATCTGCTGGCGGCCAAACTGAACGTGAACCTGGTGAACGCCGGGGATTATAAATTTAAGCAAATCGCGTCAGAGAAGCTGGTTGTCGTGGTGACCTCGACCCAGGGCGAAGGTGAGCCGCCTGAAGAAGCGGTGGCGCTGCATAAGTTTCTGTTCTCGAAGAAAGCGCCAAAACTGACGGGCACCGCCTTTGCGGTCTTCGGCCTCGGCGACTCTTCCTACGAATTCTTCTGCCAGTCCGGCAAAGATTTTGACAGCAAGCTGGCTGAACTGGGCGGCGAGCGCCTGCTGGATCGCGTGGATACTGACGTCGAATACCAGGCCGCGGCGGCCGAATGGCGCGCGCGCATTGTCGATGTGCTGAAAGCCCGCGTGCCGAAAGAGACCCCCGCGCAGGCGGCGGTGACCGCGGCTGGCGTGGTCAACGACATCCACACCAGTCCATACACCAAAGAAGCCCCGCTGACGGCGAGCCTCTCGGTGAATCAGAAAATCACCGGTCGTGATTCTGAAAAAGACGTCCGCCATATCGAAATCGATTTAGGCGACTCCGGCCTGCGCTACCAGCCAGGTGATGCTCTTGGGGTCTGGTATCAGAACGATCCGGCGCTGGTGAAAGAGCTGGTTGAGCTGCTGTGGCTGAAGGGCGATGAGCCGGTCAGCGTAGACGGCAAAACGTTGCCCCTCGCTGAAGCGCTGGAGTGGCATTTCGAGCTGACCGTCAACACCGCGAACATCGTGGAAAACTACGCCACCCTGACCCGCAGCGAATCCCTGCTGCCGCTGGTGGGTGACAAAGCCAAACTGCAGCAGTATGCCGCCACCACGCCAATCGTGGATATGGTGCGTTTTGCCCCGGCACAGCTGGATGCCGACGCGTTAATTGGCCTGCTGCGTCCGCTGACGCCGCGCCTCTACTCTATCGCCTCCGCCCAGGCCGAGGTGGAAACTGAAGTCCACGTTACCGTGGGCGTGGTGCGCTACGACATCGAAGGTCGCGCCCGTGCCGGTGGTGCCTCGAGCTTCCTGGCGGATCGCGTGGAAGAAGAGGGTGAGGTGCGGGTCTTTATCGAGCACAACGACAACTTCCGTCTGCCGGCTAACCCGGAAACGCCAGTGATCATGATTGGCCCGGGCACCGGTATTGCACCCTTCCGCGCCTTTATGCAGCAGCGCGCCGCCGACGAGGCGCCGGGTAAAAACTGGCTGTTCTTCGGCAACCCGCACTTCACCGAAGATTTCCTCTACCAGGTGGAGTGGCAACGCTACGTGAAAGAAGGGGTGCTGAGCCGCATCGATCTGGCCTGGTCCCGGGATCAAAAACAAAAAATATACGTACAAGACAAACTGCGCGAACAGGGCGCAGAGCTGTGGCGCTGGATCAATGACGGTGCCCACATTTATGTCTGCGGCGACGCCAATCGCATGGCGAAAGACGTTGAGCAGGCACTGCTGGAAGTGATTGCTGAATTCGGTGGCATGGATACTGAATCGGCGGATGAATTTTTAAGTGAGCTGCGCGTCGAGCGCCGTTATCAGCGAGATGTCTACTAATGAGCGAAAAACATCCTGGCCCTCTGGTGGTCGAAGGCAAACTGACTGATGCCGAGCGCATGAAGGTTGAGAGCAACTACCTGCGCGGCACCATTGCCGAAGATTTAAATGACGGTCTCACCGGCGGTTTCAAAGGCGACAACTTCCTGCTGATCCGCTTCCACGGCATGTACCAGCAGGACGATCGCGATATCCGCGCCGAGCGTGCTGAACAGAAGCTGGAGCCGCGTCACGCGATGCTGCTGCGCTGCCGTCTGCCGGGTGGCATCATCACCACCAAACAGTGGCAGGCGATCGACAAGTTTGCGGGTGAAAACACGATTTACGGCAGCATCCGTCTGACCAACCGTCAGACCTTCCAGTTCCACGGCATTCTGAAGAAGAACGTGAAGCCGGTGCACCAGATGCTGCACTCCGTCGGGCTGGACGCGCTGGCGACCGCCAACGACATGAACCGTAACGTGCTCTGCACCTCGAACCCGTACGAGTCCGAGCTGCACGCCGAAGCCTACGAGTGGGCGAAGAAGATCTCCGAGCACCTGCTGCCGCGCACCCGCGCTTATGCAGAGATCTGGCTCGATCAGGAAAAAGTCGCCACCACGGACGAAGAACCGATCCTTGGCCAGACCTACCTGCCGCGTAAGTTTAAAACTACGGTGGTGATCCCGCCGCAGAACGATATCGATCTGCACGCCAACGACATGAACTTCGTGGCGATTGCCGAGAACGGCAAGCTGGTGGGCTTTAACCTGCTGGTGGGCGGCGGTCTCTCTATCGAACACGGCAACAAGAACACCTATGCCCGCACCGCGAGCGAGTTCGGCTATCTGCCGCTGGAGCACACCCTGGCGGTGGCGGAAGCGGTAGTGACCACCCAGCGCGACTGGGGTAACCGTACCGACCGTAAAAACGCCAAGACCAAATACACGCTGGAGCGCGTGGGCGTGGAGACCTTCAAAGCGGAAGTGGAGCGTCGCGCAGGCATCAAGTTTGAGCCGATCCGCCCGTATGAATTCACCGGTCGCGGCGATCGCATCGGCTGGGTAAAAGGTATCGACAATAAATGGCACCTGACGCTGTTTATTGAGAACGGCCGTATCCTGGACTATCCGGGCCGTCCGCTGAAAACCGGCCTGCTGGAAATTGCGAAGATTCACAAGGGCGAGTTCCGCATCACCGCCAACCAGAACCTGATTATTGCCGGGGTGCCGGAAAGCCAGAAGGCGAAGATCGAGAAGCTGGCGCGGGATCATGCCCTGATGGAGGCAGTCAAACCGCAGCGTGAAAACTCGATGGCCTGCGTCTCCTTCCCGACCTGTCCGCTGGCGATGGCCGAAGCCGAACGCTTCCTGCCGTCGTTCACCGACAAAGTGGAAGCGATTCTGGAAAAACACGGCATTCCTGACGAACATATTGTTATGCGCGTCACCGGCTGCCCGAACGGCTGCGGCCGCGCGATGCTGGCGGAGCTGGGGCTGGTGGGCAAAGCGCCGGGGCGTTACAACGTCCATCTGGGCGGAAATCGCAGCGGGACCCGCATTCCGCGTATGTATCGCGAGAACATTACGGAACCAGAGATTCTTGACTCTCTGGACCTGCTTGTCGGGCGCTGGGCGAAAGAGCGCGAAGCGGGTGAAGGCTTCGGCGACTTTACGGTGCGTGCGGGCATCATTCGCCCGGTGCTCGATCCCGCAAGGGATTTCTGGGAGTAACCTCCCACGCGTTTATCAGTTGTAGGCCGGGCAAACGCAGTGCCGCCCGGCAAAACAGGCAAATGAGGTTTTTATGTCCGAACTCGATCTAAACGCCCTTAACGATCTCCCCAAAGTCGAACGCATTCTGGCGCTGGCGGAAACCAACGCTCAGCTGGAAAAGCTGGATGCCGAAGGCCGCGTCGCCTGGGCGCTGGAAAATCTGCCGGGTGAATACGTGCTGTCGTCGAGCTTTGGTATTCAGGCGGCGGTCAGCCTGCATCTGGTGAACCAGATCCGTCCTGACATCCCGGTGATCCTCACCGATACCGGCTACCTGTTTCCGGAAACCTACCAGTTTATCGATGAGCTGACGGACAAGCTCAAACTGAACCTGAAAGTCTACCGCGCGCCGGAAAGCGCGGCCTGGCAGGAGGCGCGCTACGGCAAGCTGTGGGAGCAGGGCGTGGAGGGCATTGAGAAATACAATGCCATCAACAAAGTCGAGCCGATGAACCGGGCGCTGTCCGACCTCAATGCCAGAACCTGGTTTGCCGGTCTGCGCCGGGATCAGTCCGGTAGCCGGGCGTCCTTACCGGTGCTGGCGATCCAGCGCGGGGTATTCAAGGTGCTGCCGATTATCGACTGGGATAACCGGACGGTGTACCAGTACCTGCAAAAACACGGGCTGAAGTACCATCCGCTGTGGGATCAGGGCTATCTGTCAGTGGGAGATACCCACACCACGCGCAAATGGGAGCCGGGTATGGCGGAAGAAGAGACCCGTTTCTTTGGCCTCAAGCGCGAGTGCGGGTTGCACGAAGGGTAATTTTTGTGCCCGGTGGCGCTGCGCTAACCGGGCCCGGTGTTCGTGCCCTTTGTAGGCCCGGTAAGGCGTAGCCGCCACCGGGCATGATCTCAGGCCTTACCTGCTTTCGCCAGCTCCTTCACCAGCGGCAGCATCACCCGCACCACGTCCCGACTGCGGTGTTCAATCCGCTTTGGCAGCGCCTCGTCAATGTACTGCAGATTATCCAGCCTGACGTTATGCCAGCTCGTTCCCTGCGGGAAGGCCTTCGATTTCGCCCGCTGCTGATAACCGTCTTTCTTACCCAGTGACCAGTTAGTTGCCTCGACATAGAGCACCGGGATCCCGGCCTTATCGAAGATTTCGCCGTCATTACAGCATCCGGTCCCTTTCGGGTAATTGGCGTTGCCGCCCGGGTTGGTGGCGGCAAAGATCCCCTGGGTACGGGCAATCGCCAGCGCGCGGTCGCGGGTCAATTTGCGCACCGGGGCAGGGGTGGTTTTACCGCTGTTGAAATAGAGCTTATCGCCGACGATGAGATTATCGAGATTGATCACCAGCAGGGTGTTTTTCTTCTCGGCCGGGCTCATGCGGTTAAGCACGTTCTCGGCACCCAGGCGGCCCTCTTCTTCGCCGCTGGTGGCAATGAAGCGGATGCTGTACTGGGTGGGGATGTTTTTCAGCTGCTCGGCCAGCTCCAGCATCACCCCGACCCCTGCGGCATTATCATCGATGCCCTGTAAGGTGAGACCGCCGAGGTTGTTATCGGCATCGCTGTCGCTCATCGGGGCGTAGGTATCCAGATGCGCCAGGATAATAATTTGTTGTGCCGCTTTACCCTCATGGGCCGCAATCACGGTGCTGCCGGTCACGTTGTGCCAGTTTTTGCTCTGATTGCGTGAGGTATAGATGTAGCGGCTCTGGAAGGTGCGGATATCGCTCTGGTAACCCATGTCGGCGAACTGTTGGCGGACATAATCAGCGGAGAGCATTTCGGCAGGGGTGCCGGTCATACGGCCCGGGAAAAAGGTCGCAATATGACGCGCCTGCGTCGCGGCGATCTCACCCAAAGGGAGGGGGTTAGCCTGCGCGGGTAAGATAAAGCAAACGCCGAGCGCCAGGATAGCGATACGGTGGCGCATTGCGGAAAACATAGTGAGTCCTTAAAAAATAGAGCAAAATTTTACCGCGCTTAGTATGAAACTGTGACCGCGCTTACACAATTTGAATTGCTCTTAAATGCCCGTAATTACGCATGTTAAGCACTTTTTGATATTTGCTTTTCCAGCGCGTTATTCCATTGAGTAACTACTCATTCCAATTCGTAATTTCATTCGCTATGAGCAGCCCCCTATAGTCCCACTATTCCTGGTTGTTAGCGAGTTGTAGCATTGTGGATTACCTTCCTTTATTTGCTGACATAAAAGACCGTCCGGTCCTGGTGATCGGCTGCGGTGAAATCGCCGAGCGCAAAATTGCCTTTTTACACCGGGCAGGCGCGCGCGTGCAGGTGGTTGCCGAAGCGGACTTTGATGAAGCGCAAATCGACAATGTGGTACTGGTGATTGCCGCAACTGAAAACCGCACACTCAATCAGCGCATCTCTGACGCCGCCCATGCCCGTCACCGTCTGGTGAACGTAGTGGACGATCAGCCGCTGTGCTCGTTTATCTTCCCGTCAATTGTCGACCGCTCGCCGCTGCTGGTGGCGATCTCCTCCGGCGGCACCGCGCCGGTGCTGGCGCGCGTTCTGCGGGAAAAAATCGAAGCGCTGCTGCCGACCAGCCTGGGCCGGATGGCCGAGAAAGCCAGCTTCTGGCGCAACCATCTGAAAACCCGCCTGACCAGCGTGGCGGAACGCCGTCGTTTCTGGGAGCGCGTTTTCCGCGGCCGCTTTGCCAGCCTGATGCAGGCCGGTAACGAGACGGCGGCGCAGAAGATCCTCGAAGACGAGCTGGATAACCCGGGCAGCACCGGCGGAGAGATCATCCTCGTCGGCGCGGGGCCTGGCGATGCCGGATTACTGACGCTTCGTGGTCTGCAGGTGCTGCAGGATGCGGACGTGGTGTTCTACGACCATCTGGTCACCGACGGCGTGCGCGAGCTGATCCGTCGCGACGCCGAGCAGATCTGCGTCGGCAAACGCGCGGGCGGGCACGCCGTGCCGCAGCATGAAACCAATCAGATGCTGATTGACGCGGCGAAAGCGGGCAAAACCGTGGTGCGTCTCAAGGGCGGCGATCCCTTCATCTTTGGCCGCGGCGGCGAAGAGCTGCAGGCCGCCGCTGAAGCGGGCGTGCCGTTCCAGGTGGTGCCGGGGATCACCGCGGCCTCTGCCGTGACGGCTTATGCAGGTATTCCCCTGACCCACCGGGATTACGCTCAGAGCGTCACCTTTGTCACCGGCCACTACAAAGCCGACAGCGCCCCGTTCGACTGGACCCATCTGGCCCAGAGCCGACAGACGCTGGCGATCTACATGGGCACCATGAAGGCCGCTGAAATCAGTGAACAGCTTATTCAACACGGGCGCGATGCAGATACGCCTGTGGCGGTGATATCCCGCGGCACGCGCGTCGATCAGCACGTGGTGACCGGCACATTACAACACCTTGCAAGCCTGGCGAAAGACGCCCCGATGCCCGCCCTGATTGTGGTGGGTGAAGTGGTGCAGCTGCACAGCACGCTCGCCTGGTTTCAACACACTACCGACACAGAAGGGTTTGGCTCTTCTGTCGTAAATCTGGCTTAAGGAACGGTTATGGACCAAAAACGACTGACTCACCTGCGGCAGCTTGAAGCGGAGAGCATTCATATCATCCGCGAAGTGGCCGCCGAGTTCGCGAACCCGGTAATGATGTACTCCATCGGCAAAGACTCCAGCGTGATGCTGCACCTGGCGCGTAAAGCCTTTTATCCGGGCACGCTGCCGTTCCCGCTGCTGCACGTGGATACCGGCTGGAAATTCCGCGAGATGTATGAGTTCCGTGACCGCACCGCCAAAGCCTATGGCTGCGAACTGCTGGTACATAAAAACCCGGAAGGGGTGGCGATGGGTATTAACCCGTTCGTCCACGGCAGCGGCAAACACACCGACATCATGAAGACCGAAGGGCTGAAGCAGGCGCTGAACAAGTACGGCTTTGATGCGGCCTTCGGCGGCGCGCGCCGTGATGAAGAGAAATCCCGCGCCAAGGAGCGCATCTACTCCTTCCGCGACCGCTTCCACCGCTGGGACCCAAAAAACCAGCGCCCGGAGCTGTGGCACAACTACAACGGCCAGATCAACAAAGGCGAAAGCATTCGCGTCTTCCCGCTCTCCAACTGGACCGAGCTGGATATCTGGCAGTACATCTATCTGGAAAATATCGAGATCGTTCCGCTGTATCTGGCGGCTGAACGTCCGGTGCTGGAGCGTGACGGCATGCTGATGATGATCGACGACGATCGCATCGACCTGCAGCCGGGTGAAGTGATCAAAAAGCAGATGGTGCGCTTCCGTACTCTCGGCTGCTGGCCGCTGACCGGCGCGGTGGAGTCCAACGCGCAGACGCTGCCGGAGATCATCGAAGAGATGCTGGTGTCGACCACCAGCGAGCGACAAGGGCGCGTGATTGACCGCGACCAGGCAGGCTCGATGGAGCTGAAGAAACGTCAGGGTTATTTCTAAGGAGCCGCCATGAATACCACTATTGCTCAACAGATTGCGGATGAAGGCGGCGTCGAAGCCTACCTGCACGCACAACAGCATAAAAGCCTGCTGCGTTTTCTGACCTGCGGCAGCGTCGATGACGGCAAAAGCACGCTGATTGGCCGTCTGCTGCACGATACCCGTCAGATCTATGAAGATCAGCTCTCTTCCCTGCACAACGACAGCAAACGTCACGGTACCCAGGGCGAGAAGCTCGATCTGGCCCTGCTGGTGGATGGCCTGCAGGCGGAGCGCGAGCAGGGCATCACCATCGACGTGGCCTATCGCTACTTCTCCACCGAGAAGCGCAAATTTATTATCGCCGACACCCCGGGGCACGAGCAGTACACCCGTAATATGGCGACCGGTGCCTCAACCTGCGACCTGGCGATCCTGCTGATCGACGCCCGTAAAGGGGTGCTGGATCAGACCCGTCGCCACAGCTTTATCTCCACGCTGCTGGGGATCAAGCATCTGGTGGTGGCGGTCAACAAGATGGACCTGGTGAACTTCAGCGAAGAGAAGTTTAACGAGATCCGCGAAAGCTACCTGACCTTTGCCGAACAGCTGCCGGGCAACCTCGACATCCGCTTCGTGCCGCTCTCGGCGCTGGAAGGGGATAACGTGGCCTCCCAGAGTGTGAGCATGCCGTGGTACAGCGGCCCGACGCTGCTGGAAGTGTTAGAGACCGTTGAGATCCAGCGCAGCGTCGAAACCCAGCCGATGCGCTTCCCGGTGCAGTACGTGAACCGTCCAAACCTCGATTTCCGCGGCTTCTCCGGCACCCTTGCCTCCGGCAGCGTGCAGGTGGGGCAGCGCGTGAAAGTGCTGCCGTCAGGCGTGGAATCCACAATCACTCGTATCGTCACCTTTGATGGCGATCTGCAGGAAGCCGGGGCAGGCGAAGCCGTTACCCTGGTGCTGAAAGACGAGATCGATATCAGCCGTGGCGACCTGCTGGTGGATGCGCAGGAGACGCTGCCTGCGGTGCAAAGCGCCGCCATTGATGTGGTGTGGATGGCCGAGCAGCCGCTGTCTCCGGGCCAGAGCTATGACATCAAGATTGCCGGTAAGAAAACCCGCGCCCGCGTGGACGGCATTCACTATCAGGTGGATATCAACAATCTGGCGCAGCACAGCGTCACTGAGCTGCCGCTGAACGGCATCGGGCTGGTGGATTTCACCTTCGACGAACCGCTGGTGCTGGATCAATATCAGCAGAACCCGGTGACCGGCGGCCTGATCATTATCGATCGCCTGACCAACGTCACCGTGGGTGCCGGGATGGTGCGCGAGCCTAAAGCGCAGGCAAGCGTGGTGCCGTCGGAATTCAGCGCCTTTGAGCTGGAGCTGAACGCGCTGGTACGCAAACACTTCCCGCACTGGGGCGCACGCGATCTGCTGGGAGGCAAGTAATGGCGCAGCATGATGAGAACGTCGTCTGGCATCCTCATCCGGTTACTGTCGCCGATCGCGAACAACTCCACGGTCATCGTGGGGTTGTGCTGTGGTTTACCGGGCTCTCGGGCTCCGGTAAATCCACCGTCGCGGGCGCGCTGGAAGAGGCGCTGCATAAAGCGGGCGTCAGCACCTATCTGCTGGATGGCGACAACGTGCGCCACGGGCTGTGCAGCGATCTCGGCTTTAGCGATGCGGATCGCAAAGAGAACATCCGTCGGGTGGGCGAAGTGGCCAGCCTGATGGCCGATGCCGGGCTGGTGGTATTAACGGCGTTTATTTCGCCGCACCGTGCCGAGCGGCAGTTCGTGCGCGAGCGCGTCGGTCAGAACCGCTTTATCGAAGTCTTCGTCGATACCCCGCTGGCGATCTGCGAGCAACGCGATCCGAAGGGGCTGTATAAAAAAGCCCGCGCGGGTGAACTGAAAAATTTCACCGGTATTGACGCAGTTTATGAAACCCCCGATGCGCCCGACATCCATCTGGAAGGTCAACAATTGGTAACAAATTTAGTGAGCCAATTATTAGACCTGCTCAGACAGGGCGATATTATCAGATCCTGAGATGGTATTGATGGGGTGGCAACCCCCATCAATATGTCATGGTCACAGGATCAGCTATGCGAAACAGTGAGAACTACCTTATCACCGGGTCGGACAGGGTATCGACAAATGACGAGACGACCTGGTCTTTCCCCGGGGCGATTGTCGGCTTCGCGTCATGGCTGATGGCACTGGGCATCCCTTTCCTGTTTTACGGCAGTAATACCCTGTTCTTTTTCCTCTATACCTGGCCTTTCTTCCTGGCGCTGATGCCCGTTGCCATAGTGGTGGGGATTGCGCTGCACTCTCTGCTCAACGGCAAGCTGCTCTACAGTTCATTCACCACCGTGATGACGGTGGTGGCAATGGTTGGACTGTTATTTTTGTGGCTCATGGGATAAGTTCAGCCATAATTCAAACCGTCACTAACTGTGTCACGGTGTTGGCTGGCGCGAATCTGCAAAAAAAATGTGGTACATTTGCCCGCAATGGTGCGGCATCTCTGTAGCCCCGATGTAGAGTCGTGGGAAAAGTTATGGGATGATGATGCCGTTTTTCAGGGGGCAGGATGGGTAAACTTACGCTGCTGTTGCTGGCATTGCTGGTCTGGCTTCAGTATTCACTGTGGTTCGGTAAGAACGGCCTTCACGATTACAGTCGCGTCAGCGATGACGTGACGGCGCAGCAGGCAACAAATAGCAAACTAAAAGCGCGAAACGATCAGCTGTTTGCGGAAATTGACGATCTCAATGGCGGACAAGAGGCCATTGAAGAGCGCGCACGCAACGAACTCAGCATGACTAAGCCGGGCGAAACCTTCTATCGTCTGGTGCCGGATGCGTCTAAACGCAACCAGGGCTCAGTACAAAACACCCGATAATCAGGCCCAGGATTATTAGCCATGGCAGTCACTTTTTCGAACGTATGCGCCGTTGTGCCAGCCGCCGGGTTTGGCCGGCGCATGCAGACAGAATGTCCTAAGCAGTACCTTTCAATTGGTGATAAAACGATCCTCGAGCACACCGTGGCGGCGCTGCTGGCGAACCCACGCGTGACGCGGGTCGTTATCGCCATCAGCCCGGGCGATGCCCGCTTTGCCGCGCTGCCGCTGGCCCACCATCCGCAGGTCACCGTGGTGGACGGTGGCGCAGAGCGCGCCGATTCGGTGCTGGCAGGTCTCCAGGCCGCCGGTGACGCGCAGTGGGTGCTGGTGCATGACGCGGCGCGCCCGTGCCTGCATCAGGACGACCTGGCGCGGCTGCTGGCCATCAGCGAAACCAGCCGCGTCGGCGGTATTCTCGCCGCGCCGGTCCGCGATACCATGAAGCGCGGCGAACCAGGCGTTCCGGCTATTGCCCATACGGTAGAGCGCGTTGACCTCTGGCACGCGCTCACGCCGCAATTTTTCCCTCGCGAGCTGCTGCAGGCCTGCTTAACCCGGGCCCTGAACGAAGGCGCAACCATCACCGACGAAGCCTCGGCGCTGGAGTACTGCGGTTTTCACCCGGAACTGATTGAAGGGCGCGCAGATAATATAAAAGTGACGCGCCCCGAAGATTTACAGCTGGCAGAATTTTATCTTACCCGTTCGACCCATCAGGAGAAGGCATAATGCGAATTGGACATGGTTTTGACGTACACGCCTTTGGCGGCGAGGGCCCAATTATCATTGGCGGCGTACGCATCCCTTATGAAAAAGGACTGCTCGCGCATTCTGATGGTGATGTTGCCCTGCACGCGTTAACCGACGCGCTGCTGGGTGCGGCGGCGCTGGGCGATATCGGCAAGCTGTTCCCGGACACCGATCCGGCCTTCAAAGGGGCCGACAGCCGCGAACTGCTGCGCGAAGCCTGGCGTCGGATCCAGGCTAAAGGCTATACCCTGGGTAACGTAGACGTGACCATCATTGCCCAGGCCCCGAAAATGCTGCCGCATATCCCGCAGATGCGGGTGTTTATTGCCGAAGATCTCGGTTGCCATATGGACGACGTCAACGTTAAAGCCACCACCACCGAAAAGCTCGGCTTTACCGGTCGCGGTGAAGGTATCGCCTGTGAGGCCGTGGCGCTGCTGGTGAAGGCGGCCAAATGACGGATTTCGATAACCTGACGTACCTGCACGGTAAACCGCAGGGCACGGGCCTGCTGAAGGCCAATCCGGAAGATTTCGTGGTGATCGAAGATCTGGGCTTTGAGCCGGATGGCGAGGGCGAGCACATTCTGGTGCGGATCCTGAAAAACGGCTGCAACACCCGTTTTGTTGCTGAAGCGCTGGCTAAGTTCCTGAAAATTCACGCTCGTGAAGTGAGCTTCGCCGGGCAAAAAGATAAACACGCGGTCACCGAGCAGTGGCTCTGCGCCCGGGTGCCGGGTAATGGGATGCCTGATTTAAGCCAGTTCCAGCTTGAGGGCTGCAAGGTGCTTGAATACGCCCGTCATAAGCGCAAATTGCGCCTTGGCGCGTTAAAGGGCAACGCCTTTACCCTGGTGCTGCGCGAAGTGAGCCATCGCGACGAGGTCGAAAAGCGTCTTACTGCCATTAACGAACAGGGCGTGCCGAACTACTTCGGTGCCCAGCGTTTTGGTATTGGCGGCAGCAACTTACAGGGCGCGCTGCGCTGGGCGCAAAGCAATGCCCCGGTGCGTGACCGCAATAAACGCAGTTTTTGGTTGTCGGCAGCCCGCAGTGCGTTGTTTAATCACATCGTGAGCGAACGTCTGAAAAAAACAGACGCGAATCAAGTTGTTGTTGGCGATGCGCTACAATTAGCGGGACGCGGCAGCTGGTTCGTTGCCACCGACGAAGAAATGGCCGATCTGCAGGCGCGCGTCAATGCGAAAACGCTGTTGATCACCGCGGCCCTGCCGGGTACCGGCGAATGGGGCCCGCAGGGCGAGGCGCTGCAGGCGGAGCAGGCAGCCGTCGCCGGTGAAACAGAATTATGCTCTCTGCTGGTGCGGGAAAAAGTCGAAGCGGCACGCCGGGCGATGCTGCTCTATCCGCAACAGCTGAGCTGGAACTGGTGGGATGACGTAACCGTCGAGTTACGTTTCTGGCTGCCGGCAGGTAGCTTTGCCACCAGTGTTGTCAGGGAACTTATCAACACTTCGGGTGACTATGCGAATATTGCTGAGTAACGATGACGGGATCCATGCGCCGGGCATTCAGACGCTGGCTAAGGCGCTGCGTGAGTTCGCTGAGGTGCAGGTTGTGGCTCCCGATCGTAACCGCAGCGGTGCCTCTAACTCGTTAACCCTTGAGTCGTCCCTTCGCACCTTTACCTTCGACAACGGCGATATCGCCGTTCAGATGGGCACCCCGACGGACTGCGTCTTTCTCGGTGTTAACGCCCTGATGCGACCGCGTCCGGACGTGGTGGTCTCCGGCATTAATGCCGGGCCCAATCTGGGCGATGACGTGATCTACTCCGGCACCGTGGCGGCCGCGATGGAAGGGCGCCATCTCGGTTTTCCTGCCCTGGCCGTCTCCCTCAATGGCCATCAGCATTACGACACCGCTGCCGCGGTGACCTGCTCCATTTTGCGGGCGCTGAGCCGCGAGCCGCTGCGCACCGGGCGGATCCTCAATATCAACGTCCCGGACCTGCCGCTGGAAGAGATCAAAGGCATTCGCGTGACGCGCTGCGGCAGCCGACATCCGGCGGATAAAGTGATCCCGCAGGAAGATCCGCGCGGGAACACGCTCTACTGGATTGGCCCGCCGGGTGAAAAGCACGATGCCGGGCCGGATACCGATTTCGCCGCGGTGGACGAGGGCTACGTTTCGGTTACGCCGTTGCATGTAGATTTGACCGCGCATAACGCGCAAGATGTGGTGTCAGACTGGCTGGATCGTGCCGGGGTGAATTCACAATGGTAAGTAAACGTGTACAAGCACTTCTGAATCAATTACGCACGCAAGGTATTACTGATGAGCGGGTGCTTAATGCCATCTCGCTGGTACCGCGTGAAAAGTTCGTTGATGAGGCGTTTGAGCACAAAGCGTGGGAAAACGTCGCCCTGCCGATAGGTCAGGGGCAGACCATTTCGCAGCCCTATATGGTGGCGCGCATGACCGAGCTGCTGGAGCTCACGCCCGACTCACGGGTCCTGGAGATCGGCACCGGTTCGGGCTATCAGACCGCTATTCTGGCGCACCTGGTGCATCATGTCTGCTCGGTTGAACGTATTAAAGGTTTGCAGTGGCAGGCGCGTCGTCGTCTGAAGCAGCTTGATTTACACAATGTTTCTACCCGTCACGGCGATGGCTGGCAGGGCTGGAAGGCTCGCGGCCCGTTTGATGCCATTATCGTGACGGCCGCACCGCCGGAAATCCCGGTTGCGCTTATGGCACAGCTGGACGACGGCGGGATCCTCGTTTTACCGGTGGGCGATGAGCATCAGCTATTGAAGCGTGTTCATCGACGGGGCGACGAGTTCATCATCGATACCGTAGAAGCTGTACGTTTTGTGCCTCTGGTAAAAGGAGAGCTGGCCTGAGACTCGGATTTTTCCAGGGTTATTCAGGCCAATTCAGCGTATGGTGTGGCGCCAAAGCGCGTGACATTACGGTTAATTTTAAGTCACTGGTAACTAAAAACATTCCTGGGGGATAAATGAGCGCGGGAAGCCCAAAATTCACCATCAGCCGTGTTGCGGCACTGTCACTGGTTTCACTGTGGCTGGCAGGTTGTACATCCTCGAATAACGCCCCTGCGCCGGTGAGTTCAGTTGGCGGCAGCAGCAGTTCCGGCAATTCATCCGGCGGCATGCTGATCACCCCTCCGCCTAAGATGGGCACAACAACACAACAAACACCTCAGATTCAGCCTGTTCAGCCAGTGGTTACACAGCCAACACAGATTCAGCCAGTGGATCAGCCTGTTCAGACGGAAAATGGCCGCATTGTGTATAACCGTAAGTATGGGAACATTCCGAAAGGAAGCTATACCGGCGGCAGCACCTACACCGTAAAACGCGGTGACACGCTCTTCTATATCGCCTGGATCACCGGGAACGATTTCCGTGACCTTGCGCAACGAAATAACGTCCAGGCCCCGTATGGCCTGGAAGTTGGCCAGACGCTGCAGGTGGGCAACGCAACGGGCAAACCGCTCACGCCAGGCAACACCGTATCGGTGGCAGACGTGACGGCGCAAAATAACAGTGTGACGCCTGCGCAAAAATCAAGCACAGTGGTTGCGTCGCAACCTGTAATTACGTATTCTGAGGATTCAGGTGAACAGAGTGCTAACAAGATGTTGCCGAACAATAAAGGGACTGGGACTGTTGTCACAGCACCCGTCACGGCACCTGTCGTTAGCTCTACCGTGCCCGCTGCCAGTAGTCAGACATCCAGCTCGCCAATCTCTTCCTGGCGCTGGCCGACTGAAGGCAAGGTTATCGAGAACTTTTCTTCCTCCGAGGGGGGAAATAAAGGGGTCGATATCGCAGGGAGTAAGGGACAGGCTATTATCGCGACCGGAGATGGACGCGTGGTATATGCCGGTAACGCTCTGCGCGGTTACGGTAATCTTATTATCATAAAACACAACGATGATTACCTGAGTGCCTACGCCCATAACGATACGATGCTGGTCCGGGAACAACAAGAAGTTAAGGCGGGGCAGAAAATAGCTACCATGGGTAGCACCGGAACCAGTTCTACACGCTTGCATTTTGAAATTCGTTACAAGGGGAAATCCGTAAACCCGCTGCAATATTTACCGCAGCGATAATTTGGCGGGACATACCACTTTGGTTGTCTTGTTCAGGGATCACGGGTAGGAGCCACCTTTATGAGTCAGAATACGCTGAAAGTTCATGATTTAAATGAAGACGCGGAATTTGATGAGAACGGAGCTGAGGTTTTTGACGAAAAAGCCTTAGTAGAAGAGGAACCCAGTGATAATGATTTAGCTGAAGAAGAGCTGTTATCGCAGGGTGCCACTCAACGTGTGCTGGACGCGACTCAGCTTTACCTTGGGGAGATTGGATACTCCCCACTGTTAACAGCGGAAGAAGAAGTTTACTTCGCGCGCCGGGCATTGCGTGGTGATGTAGCTTCACGCCGTCGTATGATTGAAAGTAACCTGCGTCTGGTGGTCAAGATTGCCCGTCGTTACAGCAATCGTGGTCTGGCTTTGCTGGATCTGATTGAAGAGGGCAACCTGGGGCTGATCCGCGCGGTAGAGAAATTTGACCCTGAACGTGGGTTCCGTTTCTCAACATACGCGACGTGGTGGATCCGACAGACCATCGAACGGGCAATCATGAACCAAACCCGTACGATCCGTCTGCCGATTCACATCGTGAAAGAGCTGAACGTCTATCTGCGTACCGCACGCGAGTTGTCCCATAAACTGGACCACGAGCCAAGCGCGGAAGAGATTGCCGAGCAGCTGGATAAACCGGTTGATGATGTAAGCCGTATGCTGCGTCTCAACGAGCGTATTACCTCCGTCGACACCCCGCTGGGTGGCGATTCCGAGAAAGCGCTGCTGGACATCCTGGCCGATGAAAAAGACAACGGCCCGGAAGACACCACGCAGGACGATGATATGAAACAGAGCATCGTCAAATGGCTGTTCGAACTGAACGCCAAACAGCGTGAAGTGCTGGCACGTCGTTTCGGTCTGCTG
This sequence comes from Leclercia sp. AS011, assembly GCF_037152535.1. Taxonomy (NCBI): domain Bacteria; kingdom Pseudomonadati; phylum Pseudomonadota; class Gammaproteobacteria; order Enterobacterales; family Enterobacteriaceae; genus Leclercia; species Leclercia sp. AS011. Next base: position 182,507 of record NZ_JBBCMA010000003.1, read on the forward strand.
GGGTATGAAGCTGCGACACTGGAAGACGTCGGTCGTGAAATCGGCCTGACCCGTGAACGTGTTCGTCAGATTCAGGTTGAAGGTCTGCGTCGCCTGCGTGAAATCCTGCAGGGTCAAGGGCTGAATATCGAAGCGCTGTTCCGCGAGTAAGCCACTTTTCGTCAAAAAAAGGCCCGTCGAGAGACGGGCCTTTTTCTTTTGGGCTACGGCTGTGCCGTTTCGTGCAGCAGACGCCAGGTTATCCCATCGCCTTCCTGATTAAGCACCGCGGTTGACCAACGCACGTTGACGGGCTGGTCCGGCCGGGTTTGCGTCTCCCGATAGTGAAGCACCGCGCCCTGGGCCCACGCCTGCCGCGTCGTTAATTCGTCAATGACGATCTTCAGGCCGGGACGGCTTCCGCGCTGGCTCTCCAGAAAACGGGCCAGGCCGTTATAGTCGACCTGCACACCACCCGGCGGGATCATCAGAAAATCCGGGCTGAAGCGGGCGAGCAGGGCGTCGTAATCGCCTTCGCCTTTGCCTAACCAGTTTTCAAGCGCAATGTGGAGGTCGATAATGTCGTGTTCGAAAGGTGTCATGAATTCTCCTGTCGCAGCTGGGTGAGCACCTGCGTATTGTTAAGACGAAAAACATACAGTACAGGCAACAAGGTCATGCCTGCGGCAAAAATAAACATCCCGTGCCACGCGGCGAGCGGTGGCAGCCAGAGCTGCGCCAGGTTCAGCGCCTGCGCCAGCAGCAGGGCACCGGCAAAAAAGCTCAGTTGACGATTGAGATTCCACAGGGCGCTGGCATCCGGCATATCTTCCCGGCGCGTGGTCAGAAACGCGCTGCTCTGAGCCGTGCTGCTGCACAGGCTTCCTCCCGCGCCCATCAGGGTAAACGCGACGGCAGGCAACAGCGTTGACAAGCTGACGTCAATCAAAAGCAGAATACCCGCCGCCTGCAACAGGCAGCCGATGACGAACAGCGGTCGGGGGCCGATGCGGTTAAAATAGCGGCCCGTCGCCGTGATGGCTATAAACGATGCCACAGACCACGGCAGCATCAGCATTCCCGTTGCGGTTGGGCTCATGTTCGCCTCGTGCTGCAGATAAAACATCCCCGTGACGTTCACCCCAATAAACATACCGGGTACACAGACATAGACCAGCATGGAAAAACGCAAAAGCGGGTCTGCGAGCAGAGGCAGGTTTAGCAGCCTGGCCACTTTCATTGCGGGCATTTCGTGCTTAAGCCACAGGCAGGCCAGAGCAAAGGTCACGAGGGCAACCGGAAGCGTGGCGAAAAATATCCATCGCCAGTTTAGCGTCTGCACCAGCAGGCCTCCGACAGCAGGGGAGCAGGCGGGAGCGAGCAACGCTACGAGCATGACCGCGGAGGAGAGCCGGGCGCGCTCGTGAGGCTTAAACTGCTGCCAGGTCAGGGCCTGTCCGACGGGTATCAACAGGCCACCTCCCACCCCTTGCAGCACGCGCCAGGCGATCAGGCTTTCAAGCGATGCGGACAAGCCTGCCGCAACAGAGGCTGCACTGAACAAAAAAAGCGAGAGCAGGATGACGTGCCTTGGCCCGATGCGTCGCGTCAGCACAGAGCTGAACGGGATCACCAGCGTCAGGCCGGCAATGTACCCGTTACTGACCCAGGCAAGCGTGGAAGGCGTGGCGTTAAAATCGTGAGCCATCGCCGGAAAGGCGACGCTGGCAATGAACATGTTGATCAGATCTAGAAAAAAGCCCAGCAGATAGACTGCGGCGACTTTGCTGCGATACGTCATGGTGGATCCTCCGGTGAGGTGGCGTATCGTATCGGCCCGGCAGGCACGGATAAACCTGACAAAGCGCGATATACTGTCAAAATCATTTTGACAGTAAAAAGAGCGATGATGATTAACTTACAGCGCACGCAGATGTTTGTTGCGGTGGCCGACACCGGCAGTTTCACGGCGGCAGCGGATGCGATGGGCCTGACAAAAGCGGTGGTCAGCTTCAATATTCGCCAGCTCGAAGCGGAGCTGGGCGTCACCCTGCTGCTGCGATCCACCCGCCGTCTGACGTTAACCGAGGCGGGCGCGCTGTTTCATCAGCGCAGCGTCGCGCTTCTGAAAGAAGCAGAGCAGTTGCAGCATGATGTCCGTGCCAACCATGCGGGGCTCACAGGGGAACTGCGGATCACCACCACGCCGGAGTATGGCTCGCAGGTCGTGGTGCCGCTGCTGGCAAGGTTTAGCCAGCAGCACCCGGATCTTCGCGTGCGTCATGTTTCGTCGTCACTGCACGCCGACCTTATCTCGGAGCGCTTTGACGTGGCCATCCGGCTGGGAACGCTTGCCGATTCGCGCTACCACGCTGCGCTGATTTCGCACTTCTCCATTCTCCCCGTCGCGACGCCCGAGTGGCTCGTTAGACATCCGGTCGAATCGCTGGCGCAGCTGGCGCAGGCCGACTGGATTATTCACGAGCGCGTCGCCTCGCCGCTGCACTGGCAGGTGAAAGATGCCAGCGGTACGCCTGAAGCACTGGAGATTAAAAAAGCGCCGCGTCTGTTTGCCGACAGCGCGCAGGCGCTCATGGCCTTTGCGCTGGCGGGAGGTGGAGTGGCGTTACTGCCGGAATGGCTGGCGCGCGATGCGCTTGATGCGGGAAAACTGGTCCCGGTTTTACCGGGCTATACCTTTGCGCAGCAGGGCATCTATGCGGTCTATCCTGATGCCCGGCATGTGCCCGCGAAGGTGCGCACCTTTATTGATTTTATGCGCACCAGCGTGAATTAATCGTGCATCATCTTTTTGATGAGAGCAGAGAACTGCTCCCGCTCGGCCTTGTTGAGACGCCCTAAAAACGCCTCATCCACCTCGTTGCCCACCGGTTTAGAGCCCGCAAGCAGGGCTTCACCTTCTGGCGTCAGGAAGACAAACCGGCGGCGCTTATCTGCCGGATCGTGCTCGCGTTTGACCAGTCCGCGAGCTTCCATCCGGCTCAGCATTTCCGCCAGGGTCGCTTTGGTACTAACCGCCACTTCGGTCAATGCCACCTGCTCAATGCCCGGATGTTCGGCAATTGAGCGCATAACCGCGTACTGCGGTTTGGTCAGCTCTGGTAGGGCATGCTGCCACTGCGCGGTATGCTGTTGAAAAAGCTGACGTAACAGGTGGAACGCCTCTTGTCTTAGTTCCATGAACACTCCGACGCAAAAATTCTCTCTCTATGATAGCCGCTATTGCTCTCTATTTTAACGCGGCATGTTTTAGCCATTCGTGTGATCGTATGCGAACGATCTTGCCAGAAAAGCGATCCGGGAGTAGCTTAATTATAATGTTCGTGTACGAACAAATTGATTGAGGTGCTGAATGAGATTGATAGTGGGGATGACAGGGGCGACCGGTGCGCCGCTCGGGGTGGCACTGCTGCAGGCGCTGCGCGACATGCCGGAAGTGGAAACTCACCTGGTGATGTCGAAGTGGGCTAAAACCACCATCGAGCTGGAAACGCCCTATACCGCTCAGGACGTTGCCGCTCTGGCCGATGTGGTCCACAGCCCGGCGGATCAGGCCGCCACTATCTCCTCCGGTTCGTTTCGTACCGACGGCATGATCGTTATCCCCTGCAGCATGAAAACGCTGGCGGGGATCCGCGCTGGCTACGCCGAAGGGCTGGTGGGGCGTGCTGCTGACGTGGTGTTGAAAGAGGGGCGCAAGCTGGTGCTGGTCCCGCGGGAAACGCCGCTCAGCACTATCCACCTGGAGAACATGCTGGCTCTTTCGCGCATGGGCGTGGCGATGGTGCCGCCCATGCCCGCCTATTACAACCACCCGCAAACCGCCGATGATATTACCCAACACATTGTGACCCGGGTGCTCGACCAGTTTGGTCTGGAGCATAGCAAAGCCCGTCGCTGGAAAGGTTTGCAGGCGGCCAGAAATTTTTCACAGGAGAATGAACATGGCATTTGATGATTTGAGAAGCTTCCTGCAGGCGCTCGATGAGCAAGGGCAACTGCTGAAAATTCAGGAAGAAGTGAACGCTGAGCCGGATCTGGCGGCGGCGGCCAACGCTACCGGGCGCATAGGCGATGGCGCGCCTGCACTATGGTTTGACAACATTCGCGGCTTTACCGACGCCCGCGTGGCCATGAACACCATCGGCTCCTGGCAGAACCATGCCATCTCGATGGGGCTGCCGCCGAATACGCCGGTTAAAAAGCAGATCGATGAGTTTATTCGCCGCTGGGATAAGTTCCCGGTTACGCCGGAGCGTCGTGCCAACCCGGCATGGGCAGAGAACACCGTCGACGGCGAGGCGATCAACCTGTTCGACATACTGCCGCTGTTTCGCCTGAACGACGGCGACGGCGGGTTCTATCTCGATAAAGCCTGCGTGGTCTCCCGGGATCCGCTGGATCCGGATAACTTCGGCAAACAGAACGTTGGCATTTATCGAATGGAAGTAAAGGGCAAACGCAAACTCGGCCTGCAGCCGGTGCCGATGCACGATATCGCCCTGCACCTGCATAAAGCGGAAGAGCGGGGCCAGGATCTGCCGATTGCGATCACCCTGGGCAACGATCCGATTATCACCCTGATGGGGGCCACGCCGCTGAAGTACGATCAGTCGGAATATGAGATGGCGGGTGCGCTGCGCGAAAGTCCGTATCCCATCGCCACCGCACCGCTGACCGGTTTTGATGTGCCCTGGGGATCGGAAGTGATCCTCGAAGGGGTCATTGAGGGGCGTAAACGCGAAATCGAAGGGCCGTTCGGGGAGTTCACCGGGCATTACTCCGGTGGCCGTAACATGACCGTGGTGCGTATCGACAAAGTCTCGTACCGTACAAAACCGATTTTTGAGTCGCTCTATCTCGGCATGCCCTGGACCGAAATTGACTACCTGATGGGCCCGGCAACCTGTGTGCCGCTCTATCAGCAGCTGAAAGCCGAGTTCCCGGAAGTGCAGGCGGTGAACGCGATGTACACCCACGGCCTGCTGGCGATCATCTCCACTAAAAAACGCTACGGCGGCTTTGCCCGCGCCGTTGGCCTGCGGGCGATGACTACGCCGCACGGGCTGGGCTACGTGAAGATGGTGATCATGGTAGATGAGGATGTCGATCCGTTTAACCTGCCGCAGGTGATGTGGGCGTTGTCATCGAAAGTGAACGCCGCGGGGGATCTGGTGCAGCTGCCGAATATGTCAGTGCTGGAGCTGGATCCGGGTTCAAGCCCGGCAGGGATCACTGACAAACTGATTATCGACGCCACCACGCCGGTAGCTCCGGATCTCCGCGGCCATTACAGCCAGCCGGTACAGGATCTGCCTGAAACCAAAGCCTGGGCAGAAAAACTGACCGCCATGCTGGCCGCACGTTAATAAGGAGGGGAAAATGATTTGTCCACGTTGTGCCGATGAACATATTGAGGTGATGGCAACGTCGCCGGTAAAAGATGTCTGGACCGTATACCAGTGCCAGCACTGCCTCTACACCTGGCGAGACACTGAGCCGCTGCGCCGTACCAGCCGCGAGCACTATCCCGAAGCGTTTCGCATGACGCAGAAAGATATCGACGAGGCCCCGCAGGTGCCGACCATTCCGCCGCTGCTGTAAAAAAAGCCGGGTGGCGGCTACGCCTTACCCGGCCTACGCGGTTCCAGTAGGCCCGGCAAGCATAGCGCCGCCGGGCGATACAGACCGCACCGAACTACACCAGATTTTTCAAGCGATAAATCCACTCCAGCGCCTGACGCGGCGACAGGGAATCCGGGTCGAGATTCTCCAGGGCTTCCAGCGCCGGAGAAGTCTCTTCAGCGGGCACCAGCAACGACATCTGCGTCCCGTCAACCTGGGTCGCCGCTGCGTTAGGCGCCAGGCTTTCCAGCTCGCGCAGCTTCTGACGCGCACGCTTGATCACCTCTTTCGGCACCCCCGCCAGCGCCGCCACGGCCAGACCGTAGCTTTTGCTCGCCGCGCCATCCTGCACGCTGTGCATAAAGGCGATGGTATCCCCGTGCTCCAGCGCATCCAGATGCACGTTCGCCACGCCCTCCATCTTCTCCGGCAGTTGGGTCAGCTCGAAGTAGTGGGTGGCAAACAGGGTCAGGGCTTTGATTTTATTGGCCAGGCTCTCGGCACAGGCCCACGCCAGCGAGAGACCGTCATAGGTCGATGTGCCGCGGCCAATCTCATCCATCAGCACCAGGCTGTACTCGGTAGCGTTGTGCAGAATGTTGGCGGTTTCGGTCATCTCCACCATAAAGGTCGAACGACCGCTCGCCAGATCGTCCGCCGCGCCTACGCGGGTAAAGATACGGTCGATGGGGCCGATCTCCACCTTTTGCGCCGGGACATAGCTGCCGATATAGGCCAGCAGGGCAATCAGCGCCGTCTGGCGCATATAGGTACTTTTACCGCCCATGTTCGGCCCGGTAATGATCAGCATGCGGCGCTGCGGCGACAGGTTCAGCGGGTTAGCGATGAAGGGTTCGTTCAGCACCTGTTCAACCACCGGATGGCGACCTTCGGTAATGCGCACGCCAGGCTTATCGCTAAAGGTCGGGCAGCAGTAGTTCAGCGTCTCGGCACGTTCCGCCAGGTTAACCAGTACATCCAGCTCGGCCAGCGCGGTGGCGCTCTGCTGCAGGTCCGCCAGGTGCGGCATCAGCATGTCGAACAGGGCGTCATACAGCTGCTTTTCCAGCGCCAGGGCTTTGCCTTTTGAGGTGAGGACCTTGTCTTCGTACTCTTTCAGCTCAGGAATAATGTAGCGCTCGGCGTTTTTCAGCGTCTGGCGGCGTACGTAGTGGATCGGTGCCAGATGGCTCTGCCCACGGCTGATTTGAATAAAGTAGCCGTGTACGGCGTTGTAACCGACCTTCAGGGTGTCCAGGCCGAGCCGCTCACGTTCGCGGATCTCCAGCTTATCGAGATAGTCCGTCGCGCCATCAGCCAGCGCGCGCCACTCGTCCAGCTCGTCGTTGTAGCCCGGGGCGATCACGCCGCCGTCGCGCACCAGCACCGGCGGGGCGTCAATGATGGCCTTTTCCAGCAGCTCGCGCAGTTCGCTGAATTCGCCCATCGCCTCGCGCAGCTTCTGCACCGGCGCGCTGTCGATCTCTGCCAGCTGGCTGCGCAGTTCAGGCAGCTGCTGGAAGGCGTGACGCATCCGGGCTAAATCGCGCGGGCGAGCGGTACGCAGCGCCAGACGCGCCAGAATACGCTCCAGATCGCCCACCTGGCGCAGCACCGGCTGCAGCTCGCTGTATCTGTCCTGCAGGGCACCGATGGTCTGCTGGCGTCCGGTGAGGGTGGCAACGTCACGAACCGGCATATGCAGCCAGCGTTTCAGCATGCGGCTGCCCATCGGGGTGACGGTGCTGTCGAGCACCGAGGCGAGGGTATTGTCTACGCCCCCGGCCAGGTTCTGGGTGATCTCCAGATTGCGACGGGTGGCGGCATCCATAATGATGCTATCCTGCTGGCGCTCAATGGTGATGGAGCGGATATGCGGCAGGGCGGTGCGCTGGGTATCTTTCACGTACTGCAGCAAACAGCCCGCAGCGCACAGGCCGCGCGGGGCGTTTTCAACGCCAAAACCGGTCAGGTCACGGGTGCCAAACTGCAGATTGAGCTGCTGGCGCGCGGTGTCGATCTCAAATTCCCACAGCGGGCGACGACGCAGGCCGCGGCGGCCTTCGAGCAGCGCCATTTCGGCAAAGTCTTCGGCATACAGCAGCTCCGCCGGATTGGTGCGCTGCAGCTCGGCGGCCATGGTTTCCCGGTCGGCCGGTTCGCTCAGGCGAAAACGCCCGGAGCTGATATCCAGGGTGGCATAGCCGAAACCCTTGCTGTCCTGCCAGATGGCGGCGAGCAGGTTATCCTGGCGCTCCTGCAGCAGTGCTTCATCGCTGATGGTGCCGGGTGTGACGATGCGTACCACTTTGCGCTCGACCGGGCCTTTCGAGGTGGCCGGATCGCCAATCTGTTCGCAGATGGCAACCGACTCTCCCTGATTGACCAGCTTCGCCAGGTAGTTCTCTACCGCGTGATGCGGGATCCCGGCCATCGGGATCGGTTCCCCGGCCGAGGCACCGCGTTTGGTCAGCGAGATATCGAGCAGCTGCGAGGCGCGTTTCGCATCGTCATAAAAGAGCTCGTAAAAGTCGCCCATCCGGTAAAACAGCAGGATCTCCGGATGCTGAGCTTTCAGCTTCAGGTACTGCTGCATCATGGGGGTGTGCGCGTCGAAATTGTCAGTAGTGGTCATGGAGTGATGATGTCCATTTCTTTGAAAATAGTGCTGTTCAGGCGACGCCAGGGTCGTGTAATGCCGCTATTGTCGCATGAAAAAAAGAGCCGGCGCAGCAAAATGTCACGACTTTACGAGGCATCTTCCGCCTCCAGTTCGATCACTAATTTCCCCTGTTCGACCAGCACCCGCACCCGGGAATGGGTTTTAAAACCGGCCTCTTCCAGCCAGTCGCCTTTTAAACTCAGGGCGGCATGTACGCTGTAGCGCGTCGGGATCTTGGTTTTACGATCCTCGTGACGCTTTCTGTAATAGCCCACGGTGAGACGGCGGTTGGGTCTGGAAATACACATATCCGACATAGAAACTCCTTTTTCGCAAGGAAGGAACTGTGAAAACACCTGTATAAAATGCCAGTAAAATGCGGTGGAGACAAACGCATAACTGCGAGGCGCCTTCAGGAAACGCAATGTAAAAGATGAAATCGGGCTGAACATGCTGCCTGGAAAAGGTATTATTAATGCAACTTATCATCAGGTATCAGGCCATGTCAGGAAAACGGATCGCGCGCGAAAAAGAGACCATCCGCAAGATGATCGCGCTGTATGAAAAGCAGTGCCCGCAGGCATCAAAAGCCGAGGGGCACTACCCGGCGCTGAATGCGTACGCCGACAAGCGGCTGGACAAATGCGTGTTTGGCGAGGAAAAACCGGCCTGCAAGCAGTGCCCGGTTCACTGCTATCAGCCGGCTAAGCGGGAAGAGATGAAACAGGTGATGCGCTGGGCAGGGCCGCGGATGCTCTGGCGCCACCCGATTCTGACGATTCGCCATCTGATTGACGATCGCCGCCCGGTCCCGGCGCTGCCGGAAAAGTACCGTCCGAAAAAATGACCCTCAGGCACGCGGCCTGCGCATCGGGCGGCAGATAACGACCATGGCGAGGGCACTGCACAGCGGGAACACCGCCAGCACCAGCCAGGGAGTGCTCGCCCCGACGGAGGGCGTCAGCGCCTGGTCGAGCAGATCGCCCAACAACAGATTTCCCGCCAGCACCGCACAGCCGCCAGCGGTGGCCAGGGCTCCGTAGTGTGCGCCTAAGGTCGATTCACTCGCAAACCACGGCACCACATCTTTACCCGCAGGCACCAGCAGCATCTGCCCGGTGGTCAGCAGCGTGACAAAGCAGGCCGCAGGCAGCAGACGCAGCCAGCCGGTTGCCGGTTCTGAAGGGGCGAAGAGCGCGACGCTCAGGAACGACGCGGCAATCAACAGAAAGCCCACCGGCAGGATCCGCACCGCGCCAACCCGACGGGCAAAGCGCGCCAGCGGCAGCTGAAAGAGGATCACCAGTCCCGAGGCCAGCATAAACAGCGGACCGAGATCTTTTTCGCTCCCTCCGGCACGCTGGATCTCAACCGGCAGCGCCAGATAGAGCTGGTTATAGCTTAACAGCCAGCTGCTCCAGGCGATGATGAACGCCACGAACCGCGGCTGGCGAAAGGTGGTCCACCACGGCGCGATCTGCAGCGGCTGGTTTTTTGTCGACCCGGCCGGCAGGCAGAAGAACAGCACAATCAACGCCACCACGAAGACCGCGGCACCCGCCAGCGCCACCTGGCGAAAACCCAGCCCGGTGAGCAGCGCGCCCGCTACCGGGCCCAACACTGCACCCAGCTCACCGCACACCGCAAACAGCGCAAACCACTCGGCGCGGCTGCGTTTGCCCTGCGCCTCGCTGCGGGTTCCGGCTTTTGCCAGCAAGGCTTCGATAGAGGGGGAGAAGAGCGCGCCGCCGATCCCGGTGAGGCAGGCCCCGGCGATGATGACGGGCAGGCTGTCGCCAAAGGCCAGCAGCAGGTAGCCCACCACCCGCACCACGCAGCCGCAAAGAATGATAACCCGTGCGCCGTAGCGGTCGGAGAGGGCGCCGCCAACGATAAACATCCCCTGCTGGGAGAAGGTCCGCAGCCCGAGCACCAGCCCGATAACCCCACCGGAGAGCAGCATATCGTCGCGTAAAAAGATCGCCAGGAAGGGGACAACGGCATAAAAACCGATATTAAAAATAAACTGGCTGCCCAGTAACACGGGCGGCCAGAGTTGCGTGGCGGGTCGAATCATGTCACCTGTTACCTCGCCTCAGACGAGGAAGTGGATATGTTTTTTGCCATGATCCGGGGAGCGTTCGATGCGGGTTTTTACCCGGAATATCTCCCAGAGCAGCTCTTCGGTCAGGATCTCCTGCGGCGTACCGCTGGCGACCACGCGTCCTTTCTGCATCACAATCAGCGCATCACAGAACATTGAGGCGTGGTTAAGATCGTGAATGGCGACAATGCTGGTGACCGGCAGCTGGCTAATCAACTGCATCAGCTGCATCTGATGGTGAATGTCCAGGTGGTTGGTGGGCTCATCCAGCAGGATCTCGGTCGGCATCTGCGCCAGCGCCCGGGCAATGTGCACCCGCTGGCGTTCCCCGCCGGAGAGGCTCAGCCAGCCCTGATCGCTGTTATGCAGCATATCCACCGTCTTCAGCGCCTGGGTTACCGTTTCGTCATCCTGCGCCGTCCAGCCGGAGAACGGGGAGTGGTGCGGGATCCGCCCCAGCTTTACCACGTCACGCACGCGCATATTGGCGTCGGTCATGCCGTGCTGTTCGACAAAGGCCACCCGACGGGCGAGCTGCTTTTTCGGGATGTCGTTAATGCTTTTGCCGTCCACCGCGACGGTGCCGCTGTGCGGGCGACGCAACCCGGCGAGGATCCGCAGCAGCGACGATTTGCCAGAGCCGTTCGGCCCCAGCAGGCCGACGGTCTGCCCCTGGGATACTGCCAGAGAGACATTGTCGACGATGACCTTTTTACCCACCTTCCAGGTGATATTCTCAGCAGTAATGCTCATCACTTATTCCTTGAACGGTAGATAATCACGGCAAAGAACGGCACACCCACCAGCGCGGTGACGACGCCAACCGGCAGGCTTTGCGGGGCGATCAGCAGGCGGGAGGCGATATCCGCCAGCACCATCAGGATCGCCCCGGCCAGCGCACTGGCGATAAGCAGCGTGCGGTGCAGCGGGCCGAAGAAGAAGCGCATCATGTGCGGCACCACCAGGCCGACAAAGCCGATGGAGCCCGCCATGCTGACGATGGTGGCGGTCATTAATGCAGTGACGATAAACAGGATCAGGCGTACCCAGGGGACGGCGATCCCCAGCGAGGCGGCGGCATCGTCGCCAAAGGTGAAGGCATCCAGTGCCCTGGCGTAATACAGACAGATCGCCAGACCCACCAGCATCACGACCAGCACCAGCTGGAATTCCGGCCATCTCACGCCGCTAAAGCTGCCCAGCAGCCAGAACATCACGTCGCGCGCCTGCTGGGCGCTGGCCGAGGTGCTGACGGTCCAGGCGGTGATGGCGTTAAACAGCTGCGAAGCGGCGACGCCTGCGAGGATGGTGCGCTCGCTGCCGCCGCGGGCTCCGTTGGTCAACAGAGCCACAAAGGCGAAGGCGGTAAAGGCCCCGGCAAAGGCCCCGGCGGAGAGGGTAACGGTGCCGCTGCCAATGCCCAGCACCACCACCGAGACCGCGCCGGTCGACGCTCCGGCAGAGACGCCCAGCACGTAAGGTTCGGCGAGGGCGTTTTTCAGCAGGCTTTGCAGCACCGCGCCGCAAATCGCCAGCCCCGCACCGCAGCAGGCCGCCACCAGCGCCCGGCTGAGGCGGAAGTCCCAAATCACGCTCTCGTAGATGCGGTTGAGCGGCTCCGCAGTTAAACCCATTTTATTGGTAATGGCGTAGACCACGCTCTGCAGGGGGATCGACAGCTCCCCCACGCTGACGCCAAAGGCGATCACCAGCAGCAACGCCACTACCGCCAGGAAACCCGACGCGGGCAGCAGCCAGCTCTGTCGGGTCTGTTGCACCACTGCGGTCATTAATTCAGTCCCATCTTTCTGAGCTGCTCACCAATCTGTTCCGCGCCGTAGACAGTGCGGATGGTCGGGTTCATCGCCTGGCCGTCCATGACCACAATGTGCCCTTTTTTAACGGCGTCGAGCTGGCTGACGGCCGGATCGCTCTTCAGGAATTTGATTTTTTCTTCGGCGTTATCCAGCGCCCAGCGGTTGCGGTCGAGACTGGAGACCACGATCACGTCCGGGTTGGCGGCGATAATGCTCTCCCAGCCCACGGTCGGCCATTCGGTTTCGGAGGTGATGGCGTTGTGGCCGCCCAGCACGTTGGCGATAAAGCCGGAGGCGCTGTTTTTCCCGCCGACGTAGGCGTCAGAAGACGGGGAGGAGCTGGAGAACCAGAAGACAAACGACAGGTCTTTGTGGTTTTTGCTGAATTCTGCGCGCAGGTCGGCTTCGCGTTTTTTGAAGTCGGCAATCAGCGCCTGACCGCGATCTTCAACGTTAAAGATTCTGGCGAAATCTTCGATCTCTTTATAGAGGAAGGTCATGTCCCACAGCTTCTGGCGGCTGCCGTACATGTCGCCAACGTCTTTTTTGGTGGCGCACATGCCCGGTGACATATAGCTGTTGACGCCCACGGTAGCCAGATCTTCGCGTTTGGCGACTTTGCTTTCTGGCCCCAGCAGCAGCGGCAGCTGCGCCGGAACGAAGTCCGGGTTTTGCGCCAGAATGGATTCCAGGGTCGGGATCTCCACGGTCAGCGTTTTGACTTTTTTGTTCTGTTCAGCCAGCTGCGGCAGCACTTTGGTCGGCCAGAAGGCGCTGGCCGCGACCTTATCTTCAAGGCCTAACAGCAGCAGAATCTCTACGGTGTTTTGTCCCAGCGCCACGACGCGCTCCGGCGCTTTGGTGAAGGTTTCTTTGTATCCGCAATTCTCAATCGTCAGAGGATACGTGGTCGCAAAAGCGGAACCGGCTGTTGCGATCAGCAATCCTAATGCGCTGATGACCTTTTTCATGAAACGCTATCCTTCATTAATTGAGTGATGACAGCCGGGCGCTGGCTGAGAATGAATATCATTTATTTCGGCGGAGTTTTATACAATGATATATTCATGGTGTCAATGAACGATAATAACGGCATGAAATTATTGGATTTACTTCTAAGTTTAGAGGCCGGGCAAGCGCAGCGCCGCCCGGCGAAGGGGGATTAATCTAAATCTGCACCGTTGCTGGCGATCACTTTCTTATACCACCAGAACGATTTTTTGCGTTTGCGATCCAGAGTGCCGTTCCCGGCATCATCGCGATCGACATAGATAAAGCCGTAGCGCTTGCTCATCTCGCCGGTTGAGGCGGCCACCAGATCGATACAGCCCCAGCTGGTGTAGCCGATCAGCGGGATACCGTCTTCAATCGCATCGCCCATGGCGCGGATATGCTCCCGCAGGTAGCTGATGCGGTAGTCGTCGTTGATCTCGCCGTTGGAATCAATCTCATCTTTCGCCCCCAGGCCGTTCTCCACCAGGAACAGCGGCTTCTGGTAGCGGTCGTACATCATGTTCATGGTGATGCGCAGCCCCAGCGGGTCGATGCCCCAGCCCCATTCGCTGACCTCGATGTGCGGGTTGCGCAGGGACTTCACGATGTTGGCGGCGCTGGTGTTGCCCGCGTTCATGTCCGCCGAGGCGCAGCGCGAGGCGTAATAGCTGAACGACACAAAATCGACGGTGTTCTTCAGCAGCGCGTCATCGCCCGGGTCTTTGACAATCACCACCCCTTTTTCGCGGAACACGCGGGCCGAGTAGGCCGGATAGCTGCCGCGCGCCTGCACGTCGATAAAGAACAGGTTCTCCCGGTCTTTCTCCAGCGCCATCCACACGTCTTCCGGTTTGCAGGAGTAGGGGTAGAAGTTGCCCCCCGCCAGCATGCAGCCCACCTGGTTTTCCGGGTTCACCTCATGAGCGATTTTGGTCGCCAGCGCGCTTGCCACCAGCTCGTGGTGCGCGGCCTGGTATTTCACCTGATCTTCGTTTTCACCTTCCTCGAACACCAGCCCGGCCCCGGAGAAAGGGCTGTGGAGCATGATGTTGATTTCGTTGAAGGTCAGCCAGTATTTCACCAGCCCGTTAAACTCCTCAAAGCAGGTGCGGGCGTAGCGGGCGAAGAAGTCGACCATCTTGCGGTTGCGCCAGGAGCCGTACTCGGTCACCAGGTGCATCGGCACGTCGAAGTGGCACAGGGTCACCAGCGGCTCGATGTTGTACTTTTTGCACTCCTCGAACACCGCCCGGTAGAAGGCAATCCCCTCTTTATTCGGCAGCGGCTCGTCACCATTCGGGTAGAGACGGCTCCAGGCAATCGAGGTACGGAATACCGTGAAGCCCATCTCGGCCATTAAGGCGATATCTTCTTTATAGCGATGGTAAAAATCGATCGCGTCGTGGCTGGGATAGAACTCGTCATCACGCAGCGAAAAGCGTTTTTCCTTGCCGACTTTTACCGCCAGGCGGTTGGCGCCGTGGGGGATCATATCGACGGTGGTCAGGCCCTTGCCGCCTTCGCGGTATGCGCCTTCGCTCTGGTTAGCGGCCAGTGCGCCGCCCCATAAAAATCCTTGTGGAAAAACTGACATTGTTACCTCGCTTTCTGTTTATGCTTGTGCTGCTTTGGCCTGAACCGGTGCGGTTTGCAGCGCGCGCGCTTTTTCCGCTTCCTCTTCTACCGGGATATCTTCAAAGCCCAGGATCAGGGTCAGCACGAAAGAGAGCACCACGGCCAGGGCCATCACCCCGAATACCCAGACGATAGACATCGGGTTAGCCGGGTCGAAGAACTGGACGCTGGTAAACAGGCCCGGTGCCGCCATCGAGTGGCTGGCCAGTCCGGCAATCCCGGCCACCGCGCCGCAGATAAAGCCGCTGATCAGGCTGGCAATTAACGGGCGTTTCAGGCGAACCGCGACGCCGTACAGCGCCGGTTCGGAGATCCCCGCCATGATGGCTGAGGCCGCCGCCGCCAGCGCCGTCTGGCGCAGTTCCGGGTTTTTGGTTTTCCATGCTACCGCCAGCGACGAACCGCCGAGTGACAGGTTGGCACCGATCTCTGATGGCATCACCATCCCCTCTTTGCCGGTTTCGGCAATGGTCTGAATGATGGTCGGCGTAAAGACGCGGTGCATCCCGGTCATCACCAGCAGCGGCCACAGCGCGCCCATGATGGCGACGGAGAGCCAGCCCAGATAGCCGTGAATAGTGTAAACCAGCGCGGAGATGGCGCTACCGATCCAGATCCCCAGCGGCCCAATCAGGACGATGGCGAGCGGGGCGGCAATCAGCACGATCAGCATTGGCTTCAGGAAGTTTTTGGTGACCGCCGGGGTAATGCGATCCACCCAGCGTTCGATGTACGACAGGCACCAGGTCATCACCAGCGCCGGGATCACCGTGTAGGTGTATTTCACCGCCGTCACTGGAATGAAGGCAAACTCAACTTGCTCGCCCTGCGCGGCTTTCGCCATCAGCTCGATAAAGCTTGGGTGCACCAGCACGCCTGCAATAGCGATCGCCAGCGACATATTGGTTTTGAACTTCACTGCGGCGGAGGCCGCCACCATCAGCGGCAGGAAGAAGAACGCCCCGTCGCCGATCACCGTCAGAATGGTCAGGGTCGGCTCGCCTTTGGTCAGCACGCCGGTCATCTCGAGGATCATCGCCAGCAGTTTGACCATCGACCCGCCGATGATCGCCGGGATCAGCGGGGACATAGTGCCGATCAGCGCGTCGAGGATCCCCGCGCCAATGCGTTTCAGGGTGAGCTTTTGCGGCCCCTGAGGCGCGGCAGGCTGCATATCAGCAGGCAGCAGGCTGACCACCTCGCGGTAGGCCTGGGACACGGTATTGCCGATGATCACCTGGCACTGGTTGTCGTTGCGCACTACCCCCAGCACGCCGCTGATGTTCTTAAGCGCAGCGCTGTCGATCAGGCTCTCGTCTTTCGCCACAAAGCGCAGACGGGTCATGCAGTGGGTAACGGCGACGATGTTCTCTTTGCCGCCGAGCGCGCTGACAACGGCATGCGCCAGCGCAGCATAATTTTTGGCCATCGGGTTGTATCCTGTTTTATCAGTAAGGTACGTCTTCACCGTCTGCAACGATGAAACTTATATAGGAAACCGGTTCCACAAAATCATGAAGAGTTTTCTGAGATCAAACAAGATCGCGTTTTGACCATTTTTTAGATTCGTGATGACGATCACCGAACGCCATCAAAAGCGTGCGATCCGCGCTGCGACAATTTTCACGCGGTGCAGTACACTGCCGCTCATCAGATTCAGACGGAACAGATTGATGACCACGATGCTGGAAGTGGCGAAGCGGGCAGGGGTCTCGAAGGCGACGGTTTCCCGGGTGCTTTCGGGCAATGGCTACGTGAGCCAGGAGACAAAAGACCGGGTTTTTCAGGCGATTGAGGAGAGCGGCTACCGCCCCAATTTACTGGCGCGCAACCTGGCGACCAAACGCACGCAGACTCTCGGGCTGGTGGTGACCAACACCCTCTACCACGGGGTCTACTTCAGCGAGCTGCTGTTCCACGCCGCCAGAATGACCGAGGAGAGAGGGCGACAGCTGATCCTCGCCGATGGCAAGCACAGCGCCGACGAAGAGCGAAAAGCGATTCAGTATCTGCTCGATATGCGCTGTGATGCGATCATCATCTACCCGCGTTTTCTCAGCGTCGATGAGATGGACGAGATCATCCAGAAGCACGAGCAGCCGGTGATGGTGCTCAACCGTCGCCTGCGTAAAAACAGCAGCCACTGCGTCTGGTCGGATCATAAAGCTTCCAGCCAGGCGGCGGTATCGACCCTTATCGAACAGGGCCATCGGGATATCGCGTTTATTACCGGTTCGCTGGACTCTCCCACCGGGATCGAGCGTCTTTCCGGCTACAAGGACGCGCTGGCTGCGCACCGCATTCCGCTGCGCGAATCGCTGATTGCCGAGGGCAAATGGACCCCGGCCAGCGGGGCGGCAGGGGTAGCGACGCTGCTGGCCCGCGGCGAGCCTTTTACCGCGCTGGTGGCGAGCAACGACGACATGGCCATCGGTGCCATTAAGCAGCTTCACGACAGCGGGATCCCCGCGCCGGGAGCCGTTTCGGTGGTGGGTTTCGATGACATTGCGATGGCCCCGTACGTGGTGCCCGCGCTCTCCAGCGTGCGCGTGCCGGTGACCGAGATGGTGAAAGAGACCATCAGCCGCCTGATCTTTATGCTCGACGGCGGGGAGTTTACCTTCCAGCAGACCTTTGCCGGGGAGCTGATCCTGCGTGATTCAGTAATCCCCGGTCCGCACCGCTAATTACAGGACGGCGGCCGGGGGCAGCCAGGCGCGGGTAAAATCGAGCCAGCCGCCCGCGGTCAGGACCATATCCTGCACGTTTTCCAGAGCGTTGATCCGATAGCGATAGTGGAACAGCGGCGTGCAGCGGCCCTCCGCCAGCAGGCGCTGGAAAAAGGGCGTCAGGTGGGCGTGAAAATACGCTTCGCTGTCGCTGTTTTGCATCAGCTGCTGTTTTGCCGTTTCCCAGCCCGCCTCGCCCAGCGCCGTAGCCCAGGCCGGTTCATAGATAAACCACTCCGCCAGCGCAAAGGCGGCCATTCCGGTCGCCAGATGATCCCCCAGCAGCAGATCGGCATCCGCCAGCGTGTCCGTTTCATACCAGCCATCGCGATCTTTCCATTCGGTGTGCAGCTCACAGCCACGCGGCTGTAGCTGGAGACGCCAGATTTCAGCCAGCTCGCGCAGCTCCGGGGTGTTGTAGCACACCAGTTTCAGCCGGGGCGGCAGGTCGATATCTGCGGGGGCGGGCAGGGTCGGCACCTGCAGGCCGGGGAGGATTTCGGTGTGGATCTGCAGATCTTCCCGGTGGCCAAAGCACTGCTGGTTGAGCGTCAGGGCGGTCTGGCGCAGATACGCCGCCAGCGCTGCGGGCAGGTTTGCATTGACCATCAGCCACGCAAAACCCCCGCTGGTTGAGGTGACCGCTTCCTGCGGGGCGTTGCCTTTGCCTACCGTGATCCATGCCGGTTTATCGGCGACCGTGCCGGTGCGCCAGAACTCAATGGCGTGCAGCAGCGGATGGGTGGCAAAGTACCAGGGCTGGCGCTCGAGGCGCAGAAAATGCGAGTGGTGCCGGGCAATGGCGAAGGGGCCGGCACCCGTCTCCGGCTGTCGGGGGTGCGGCAGGCGGCAGACCGGATGGGCAAGACGATGGGCCAGCAGGGCATCCGGGGCATGCAGATAGATTGCCAGGCACCAGGGGGCAACGAGAGTCACCGCATCGATATGCAGTAACCCGCTGTTGCGCGCCGGATCGGCCAGCAGTTGCTGCACCGCACTCAGAATATCGTCGTCGCTCAGCGGCTGGCCGTTATGCCAGTGCGCACCGCTGCGCAGGTAAAAATGCCAGCGCAGTCCGTCCTCAGAACAGGCCCAGTGGTGGGCCAGATCCGCCACCGGCTGCGCCTGACCCGGTTCATAGCGGGTTAACCCGGCGTGAACCGCGCAGATAATATGCTGCTCGGCGCGCCGACGATGCAGCGCCGGGTGCAGGGAGGTGAGCGGGCGATACCAGGGAATGCGCAGCGTCGGCTGGTGTTTGAGCCATTTGCCGCCAAGAAAGGGGGTGATGATGTGGTGCAGGCTGGCCGGATCGCCGTCCGCCAGCTGGAGTGCGCTCTGGTAATCCCCCTTATCCAGGCAGGCATGCATTAGCGGGGCGCTAAGTTCGCTGGTGGTCACCAGGCAGTGCAGGGTGGCGCGATGCCCTCGCCCGGCCTGTGCCTTCCAGCTTAACCAGCCGCTTTCGGTCAGCTGACGTAACAGCGTGCGGGCGTGACGCTCGCTGCACAGGGCCACCTCGGCCACTTCGGCCAGGGTGGTCAGTTTTGGTGTAGAACCGTAATGGACTGAGAGCCGCTGATACTGGCGGATTTTCTGAAGCTGACGCATGGAAGTTTCCGGGAAAAAACGCAATGGTCAGAGTGTAGGTGGTTTTGCGGAAGAAATAAGGGAGTGTTGTAGCAACTGTTCCGGTTTTATGCCCTCTCTCTGGTGACAGAGAGAGGGCGCGGTTTTATGCCTCGAGTCGCGCTCTGATTTTTAACGCGATGCTCTCAGCCTGTGGCCCCAGGATCACCTGCGCATTCTGCGTCCCCATCTTCAGAATACCTTTGGCACCAAGCGCTTTCAGCGCCGGTTCGTCAAGGACGCTGTTATCGGCCAGGGTCAGACGCAGGCGGGTGATGCAGGCGTCAACCAGCTTCAGGTTCTGCTCCCCGCCCAGCGCAGCGATGTATTGAGTGATGGCTTCGCTCTGATCGTCAGATTCGCCCGCTACGCTCTCATCATCTTCACGACCCGGCGTTTTCAGCTTGAAGAAGCGGATCGCAAAACTGAAGACCACAAAATAGATCGCAAAGAACAGGACAATCAGCGGGATCAGGATCCAGGGTTTGGTCGCTAATCCCCAGTTCAGCACGAAGTCGATCAGACCCGCCGAGAAACCAAAACCGTGCAATACCCCGAGGCTGTTGGCGATCACCATGCTCACGCCAGCCAGCACCGCATGCAGGGCATAGAGGGCAGGGGCAAGGAACAGGAAGGAGAACTCAATGGGTTCGGTGATCCCGGTCAGGAACGCGGTCAGAGCAACGGAAAGCAGCATCCCACCGACCGCCGAACGGCGCGCTTTCGGGGCCGCGAAGTACATAGCCAGCGCCGCACCGGGCAGCCCGCCCATAAAGATTGGGTACGCCCAGGCCATATAGACACCCGCATGCGGATCGCCCGCAAAGAAGCGGTTGAGATCGCCGCGGGTCAGATCGGTGGCAATCTGGGTGATGCTGGAGCCGTCAATACCCGGCACCGCGCCGCCGATCGCCAGGCCCTTCACCACATCCGGCGCAAGACAGATATTGTGAATACTGCTGGCCGCATCGTAGGTCACTTTCAGGCAGTCGCCGAGGCTGAACCAGAATACCGAGTGCAGAATATAGTGCAGGCCGAAGGGGATCAGCGCGCGGTTGAGGACGCCGTAAATAAACCAGCCCGGCTCACCGCTGCGGGACACCAGCAGGCTGAAGGTATCGATACCGTGCTGCACGGAAGGCCAGATATAGCCGCATACCCACGCCAGCAGCAGGCAGATCAGCCCGGTCATGATCGGCACCAGCCGCTTACCGGCGAAGAAGGCGAGAAAATCTGGCAGTCTGGTACTGGAGAAGCGGTTGTAACAGTGACCCGCGACCACGCCCGCGATGATCCCCGCGAAGAAGGACATGTTAATGGAGGCGTTAATCACTGCCGTGGCTTTGGTCAGCACCAAAAAACCGACAGCGCCTGCCAGGGCGGCGGCCCCGGCGTTATCTTTGGCCAGGCCAATGGCGATGCCGAGCGCAAAGAGCAGGGGCAGGCTGTCAAAAATGCCGCCGCCAGCACTGGCGATAAAGGGAATATTAAAGACGTCGGGCTGGCCCAGACGTAATAAAATCGCGGCGACCGGGAGGGTCGCGATAGGCAACATCAGCGCCTTGCCCAGGCGTTGCAAATAGCTAAATGCGTTCATAATATCAATGTCCAAATAAGGGGCTTAATTCACGGCGAAAAATAACACCTTTTCACCAGGGTTAAAACGGTGGGGAGTAAAAGTGTGATGTGGTTTGAATTAATATTTCGCTGATACCTTTCGTTTATTTATATTTAAATAAACAAGGATGTGTTTGATGAATACTTCCGCTTTTGAGCAATAAAAAAACGGCAGTTGAGCCGTTTTTTTATTACTGCTTTTTGTCGCTGACGGGCATCATCAGCTCCTGAAGGCGCTGGATGCGCGCCTCCGGGCTGAGGTAAAGCCAGCGAAATAATATGCGTTCGACAGGCTGTACTTTTTTAAAGTAGTCAGCAAGGGCGTTAATTTCTTTTCTGAAGGTCGCCATGTTTATCTCCGGCTAATGAATACCCTCACAGATTAAAAAGAAATCACGGAATAAAACAGGGCGATGTTTTCAGGCTGTTCCGCATTTTATTATCTCTCTTTTTTGTTGCTTAATTAACGATATAAAAAAGCCCCGGGGCACCGGGGCTGCGAAAGGCAAAATCGGACAAGCTTACAACGAGTAGAGCAAGAGTTTGAGGGTTAAACGGGTAATGCTTTCAGCAGGGCAAAGGCCTCCTTCATGCGATCTTCACTGACCACGAAGGCGCGCAAATTGCCTTCGCTGTCGGCCCCTTTCGCCACCATCCCCTGAGGTTCGATGGCGATCTGCCAGGTCAGGTCCTGGCGCTGGGTTTCGCCCGCCAGATGTAGCGGCAGTTCCGGCGTTTTGACCTTCACCAGCATCGCAGGCAGTTTCAACGGCGTGTTGGCACCGAGCAGGTTCTTCGCCAGATACATGGCGCTGAGCTGGATCGGCTGCAGGAAGGGCAGCACCTGACCGTTGATTTCAGCGCAGTCCCCCAGAGCATAGATATCCGGCTGGGTGGTTTGCAGATAGCTGTCGACCTTTACGCCGCGGTGGGTTTCTGCCCCGGCACGCTGGGCGAGGGCCGTTTCCGGACGCAGGCCAGTGGCGGCAATGACCACATCCACCTCGATACAGCGGTCTCTGTCCAGCAGGGCGCAGATCCCGGTATCGGTTTTGGTCAGGCTTTGCAGCTGGGATTTCAGCTGCAGATGTACGCCCATATCGGTCAGCCGATGTTGTAAGCGACTGCTTACTTCGGCTGGCATCAGCGCCGACAGTATGCTGGCGGAGTGATCAACCAGAGTGACCGCTTTCCCGGCCCGGCAAAAATCCATCGCCAGTTCGCTGCCGATAAGCCCCGCGCCGACAATCATCACCCTTTTGGCGTCACGCAGCGTGGTTTCGCAGGCCCGGTACTCCATCTGGCTGTTGAGGGTCAGCATCAGCTCGCGCCCCGGGACTGGCGGCACAAAGGCCGAGGCCCCGGTGGCCAGCACCAGTTTGTCATACGACCACTGCTGGTCTTTTCCTTTCACCACGTGCGCAGCGGCATCGATATCGGTGACCCAGCTGTAAGGGAACAGGCGCAGGTTAAACTGTTCGGCAAACTCCCCCGCCGTCTGGCGGGTGAGGTCGTCGGCGTGCTGACTCTGGCTGATAACGTGGCTTAAGTCCGGCTTGTTGTACTCATCCATGCTGTCGGCGGCAATCAGCGTCAGCGGGACGTTCGCATCCTGTTTACGGATATTTTTCACCAGCTGGCGGGCGGCGAAGCCCGAGCCGATAATCACGATACCCTGGCTCATTTTGCCTCCGATGCCAGTTCGTCAAAGACGTCTTTACCGAGGGAACATTCCGGGCAGAGGAAGTTATCCGGCACGTCGCTCCACGGGGTGCCCGGGGCCACATCCTGCAGCGGTTCGCCGAGGGCCGGATCGTAGATCCACTGGCAGACGCTGCACTGCATGCAAGGGCCGAGGTCGGCAGCCGCGGCGGCGGCACAGGCGCAGGCTTCCTGTTCTGGTGAGGCTTTAGCGGCCGCTTCTGGCAGCGGAGCGAGCGCCCACTGACGTGCAATGTCGCGGCCGTGCTGACGGCAAATTTCCAGCGCATCCAGATCCGGACGCCATTTCGCCTTCAGGCTCATGGACATCTCAAAGCCCGCATCCTGCAAACGAGTGGAGAGACGGTCGACCGCGCCGCCGCTCCAGCCGTGGGAGCCAAAGGCGCTGGCGCGTTTGTTGCGGAAGCGCAGGCCGGTCATCTCTTCCACCAGGCCGGCAATTTTCGGCATCATCACGTTGTTCATGGTGGAGGTCCCCACCAGCACGCCTTTGGAGCGGAAAACGTTGGTCAGAATGTCGTTCTTGTCGCTGCGCGCCACGTTGAAGATTTTCACCGCCACGTTCGGGTCCACTTCGTTGATGCCCTGGGCAATCGCGTCGGCCATCATGCGGGTGTTGTTGGACATGGTGTCGTAGAAAAGGGTAATGCGATCTTCCTGATAGTCCGCCGCCCACTTCAGATACTGCTCGACGATTTGGGTGGGGTTGTCACGCCATACCACCCCGTGGGAGGTGGCAATCATATCCACCGGCAGGTTGAAGCCGAGGATTTCGGTAATTTTTGGCGTGACCAGACGGCTGAACGGGGTCAGGATGTTGGCGTAGTAGCGCTGGCACTGCTCATACAGCTCGGCCTGATCCACTTCGTCATTGAACAGACGTTCGTCGCAGTAGTGCTGGCCGAAGGCGTCGTTACTGAACAGCACGGCGTCGCCGGTCATGTAGGTCATCATGCTGTCCGGCCAGTGCAGCATCGGGGTTTCCACGAAGATCAGCTGTTTGCCGTTGCCGATATCCAGTGAGTCACCGGTTTTCACCACGTTGAAATTCCACTCCGGATGGTGGTGATGACCATTGATGGAGTCGATGGCGTTATTGGTGCAGTAGATCGGGGTGTCTGGAATGCAGGACATCAGCTCGGTCAGGGCACCGGCGTGATCTTCTTCAGCATGGTTAATGATAATGTAGTCGATATCGGCCAGGTCAATTTCACTGCGCAGGTTTTGCACGAATTCACGGCTGAATTTATGATCGACGGTGTCGATCAGGACGTTTTTCTCTTCCCGGATGAGATAGCTGTTATAGCTGCTGCCGCGCAGCGTTTTGTACTCCGTACCGTGAAAATCACGTACTTCCCAGTCACGTTGACCCACCCAATGAATATTGTTTTTAACCAGAATAGACATAGCAACCTCAACTTAATACAGCGAAATTAAACGAAAGATGTAAGAGTAATTGCAGGTTGCGTGCCAACTTTTTATTTTGTTGATTTTAATGGTTTTTTAAAATAATAACTCCTGATGGGTAGTCAATTTGACTGTCCTTGATATAGTCAATATGACAAGATGCATTGTCAAAATGACAGCGAGGCGAGAATGAGTTTTTCCGTAGAGGTGCTGGCGAAAATCGCCATTGAATTGCAGAGCGGTATCGGCCATCAGGATCGTTTTCAGCGACTGATCTCCACCCTGCGTCACGTGCTGGACTGCGATGCCTCGGCGCTGCTGCGCTATGAAGGGCGGCAGTTTATCCCGCTGGCGATCGACGGCCTGGCCCAGGACGTGCTGGGGCGGCGCTTTACCCTGGAGGGCCATCCGCGGCTGGAGACCATCGCCCGCGCCGGGGATGTGGTGCGCTTCCCGGCCGACAGCGACCTGCCCGATCCCTACGACGGCCTGATCCCCGGCCAGGAGAGCCTGAAGGTCCACGCCTGTATCGGCCTGCCGCTGTTTGCCGGGCAGAACCTGATTGGCGCTCTCACCCTCGACGGCATGTCGCCGGATCAGTTCGATACCTTCAGCGACGAGGAGCTGAGGCTGATTGCCGCCCTCGCCGCCGGGGCGCTGAACAACGCCCTGCTGATTGAACAGCTCGAGAGCCAGAACAGCCTGCCCGCGGGTCCGGCGGCCTTTGAGCAGGTGAAAAATACCGAGATGATCGGCCTGTCGCCGGGCATGATGAGCCTGAAAAAAGAGATTGAGATTGTCGCCGCCTCCGACCTGAACGTGCTGATCGAGGGCGAAACCGGCACCGGCAAAGAGCTGGTGGCGAAAGCTATCCATGAGGCCTCGCCACGGGCGGTCAATCCGCTGGTCTATCTCAACTGCGCCGCGCTGCCGGAGAGCGTGGCGGAAAGTGAGCTGTTCGGCCACGTCAAAGGGGCCTTTACCGGGGCCATCAGCAACCGCAGCGGCAAGTTTGAGATGGCCGATAACGGCACCCTGTTCCTCGATGAGATTGGCGAGCTGTCGCTGGCGCTGCAGGCCAAGCTGCTGCGGGTACTGCAGTACGGCGATATCCAGCGGGTGGGCGACGACCGCAGCCTGCGGGTTGACGTGCGGGTGCTGGCGGCCACCAATCGCGACCTGCGTGAAGAGGTGCTGGCCGGGAACTTCCGCGCCGACCTGTTCCATCGCCTGAGCGTTTTCCCGCTTTCGGTGCCGCCGCTGCGCGAGCGGGGCGAGGACGTGGTGCTGCTGGCGGGCTATTTCTGCGAACAGTGTCGGTTGCGGATGGGGTTATCCCGGGTGGTGCTCAGCCCCGGCGCACGGGCACACCTGCTGAGCTATGGCTGGCCGGGCAACGTGCGCGAGCTGGAACATGCCATCCACCGGGCGGTGGTGCTGGCCCGGGCCGCGCGGCTGGGGGATGACGTGGTGATCCACGCCCGGCATTTTGCCCTGCATGATGAGAACACGCCTGCGGTCACGCCGGAAACTCCGCTGGTGGTGAATCAGAATCTGCGTGAGGCAACGGAAGCGTTTCAACGTCAGTTGATTACCCGGGCGCTGGAGCAGAATGGCCGCAGCTGGGCGGCGAGCGCAAGGGCGCTGGAGACCGACGTCGCCAACCTGCACCGGCTGGCGAAACGTCTGGGTCTGAAGAGTTAGATGATGCCTGCCTGGTAGAAATCCTGCAAGTTGATGGCACCGCACAGGTGACCAGAGTCGTCCACCACCGGGGCGGCGGTGATTTTGCGCTTCAGCAGCAGCTCTTTGGCTTCGATGGCGCGGCTGTCGGCCTTCAGCGTCAGGCCGCCGGTGGTCATGGCGCTGCTGACGTTCACCTCCAGTTTACCGCCGCCCACCAGCCAGCGACGCAGGTCGCCGTCGGTGAAGACGCCTTTTACCTGGCGGTCGTCATCGCAGACCGCCACCAGACCCAGCCCGGTGCGGCTCAGCTCCAGCATCGCATCCATCACGCTGGCGTTCAGCTTCACCTGCGGAGTTGCCTCGTCGGTGCGCATCAGGTGGTGCACCTTATTCAGCAGGCGTGCACCCAGCGCCCCGGCTGGGTGGGAGCGGGCAAAATCTTCTTCATTAAAGCCGCGAGCCTGCATTACCGCCATCGCCAGCGCATCGCCCATCATCAGGGTATTCACGGTGCTGGAGGTTGGAGCCAGGTGCATCGGGCAGGCTTCGCGCTCTACCGAAATATCCAGCGTGGCTTTGGCGGCCAGCGCCAGCGGCGAGCGGGATTTCCCGGTCATCGCCAGCAGGGCGACCGATTTTTCCTGCAGGCGGGGCAGGATCAGATCCAGCTCTTTCGCCGAGCCGGAGTAGGAGATAAACAGCAGCACGTCGCGGCTTTCGATCATCCCCAGATCGCCGTGCAGCGCTTCAGCGGGATGGACGAAAAAGGCCGGGGTGCCGGTGCTGGCGAGGGTCGCGGCAATCTTTTTACCGATATGGCCGGACTTGCCGATACCGGCGACAATCACTTTACCTTCGCACTGAATAATGGTGTTTGCCGCCCGAACGAAATCCTCTCCCAGACGTTCCGGCAGGCGGCTGGCCTCCTGCAGTTCCAGCATCAGGGTTTGGCGACCCGCGTTTAACAGAAAATCACTCATCTCTCTCTCCGGTTACAATCACTTCGATTCCTTTCTCTTCCAGCGCTTGCTTGAACGCCGGATCGATGCCCGCGTCGGTGATCAGCTTATCGACGCTCTCCAGGCTACAGACAATGTTCGGACTTTTACGGCCAAACTTCGACGAGTCAGCCATCAGGATCACTTCCCGGGCGGCGTTGCACATCGCTTTGCTGACGCTGAACACCTCGTTGAAAGTGGTGACGCCCGCGTTGAGATCGATGCCGTCGGTGCCCATAAACAGCCGGTCAAAGCTGAAGTGATCGAAAGCGTTCTCCGCCAGCTGGCCGTGAAACGAGGCTGATTTTTTACGGAAGGTGCCGCCGGGCATCAGGATGGTTTGTTCGTTGTCGAATTCGGACAGGGCGTTGACGATATGCAGGCTGTTGGTCATCACCGTGATGTTATTAAAGCGGCTGAGCATGGGTACCATCTGCAGCACCGTACTGCCCGCGTCGAGGATAATGGAGTCGCCGTCGTGGATATACTTGACCGCCGCCTCAGCAATTAACGCCTTCTGGTGGGTGTTGATCAGCGTTTTGTGATCGATGGGCGGATCGGCTTCGTCCTTATTCAGCACCACGCCGCCATAGGTGCGGATCACCGCCCCGGCGTTTTCCAGGATCACCAGATCCTTGCGGATGGTGGTGCCGGTGGTGTCAAAGTAGTGGGCCAGATCCTCAACCGAACATTTTCCCTGCTTTTGCAGGTGGTCGAGAATGGCCGCCTGCCGCTGACGGGGTTTCATAGGCGTTGCGTTCCTCAGGTTGCGAAATGATAATTTCGCAAGCTTATAGCGTTCACATCGAAATTATCTATGTTTCAATTTAAGCGCTAATGATAGTGCATCCTGACAGAGCGAATCATTGGGAAAGATCACATCGGGCTCTAATTCCTGTAGCGCGACGCCGTTAATCGCTGCAATTTTCACCGGTCGGGCAAAGACCGTCAGGCCGCGCATCATCAGGGAGTCGCAGACCCGGTGATTATCGTCCAGCGCAATGGCGACAATCACCCGCGGTTTGAAGCGCCCGCCGGAGCGGCCCACGCCCACTCTGCCTTTCTGGCAAAGAGCGTCGAACGCCCGGTTAAAGCGGTGGATTTGCCACCCGCCGAGCGCCAGCTGGCCCAGCCAGGCGATAACGGCGACGGTGATTAATGTGGTAACCATGTGTAGCTCCTGTGGAATTGCCGGGCGGCGCTTCGCTTGCCCGGCCGACGATTAAGACCTTTGTAGCCCCGGTAAGCGCAGCGCCACCGGGGAACGAATTCAGAACATCACCTGACCGCCGGTGATATTGATCGACTGCCCGGTGCAGTAGGAGGCTTTCGGACTGGCGTAAAACAGCAGCATATTCAGCACGTCCTGATAGTCGCACCCGCGCTTCAGCGGCACTTTATCGATGTAATACTGCTCCACCCGATCCGCCTCGATGCCCAGCTTGGTGGCATACTGCGGCAGCAGGGACTGGAACATCGGCGACTTCAGCAGGTTGCCGAGCATCAGCGAATGCACGGTAATGCCGTACTCCGCCAGATCCAGCGCCAGGGACTGGGTCAGCCCCACGCCGCCGAACTTGGCCGCGCTGTAGCCGGAGTTGTGCTTGCTGCCCACCTTGCCGGATTTGGAGTTGATCTGAATGATGCGCCCGGCGATGCCGTCGCGGATCATCAGGCGCGAGAACTCCCGGGCGCAGAGGAAATAGCCCACCAGGTTCACCTGCAACGAGCGGTCGAAATCCCCCAGCTCCACGTCGCTGATAAACGCCGCTTTGGCGATCCCGGCGCTGTAGACCAGCAGATCGACGCGGCCAAAGATCTCATCCACCCCGTGCGACAACGCCATCACGCTCTGCTCGCTGGTGGCATCGGCACCAAAGCCATACGCCTTGCCTTCGCCAAACTCCTGGTTGATCTCGCTGGCGACCCGGGCGGCTTTTTCGCTCTGAATGTCCACCACCGCCACGCGATACCCTTCTGCGGCCAGCCCGCGGCAGAGATATTCCCCTAAGGTTTGTCCCCCGCCAATGACAACTGCAACCTGTTCCATGTTTCTCTCCTTTAATTACGCCACAAATTTCAGTACACAACCGGCCGTCACCGCCTGCGGAACCGGCCCGGCAACGTGCACGGTGCCCGGGTATTCCGCTGCGGTCTGGCCATCAAAACGCAGGGTGATATGCCCCAGCTCGCGCAGGTTCTGCTCCGCGACATCGCCCACCGCCGTCACCGGATAGCTCGCCTCGCCCAGCGTGAGCTGGCTGCCGGGGAGAAGCTCGCCGCTCAGTTCGCCGTGGCAGTGGATAAAACAGAACTCCTCGATATCCGCCGGGACCCCTTCACGAAAGGTAATCAGCATCTGATCACTCAGGGCATCCGCGGCGCTCTGGCCGATGCGGGTAATGGTGGTCTGGTAAATCACGGTCATGACGAAGTCCTCTTATTGATAGATAAAGCCAGAGACGAACCAGGCAATCAGTACGGTGGGCGCGCCGGTCAGGAAGCGGCTCACCAGTACGGAAGGGACACCCACACGCACCGTGTCCTGGCGCGCTTCGGCCAGCGACAGCCCCACCGGGATAAAGTCGCAGGCGGCCTGGGCATTAATGGCAAACAGGGCGGGCAGGGCGAGGTGCGGCGGAATATTGCCGAGCCCAATCTGCACGCCAATCAACACGCCAATCACCTGGGCGATCACTGCCCCGGGGCCGAGGAACGGCGACAGCAGCGGGAAGGAGCAGATCAGCGCCAGCGTCACCAGCCCGAGCGGATGGCTGGCCAGCGGGGCGAGGCCGTGGGCAATCCAGTCCCCCAGGCCGGAGGCCATGATGATGCCGATCAGCGCCGAGACGAAGGCCATAAACGGCAGAATGGTTTTCAGCACCGTGTCGATGGTGTCGCGCCCGGACTGGAACAGTACCGCCACCGCGGAGCCCATCCCCATCCCGACTTTCGCCAGCAGGCCGTCGTTCTGCTCGGTGATCTTTTTGCTAGTGTCATACTCGCGCGGTGCGCTCTTCTTGGCCGGAGCGGCGGACTCCCCGGCCAGACTGATGTTCTCCTCTTTCACCCCGGAGACGTAGATGTCCTCCAGGATGTACTGCGCCAGCGGGCCGGATTTGCCCGTCGCATGGATATTGACGGTCGGAATGCGCCGTTTCGGGTAAATGCCGCAGCGCAGGGTGCCGCCGCAGTCGATCACCGCCACGCCGATCTCCGCTTCCGGCGGCTCGCCCTCTTTAAAGCCGTCCACCGCTTCCCAGCCGGTGAGTTCGCGCAGCTTGTCGACAATCGCCGGGCGGGTGCCCGCGGTGATATAGACAATCTTTTTCTCGCCGGTGGCGTCGAGTTCCAGCGGGCCGCCCCAGCCGCCCACCCCTTTTTCTATCCGGATACGGGTCATGCTGCGGCTCCTGCAAGCTGGACTTTCTGTTCAAGCTGGATGCCCATTTTCTTTTCGAAAATGGCGGTAGTGAGATCGGTCACCCAGCCGCGGAAAAAGTTGGTTACCAGGCCGACCAGCAGATAACTCACCGCCAGCGGGCCGAGCGGCAGGCCGAGGGTGGTCAGGCCGCTGGCGATCCCCAGATAGACGAACAGCTCGCCGGGGTTAATGTGCGGAAACAGACCGTTCATCGAGTGGCAGCTGTATGAGGCCGCGGCGTAATAGCTCGGCTTGTAGCGCTCGGGCATAAAGCGCCCGAGGCTCAGGGTCATCGGGTTACAGAACACGAAGGTGCCGATGCAGGGCAGCAGCAGATAGCGGGAGATGGGATTACCGGCGCAACGCTGGGCCAGCTTTTCGATCCGATGCTGACCAATAAAGTTGATCAATGCATTCATGATCACCAGCAGGCTGATCAGCAGCGGCAGGATCCCGGTGACCATGCTGGTAAAGACCTCGCCACCTTTCTGAAACAGCCCGATAAACCACTCGGCGCCGTGGGTGATGGTTTCTATCATTGTTTTCTCCTGTAGGGTGAGTTCATCTCTGACGGGCTAATAATAATCACTTTGAAAGGTTTTAAAGTGTTAAACAGATCTCACAATGAAAGAAAAATAGATTATTTTGAAAGATAATGGGCGTGGCGAGGCGAGAAGGGTTGAGAAGAGGACGAATTTGTCTTTAAGCAGCGTAAAGATTTTGCCCGGCGGGTTCGCATCTCTTCCTTGAGGTGTCCCGGATGCTTTACCATACTTGCCACTTATCGAATTCGTTGAATGGATGTCTCATGCTCAAGCGTCGTTACGCAGCCATACTGCCTGCGCTTATCCTGCTCTCTGCCTGCAGCAGCAAACCGAAGACCGAAGAGGTCCAGCAACAAACGGCGGGCGCGCCGTCCGGCGGCTTCCTGCTGGAACCCCAGCATAATGTGATGCAGATGGGGGGCGACTTTGCCA
Source organism: Leclercia sp. AS011 (assembly GCF_037152535.1). Classification (NCBI taxonomy): domain Bacteria; kingdom Pseudomonadati; phylum Pseudomonadota; class Gammaproteobacteria; order Enterobacterales; family Enterobacteriaceae; genus Leclercia; species Leclercia sp. AS011. The sequence goes on from NZ_JBBCMA010000003.1 coordinate 213,532, forward strand.
ACAATCCCGCAGCGGAACAGTTCATCGACAAAATGGTGAGCAAGCACGGCTTTAATAAAGCCCAGCTGCAGGAGATCCTCTCCCAGGCGAAACGTCTGGATTACGTGCTGCGACTGATGGATCGCCAGGCCCCGACCACCCAGCCACCGGCCGGGCCGAACGGGGCATGGTTACGCTATCGCAACCAGTTTATTACCCCGGACAACGTGCAGAACGGCGTGGCGTTCTGGAACCAGTATCAGGATGCGCTGACCCGCGCCCAGCAGGTCTACGGCGTGCCGCCGGAGATCATCATCGGGATTATCGGCGTGGAAACACGCTGGGGCCGCGTGATGGGTAAAACCCGCATTCTGGATGCGCTGGCGACCCTCTCCTTTAACTATCCGCGCCGGGCGGAGTACTTCTCCTCCGAGCTGGAAACCTTCCTGCTGATGGCGCGCGACGAACAGGATGACCCGCTGGATCTGAAGGGCTCCTTTGCCGGTGCTATGGGCTACGGCCAGTTTATGCCGTCCTCCTATAAGCAGTACGCGGTCGATTTCAACGGCGACGGCCACATCAACCTGTGGGATCCGGAAGATGCGATTGGCAGCGTCGCCAACTACTTTAAAGAGCATGGCTGGACGCCAGGTCAGCCGGTGGCGGTTATGGCCAACGGTCAGGCGCCAGGGCTGGAGAACGGCTTTAAAACCAGCTATACCCCGGCACAGCTGACGGCGGTAGGGTTAACGCCACAGCAGCCGCTGAGCGGCAACCAAAAGGTGAGCCTGCTGCGTCTGGATATCGGTACCGGCTACCAGTACTGGTACGGTCTGCCTAACTTCTACACCATCACCCGCTACAACCACAGCACGCACTATGCAATGGCGGTGTGGCAGTTGGGGCTGGCCGTGGCGCAGGCGCGCGTGGCATCGCCGTTCAGTTAATACTCTCTCCCTGCCGAAAAAGTGAGTGGAGCAACGCCACTCACTTTTCATTATTAGCCGCCTTGCCAGGTTAATTTTCTGAAGCCCCCTCGTAAAACCTCCACCTCGTCCTCATATCTGACGACTAAAGTGCTATCTTGTGCTGCATGTTTTTAAGGAGTCAAAACACGATGACTGACCATGAATTGATGCAGCTCAGTGAGAGAGTAGGGCAGGCGCTGAAACAGCGCGGCGCAACGGTCACCACGGCAGAGTCCTGTACCGGCGGCTGGGTGGCAAAAGTTATCACCGATATCGCCGGCAGTTCCGCCTGGTTTGAACGCGGATTTGTCACTTACAGTAATGAAGCGAAAGCGCAGATGATTGGCGTGCGTGAACCCACGCTTATCGAGCATGGTGCGGTCAGCGAGCCGGTGGTGATCGAGATGGCGATTGGTGCCCTGCGTGCCGCCCGGGCGGACTATGCTATCTCTATTAGCGGCATCGCCGGGCCGGACGGCGGCAGCGCTGAAAAGCCTGTCGGGACCGTGTGGTTTGGCTTTGCGACGGCGCAAGGCGAGGGGATTACCCGTCGGGAATGCTTTAGCGGCGACCGCGAAAACGTGCGTCGTCAGGCAACAGAATATGCGTTAAAAACACTCTGGCAACAATTTCTACAAAACACTTGATACTGTATGAGCATACAGTATAATTGCTGCAACAGAACAGAATCCAGGGTGAAGCGCAGTTGTTTCACCCGGCATGAGAGGAAAAAATGGCTATCGACGAAAACAAACAGAAAGCGTTGGCGGCAGCACTGGGCCAGATCGAAAAGCAATTCGGTAAAGGTTCCATCATGCGCCTGGGTGAAGATCGTTCCATGGATGTAGAAACTATCTCCACCGGTTCGCTTTCTCTGGATATTGCACTGGGTGCTGGTGGCCTGCCTATGGGTCGTATCGTAGAGATCTACGGGCCAGAATCCTCCGGTAAAACTACCCTGACCTTACAGGTTGTGGCGGCTGCACAGCGCGAAGGCAAAACCTGTGCCTTTATCGATGCTGAGCACGCGCTGGATCCGGTCTATGCACGTAAACTGGGTGTTGATATCGACAACCTGCTCTGCTCCCAGCCGGATACCGGTGAGCAGGCACTGGAAATCTGTGACGCACTGGCGCGCTCTGGCGCAGTAGACGTAATCATCGTCGACTCCGTTGCGGCACTGACGCCAAAAGCAGAAATCGAAGGCGAAATCGGTGACTCTCACATGGGCCTCGCGGCACGTATGATGAGCCAGGCGATGCGTAAGCTGGCCGGTAACCTGAAGCAGTCCAACACGTTGCTGATCTTCATCAACCAGATCCGTATGAAGATTGGTGTGATGTTCGGTAACCCGGAAACCACCACCGGTGGTAACGCGCTGAAATTCTACGCCTCCGTGCGTCTGGATATCCGCCGTATCGGTGCCGTGAAAGACGGTGAGAACGTGGTGGGTAGCGAAACCCGCGTGAAGGTTGTGAAGAACAAGATTGCTGCACCCTTTAAACAGGCTGAATTCCAGATCCTCTACGGCGAAGGTATCAACTTCTACGGCGAGCTGGTTGACCTGGGCGTGAAAGAGAAGCTGATTGAAAAAGCGGGCGCCTGGTACAGCTACAACGGTGACAAGATTGGTCAGGGTAAAGCGAATGCTATCTCCTGGCTGAAAGAGAACCCGGCGGCAGCGAAAGAGATCGAGAAGAAGGTGCGTGAGCTTCTGCTCAGCAACCAGGATACTAAGCCTGACTTCACTGCGGATGCCGCAGACGTAGAAGAAACCAACGAAGATTTCTGATAATCGGATGTAATAAACAAGGGTCGCTTAATGCGGCCCTTTTTGCTTTTTGATTTTTGCTTCTCAACTGCAGCAGGTTTATCTATGAATGAATCCACAACGCGTCGTCCTGCTTATAACCGTCTGCTGGATCGCGCCGTGCGTATCCTGGCCGTTCGTGACCACAGCGAGCAGGAGCTTCGCCGCAAACTCGCCGCGCCAGTAATGAGCAAAAACGGGCCAGAAGCCATCGACGCTACGGCAGAAGATTACGATCGGGTGGTCGCCTGGTGCTATGAGCACAGCTATCTGGACGATACCCGTTTTGTCTCACGCTTTATCGCCAGCCGCAGCCGGAAAGGCTACGGCCCGGCGCGCATCCGCCAGGAGTTGAATCAAAAGGGCATCCCGCGCGAAACCAGCGAAAAGGCGATGCGCGAATGCGAAATTGACTGGTGCGGGCTGGCGCGGGAGCAGGCCGTGCGGAAGTACGGTGAACCTTTGCCGCGCGAGTTTTCAGAAAAAGTCAAAATCCAGCGCTTTTTGCTTTATCGCGGCTTCCTGATGGAGGATATTCAGGATATCTGGCGTAATTTTACCGATTGAACGCATGCGGGATTTTACTTCCCTTTAAAGAAAACTTATCTTATTCCCACTTTTTTCAGTAGCTGGTCCGTCCGACAACGGTTGTGTAGTGACCGGCTGTGACATTTCGTTAGCTTGATTTCAGGATAATTATGAGCAAGAGCACCGCTGAGATCCGTCAGGCGTTTCTCGATTTTTTCCATAGTAAGGGACACCAGGTTGTTGCCAGCAGCTCCCTGGTACCGAACAACGATCCAACTTTACTGTTTACCAACGCCGGGATGAACCAGTTCAAGGATGTCTTCCTGGGTCTCGACAAGCGTAATTATTCTCGCGCAACTACCTCGCAGCGCTGCGTGCGTGCGGGCGGTAAACATAACGATCTGGAAAACGTCGGTTACACCGCGCGTCACCACACCTTCTTCGAAATGCTGGGTAACTTCAGCTTCGGCGACTATTTCAAACATGACGCTATCCAGTACGCATGGGAACTGCTGACCGGTGAAAACTGGTTCAACCTGCCGAAAGAGCGCCTGTGGGTTACCGTCTACGAAACCGATAACGAAGCCTATGAAATCTGGGAAAAAGAAGTGGGTATCCCGCGCGAACGTATTATTCGCATCGGCGATAACAAAGGCGCTCCTTATGCGTCTGATAACTTCTGGCAGATGGGTGATACCGGCCCTTGCGGTCCGTGCACCGAAATCTTCTACGATCATGGCGATCACATCTGGGGCGGCCCTCCGGGCAGCGCAGAAGAAGACGGCGATCGTTACATTGAGATCTGGAACATCGTCTTCATGCAGTTCAACCGTCAGATCGACGGCACCATGGAGCCGCTGCCGAAGCCATCCGTGGATACCGGTATGGGTCTGGAGCGTATTGCCGCAGTACTGCAACACGTTAACTCCAACTACGACATCGATCTGTTCAGCACCCTGATTAAGTCTGTTGCCGAAGTAACTGGCGCAACCGATCTGAGCAACAAATCCCTGCGCGTGATTGCCGACCATATCCGCTCCTGTGCCTTCCTGATTGCTGACGGCGTGATCCCGTCGAATGAAAACCGTGGCTACGTGCTGCGCCGTATCATTCGTCGTGCCATCCGTCATGGCAACATGCTGGGCGCGAAGGACACCTTCTTCTACAAGCTGGTGGGTCCACTGGTGAGCGTGATGGGCGCAGCCGGCGACGAACTGAAACGCCAGCAGGCGCAGGTTGAGCAGGTTCTGAAAACCGAAGAAGAGCAGTTTGCCCGTACTCTGGAACGTGGTCTGGCCCTGCTGGACGACGAGCTGGCGAAGCTGCAGGGCGATACCCTGGATGGCGAAACCGCCTTCCGTCTGTACGACACCTATGGCTTCCCGGTTGACCTGACGGCTGACGTCTGCCGCGAGCGCAACATTAAAGTTGACGAAGCGGGCTTCGAAGCCGCCATGGAAGAACAGCGCCGTCGCGCGCGTGAGTCCAGCGGTTTTGGTGCCGACTACAACGCGATGATCCGCGTTGATGGCAGCAGCGAATTCGAAGGTTACGAGCATCTGAAAACCAACGGCAAAGTCACCGCCCTGTTTGTTGACGGCAAAGCCGTGGACAGCATCAGCGCGGGCCAGGCTGCGGTTGTGGTTCTGGATAAGACGCCGTTCTACGCAGAATCAGGCGGCCAGGTAGGCGATAAAGGCGAGCTGAAGGGCAGTGATTTCAGCTTTACAGTGAACGACACGCAGAAATACGGTCAGGCGATTGGCCACCAGGGTACCCTGGCATCCGGCACGCTGAAAGTGGGCGAGGGCGTTCAGGCTATCGTTGACGAAGCGCGCCGCGCGCGTATCCGTCTCAACCACTCCGCGACGCACCTGATGCACGCCGCGCTGCGCCAGGTTCTGGGCACGCACGTTGCGCAGAAAGGCTCGCTGGTAAATGACAAACTGCTGCGCTTCGACTTCTCTCATTTTGAAGCGATGAAACCGGCGGAAATCCGTGCGGTAGAAGATCTGGTGAATGCCCAGATCCGTCGTAACCTGCCAATCGAAACCAACATCATGGATCTCGACGCGGCGAAGAACAAAGGCGCAATGGCGCTGTTCGGCGAGAAGTATGACGAACGCGTACGCGTGCTAAGCATGGGTGATTTCTCCACCGAACTGTGTGGCGGTACCCACGCCAGCCGTACCGGCGACATCGGTCTGTTCCGCATTGTGTCCGAATCCGGAACGGCGGCAGGTGTCCGTCGTATCGAAGCGGTCACTGGCGAAGGCGCGATTGCGCTTCTGCATGCGCAGAGCGATCAGCTGCACGACATCGCGCAACTGCTGAAAGGCGACAGCCAGAACCTGGGCGAGAAAGTGCGTGTTGCGCTGGAACGTACCCGTCAGCTGGAAAAAGAGCTGCAGCAGCTGAAAGAGCAGGCCGCCGTTGCCGAGAGCGCAAACCTCTCCAGCAAAGCGGTTGAGATTAACGGCGTTAAACTGCTGGTCAGTGAGCTGGCAGGCGTTGAGCCGAAAATGCTTCGTACCATGGTCGACGATCTGAAGAACCAGCTGGGTTCAACCATCATCGTTCTGGCAACGGTAGCGGAAGGTAAGGTTTCTCTGATTGCGGGCGTATCTAAGGACGTGATCGACCGTGTGAAAGCAGGGGAACTGATTGGTATGGTCGCTCAGCAAGTGGGCGGTAAAGGCGGCGGTCGTCCGGACATGGCGCAAGCCGGTGGTACAGACGCAGCAGCCCTTCCAGCGGCGCTGGCCAGTGTTGAAAGCTGGGTAAGTTCTAAACTGTAATAATTACAAAGCGTACACAGGCGCCATAACGACAACGTTATGGCGTACTGCGCTCTACGCTATCGATAATGATAAAGTCAGGTTGAGTTTGTGTATATCGGCTAAACTTACGTTTAACAGATTGTGATGCCGTGACTACCTACACATTACGTGTTTGTCATCGCTTACTTTTTGGCGTTATATGATGGATAATGCCGGGATACAAGAGACCCGACTCTTTTAATCTTTCAAGGAGCAAAGAATGCTGATTCTGACTCGTCGAGTTGGTGAGACCCTCATGATTGGGGATGAGGTCACCGTGACAGTTTTAGGGGTGAAGGGCAACCAGGTACGTATTGGTGTGAACGCCCCTAAAGAAGTCTCTGTTCATCGTGAAGAGATCTACCAGCGTATCCAGGCTGAAAAATCCCAGCAGTCCAGTTACTGATATTATCGCGTCTCGCTGTCTGGCGAGACGCAACCCTCCAGATATATTCCTTGTCAAAAGTTACCGTTCGATTTCAACCGCTCTCTTTTTAACCTTCTGTCGCACCCTTTCTCTGCCCAACATCCCTTTTACAGCCCTGGATAACTGCCCGCAGCCCTGCAAAATCCGTTTATAAAACACCCTCTTTGCGGGTTTTACATGCGAATTGCCTGTGATTTGTGCAAACGATAAAAGGTTGTGGAAAAAGGTTTGACTTATAAGTCCCAGAAAGTAATATATGCGCCACGCAGCGACGAGAAGCTCTTAACGAGTTACTCGAAGCACTCGAAAGAGGCGTTGTGTGGTGAGGTGGCCGAGAGGCTGAAGGCGCTCCCCTGCTAAGGGAGTATGCGGTCAAAAGCTGCATCCGGGGTTCGAATCCCCGCCTCACCGCCATTTTGCATCCGTAGCTCAGCTGGATAGAGTACTCGGCTACGAACCGAGCGGTCGGAGGTTCGAATCCTCCCGGATGCACCATCTATTACTTCATATTGCTTTCGAAGTGATATGAGTATCGAGTAGTACAGTAGTAAATCCTGATGCATCCGTAGCTCAGCTGGATAGAGTACTCGGCTACGAACCGAGCGGTCGGAGGTTCGAATCCTCCCGGATGCACCATTTACTATTTCTGAAAGCAGTTCCCTGATGCATCCGTAGCTCAGCTGGATAGAGTACTCGGCTACGAACCGAGCGGTCGGAGGTTCGAATCCTCCCGGATGCACCATATTCTCCGAGATAACAGCTAAACTGTTGTTTCATGTTCTGCGAAATAATCGCGAGCACAAGGGAGGATATCGTTGCTTCAGCAACGACCCGTAGGGCGAGGCGCAGCCGAGTAATCCTCCCGGATGCACCATTTACTGTTTCTAAAAGCATTTCCCCGATGCATCCGTAGCTCAGCTGGATAGAGTACTCGGCTACGAACCGAGCGGTCGGAGGTTCGAATCCTCCCGGATGCACCATCTTCTCCCTCATTGTTTATTCCTTCGACGTTCCGTCAGCAATCATCTTCTCTGTCAGCGACAAAACCCCTTGTTTACGTTAAAGTATCGTTTTGTAATCCTTTTGCGAGAGCACGATGTACGCACAGTATGACGGTTTGATCTTCGATATGGATGGCACCATCCTGGACACCGAGCCAACGCATCGTAAAGCCTGGACTGACGTCCTTGGCCGTTACGGAATGCGTTTCGACTTACAGGCGATGATTGCCCTCAACGGATCTCCTACCTGGCGTATTGCGCAGGCCGTGATTGAACTGAATCAGGCCGATCTCGAACCGCATCTGCTCGCGCGTGAAAAAACCGATGCGGTCAAAGCGATGCTGTTAGACACCGTGCGCCCTTTGCCACTCATTGACGTGGTAAAAGAGTGGCACGGACGTCGTCCGATGTCGGTCGGGACGGGCAGTGAGAGCGCGATTGCAGAAGCATTGCTCAATCATCTTGGGCTGCGCCACTATTTTTCTGCGGTGGTTGCCGCCGATCATGTTAAAAATCACAAGCCCGCCCCGGACACCTTCCTGCTGTGTGCAGAACGTATGGGTGTGCCAGCCGCGAAGTGCGTTGTGTTTGAAGATGCCGACTTCGGTATTCAGGCGGCGCACGCTGCCGGCATGGACGCGGTGGACGTTCGCTTACTGTGAGTGACCTGCTGTCACTGACCTCACTCTTCGCCAGCAGTTTTTTAAGCGCCACGCTCTTGCCGGGAAATTCGGAAGTGGTACTGGTGGCGATGCTCTTGTCCGGCGTAAGTCAGCCCTGGTTGCTTGTGTTAATAGCAACAATGGGTAATAGCTTTGGAGGGCTGACTAACGTTATTCTTGGGCGATTCTTTCCGCTACGCAAAACGTCGCGCTGGCAGGAAAAGGCAGTCGGCTGGCTAAAACGCTATGGCGCTGCCACGCTTTTATTAAGCTGGATGCCGGTAATCGGCGATTTACTGTGCCTGCTGGCGGGATGGATGCGCATCTCCTGGGGGCCGGTGCTCTTTTTTTTATGCCTGGGCAAGGCGTTGCGCTACGTTCTCGTGGCGGTTGTGACTTTGCAGGGCATGACGTGGTGGCACTAATTGGACTGTTTGTGACCATGAACCATTACAATTATGCTAAATAAAATGATTTTGACAGGCGGGAGGTCGAATTGATCCCGGACGTATCACAGGCACTGGCCTGGCTGGAAAACCACCCTCAGGCTCTGAAGGGTATTCAGCGCGGTCTTGAGCGCGAAACGCTGCGCGTTAACGCGGATGGCAGTCTTGCAACGACGGGCCATCCACAGGCGTTGGGTTCGGCGCTGACCCATAAGTGGATCACGACTGATTTCGCTGAAGCACTGCTTGAGTTCATCACGCCGGTGGATGGCGATATTGACCACATGCTGAAGATCATGCGTGATATTCACCGCTACAGCGCCCGCAATCTGGGTGATGAGCGTATGTGGCCGCTCAGCATGCCTTGCTATATCGAGCAGGGCCAGGACATCGAGCTGGCGCAGTATGGCACGTCGAATATTGGTCGTCTGAAAACGCTGTATCGCGAAGGGTTGAAAAACCGCTACGGCGCGCTGATGCAGACGATTTCTGGCGTGCACTATAACTTCTCCCTGCCGATGGCATTCTGGCAGGCTAAGTGCGGCGAGACGGACAAAGAGGCGATCTCAGCAGGCTATTTCCGCCTGATCCGTAACTACTATCGCTTTGGCTGGGTTATTCCGTATCTGTTCGGCGCATCGCCGGCGATTTGCTCCTCGTTCCTGCAGGGCAAACCGACCACACTGCCGTTCGAGAAGACCGAATGCGGCATGTACTACCTGCCGTACGCCACCTCCCTGCGCCTCAGCGACCTGGGTTATACCAATAAGTCGCAAAGCAATCTCGGAATTACGTTTAACGAATTGCACGAGTATGTGGCAGGATTGAAGCGGGCGATCAAAACGCCGTCGGAAGCATACGACGAAATCGGGCTCGAGAAGGACGGTAAACGTCTGCAAATCAACACTAACGTTCTGCAGATTGAGAACGAACTGTACGCGCCGATCCGTCCAAAACGCGTCACCCGCAGCGGCGAGACCCCGTCTGATGCCCTGCAACGCGGCGGTATTGAATACATCGAAGTGCGTTCCCTGGATATTAACCCGTTCTCCCCAATTGGCGTGGACGAGCAGCAGGTACGCTTCCTCGATCTCTTTATGGTCTGGTGCGTGCTGGCCGATGCGCCGGAAATGAGCGCTGATGAACTGCTGTGCACCCGTACCAACTGGAACCGGGTGATCCTCGAAGGGCGCAAGCCTGGCCTGACGCTGGGCATCGGCTGTCAAACGGCGCAGTTCTCGTTACAGCAGGTGGGGAAAGATCTGTTCAGCGATCTTAAACGCGTCGCCCATACGCTGGACAGCGTTTACGGTGGCGAAGCCTATCAGCAGGTTTGCGACCAGCTGGTCGAGTGTTTTGATAACCCCGAGCTGACATTCTCGGCGCGCATTCTGCGTTCTATGATTGATCAGGGGATTGGCGGTACCGGGCGTGCGCTGGCGGCGGAGTATCGCGATATGCTGCAGCAGGAGCCACTGGAGGTGTTAAGCGAAGCCGATTTTGCTGCGGAGCGCGATGCATCGGTGGTACGTCAGGGTGAGATTGAAGCGGCGGATACTGAGTCGTTTGACGATTTCCTGGCGAAACAGGCCTGACAGAAAAGAAAAAGGCCACATCGCTGTGGCCAAAATAACATCTCTGAAGAACAGGGATGATGATAACAAATGCGCGTCTTTCATATACTCAGACTCGCGTTGAAATGAAGAGTTCATTTTTTTTTAAAAAAATCACTATCGGAGGTGACGTATGCCGTTATTAGATAGCTTTACTGTCGACCATACCCGTATGGAAGCCCCTGCTGTACGCGTTGCGAAGACCATGCATACCCCGCACGGCGACACGATCACTGTATTCGACCTGCGTTTCTGCGTACCTAATAAAGAAGTCATGCCGGAGAAAGGCATTCATACGCTGGAGCACCTGTTTGCTGGCTTCATGCGCGATCACCTGAACGGTAACGGCGTTGAGATCATCGATATCTCCCCGATGGGTTGCCGTACCGGTTTCTACATGAGCCTGATTGGCGTGCCGGAAGAGAAACGCGTCGCCGATGCGTGGAAAGCCGCAATGGAAGACGTGCTGAAGGTGAAAGAGCAGAACCAGATCCCGGAGCTGAACGTTTACCAGTGCGGTACCTACCAGATGCACTCCCTGGAAGAAGCGCAGGAGATTGCGCGTCATATTCTTGAGCGTGATGTTCGCGTTAACAGCAATGAAGAGCTGGCCCTGCCTAAAGATAAATTGCAGGAACTGCACATCTAGCAAATTACCCGGCCCTCAGCAAGGAGTGTGCCGGGTAATATTAGTTTCTTTATAAATTCCTAAAAGCCTGTCTCTCGTTGTGCATCCCTCTCTTTCTCTTTATTATTAAATTCAACGCATGATAGTTTTTTATATATTATATCTATGGATGATAGATTAGCGCTCATTCACTGCAATTATAGATGCGTTAATATTTCATGGAATAGATAATAATTCAGAGGGATTTATGAAACTTTATTTTACGGGCTCCGCGATTCTTTTTTCTGCTCTTCTCTTATCTGCCTGCACTTCTAAACCCGTTACAACGCCTATTGCCAAAGCTCCCGCCGAACGCAAGCAGGAGGTGCAGTGCTATCAGGAGTTCTCTGCGCTGCAAAAGCTCGACCCGGTGGCCTATGAATCCTACCGTAAGCAGTTCGATAATATAAATAAAAACTATCGAATTTATGAGTCGAATAAATCCCTGGTCGATGATAACGCTTCAGAGGTTATGCTTACCGAGATTAATAAAAAGCTGTCGCTGGTATGCGTAAGGATTCGTAATACGGTTTATACCAATATGATGAACCGCGCTAATGAAATGAATAAGTTATGAATAAATACTTCAGCGCAGCACTGTACTGCGGATTGTTATTATCGGGTGGGCAGGCGTTTGCAGCCGGAACGGATTTACTGGAACGCCTGAATAATGAAAAAATTATCGGTAACGATTCAACCAGTCCTTTTATCGCTCCAGAAACCACGACAAATCCGCCGGACGCCGCACCGCAGCCCGCAAAGCCTGCTCGTCCTGCAGCTCGTGCGGTGCCTGCTAAAAACGACAAGGCCGTCGCGGTTAATCAGGCCAAACTGTCCCGACTTACCGAAGCGCTTCGCAAGGCCAATTCCACTATCGCCGGATTAGATAAACAGCTGAGCGCGGTAGAGAGCGAAAAGGCGCTACTGGAACAGGCGGTCGCTCACGAGAAGGAGCGCGTCGCTGAGAAAGAGCAGGCCCTCGCCTGGCTTAAATCACAGCCGGACGGCAGCGCGCAAAAGCTCGCCGTTGAGAGCCTCATTGCGACGCTGCCTAAGCCCGCTGAGGTCGATCAACATAAAAATGCCGCGCTGGCAGATCAGCTGAAAAACGCCAACGCGCAGCGCGACAGCCTGACTAAAGCGCTCGACGATTTAAAAGCCCAGCTGTCAGCGCTGAACCTGCAAAAAGCCACTCTGGAAACCCGGCTGGCCGAGCGGGATAAAGCGTTCAACAGCGAGAAGACAAAGTCTGAGATTGCGCAGAACCAGCTCGAAGACGCCAAAAAAGTGATCGCCTCGCAGGAATCGCTGCTGGCCGTGCAGAAGAGCAGCGCCGGAAGCGACAAAGAGAAACTCCTCAAAGAGCTGACCGATCTGCAAACGCAGAAGAAAACGCTGGATACCCAGCTGGCCTCGCTGAAAGAAGCCAGTGCGAAAAACGCGACCCTTACCAAAGATCTGACCGACCTGCAGACGCAGAAGACGGCGTTGGAAACGCAGCTGGCTTCATTGAAAGCGGCTAACGACAAAAGCGCCGCGCTGTCGAAGGAACTCACCGATCTGCAAACGCAGAAGCAAACGCTGGAAACCCAGTTGGCCTCGCTGAAAGACGCCAGTGCCAAAAACGTGACGCTCACTAAAGAGCTGGCCGAGCTGCAAACCCAGAAGAAAGCGCTGGAAGCCCAGCTCGCCACCCTCAAAACCAGCAGCGATAAGAGCACTGGCGCGGTGAAAGAGGCTGATGCCTTGAAAGCCCAGCTGTCAGCGCTGAACCTGCAAAAAGCGAACCTGGAAACCCGGATGGCCGAGCAGGAGAAGCTGCTGAACAATGAAAAGGTGAAGTCCGGGATCGTGCATAACCAGCTTGAAGATGCCAAAAAAGTCATCGCGTCTCAGGAATCCCTGTTGGCTCTGCAGAAAACTAGCGTTGGCAGCGAGAAAGACAAAAGCGGTGCGCTGGTCTCCCAGCTGGCTACCGCCGGGAAAGAGGCTGAGGAGCTGAAAAAGCAGCTGACCCTGCTTCAGACGCAAAAAGCCTCGCTTGAAGAGCAGCAGAAAACGCAAAGCGCTTCCCTCGCAACGCTGACGGCCGAAAACCAGAAGCTGAAGGAGAGCCAGGCGGCACCTGGCAAAGAGGGAGCGGAAAAGCCGCGGGTGAAGATCGATAAGGCTGCGGCAAAAGATACCCTGACCAGCTACGCCATTGGTACCTGGTATGGCGATGCGGCAGATCGTGAGAAGAGCAAGCTGGATGGAATGAACAAAAAGCTCGACCTCAATGCCTTTATGCAGGGCTTTAGCGACAAGGTAAATAATAAGCTCCAGCTGGCGCCTGCCACGCTGACGAAGGAGCTGGCCGCGCTGGACCAGGTACAGAAAAAGCAGTTTGTCGCGACGCAAAGCGAAAACGAAAAGCAGAGCAAAGCGATCATGGCTAAGGCGGCGAAGGAGAAAGGGGCCAAACGACTGCCGGATGGTGCCATCTACCGGGTGATTCAGCAAGGTGATGCTCCCCTGATCACGGGTCAGAATGAGATCATTACCGAGCTTGATGAGGTACTGGGCACCGGGAAAGTGATGTCCAGTAAAGAGGTGCGCGCCAGCCGGGTGAAAGATTTACCGCCGCTGTTCCAGACGGTCGTGAAAAAGCTGGGGCTGGGCGGGGAGGCCAAACTGCACATTCCGGCGAAGCAGGCTTACGGCGAAGCGGGCGTGCCTGGCTTTGTGCCGCCCGGTACGGTCTCGATCATTACGATTAAAATCATCGGCATTAAGTAGCCGGTACCGCACCCATAAAAAAACGGATCTGCATGCAGATCCGTTTTTCTTGTCAGAGGCTTAGTGCGCGCCACCGCCTCCGCCGCCCGCGCCAAACGGCGGTTTGGCGAACCAGATTAGCCCCAACAGCACAATGAACACGCCTGCGGATATCCAGAAGATCTCATTAGCCGAGATAATCAGCCCCTGCGCGGTGATCTGCTGCGCTATCCAGCCCGACGCCTGCTGCTCGGTCATGCCCATCCCCTGCAGCTGGCTGTACACCTCCTGCGCCTGCGGATTGAACACGTTCACCGATTCCGTGAGCTGGGCATGGTGCAGCGACTCGCGGTTGGTCCACATGGTGGTGGTCATCGAGGTACCGATAGAGCCCGCCAGCGTACGCATAAAGTTCGACAGACTGGAGGCCGCCGCCATCCGTTCCGGCGGCAGGCCGGAGAGGGTGATAGTGGTCAGTGGCATAAAGAAGCAGGCCACCGCAAAGCCCTGAATGAACTGCGGCCACGCGGAGGCACCAAAGTCCATACCCGGCTCAAAGGTATAGGCACGCCAGTAGAAGCACACCGCATACATAATGAAGCTGAAGGTCACCAGCCGACGCATATCGAGTTTATGGGCGAAGCGGCCGATAATCGGCGACAGCAGGACCGGGATCACCCCGACCGGTGCCGACGCCAGCCCCGCCCAGGTGGCGGTATAGCCGTAGACCTCCTGCAACAGCTGCGGCAGCAGAACAATCGCGCCGAAGTAGAGCATGTAGGCAAGGCTGATACACAAACAGCCTATGGTGAAGTTGCGCGACTTAAACAGCGACAGATCGACTATCGGGTTGTCATCCGTCAGCTCCCAGACAATCAGGAAGCTCAACGCCACTACCGCCACCACCGTCAGCACGATGATCTCCTGCGAGGCGAACCAGTCCAGCTCCTTACCGCGGTCGAGCATGATCTGCAGACTGCCGATGCCCAGCACCAGCAGCGCCAGCCCCACGCCATCAATACGCCGTTGTTCGGTGCGGGTTTCACGACCGCGCAGCGACTGCAGGGTCAGCAAAACCACCAGCGCGCCAATCGGCACGTTGATAAAGAAGATCCAGCCCCAGTGATAGTTATCGCTGATATAGCCGCCCAGAATCGGGCCGCAGATCGGCGCGACGATCACCGTCATCGACCACAGCGCCAGCGCGACAGAGCGTTTGGCGGGTGGGTAGTTGTTGAGGAGCAGACTCTGCGACAGCGGGATCAGCGGCCCGGCGACAATCCCCTGGATCACGCGGAAGAAGATCAGCATGGTCAGGCTGTTTGACATCCCACACGCCCAGGAGGCAATCACAAAGGCGATGGTGGACCAGAGGAAGAGTTTCACTTCCCCGACGCGCTTTGCCAGCCAGCCGGTGATCGGGATGGAGATGGCATTCGCCACCCCGAACGAGGTGATGACCCATGTCCCCTGGCTCAGGGATGAGCCAAGGTTCCCGGCGATGGTCGGGATCGCCACGTTCGCGATGGTGGAGTCCAGCACCTGCATGAATGTCGCCAGCGACAGCGCAATGGTCATGATGACCAGCTGCGCGCCTTCCAACGGTTTTTGCGGTTTTTGCTGCTGCATAACGCTCACCTTCGGATTAACCGGCGTTCGCCTTCACGATCTCATCGATCAGCTTATTCACGGGCTCAAGGCTGATCTCACGGGCATTACTTTCGTAGGCCGGGTTAGAACGCGCCTGGTTCGCCAGCATCTGACCGTCGCGGTTGGCGGTATCGACCGTCACCAGCGTGGAAAGGCCAATACGCAACGGATGATCCACCAGCTGTTTCTCATCCAGTTCGATACGCACCGGCAGACGCTGAACCACTTTGATCCAGTTCCCGGTGGCGTTCTGGGCAGGCAGCAGGGAGAAGGCACTACCGGTACCCATATCCAGGCCGACAACTTTCCCGGTGTATTTCACTTCATCACCGTAGATATCGCTGACCACCGTGGCGCTCTGGCCGATACGCATATGCGCCAGCTGCGTCTCTTTGAAGTTAGCATCCACCCACAGGTTGGTTGCTGGCACTACCGCCATCAGCGGGGTAGAGGAGCTGATCTGCGCACCAGGCTGCACCGAACGACGGGACACATAGCCGGTCATCGGGCTGACAATCTTGGTTCGCTCAAGGGCCAGCCAGGCGTTGCGCACTTCCGTCGCCGCCTGTTTCACCGCTGGTTGTTGATCGAGAGTCGTGTCCAGCACCATCGCCTGGTTGGCGTTGTACTGCTGGATGGCAACATCGAGCTGGGCCTGCGCGCTGGCGACCGCATCACGGGCGTGTTGCAGCTCTTCACGGCCAATCAGGTTGGCGGTGCCGAGCGGAACACGGCGGTTAAAATCGCTCTGCGCCTGGGCGAGGGCGGTTTTCTGCACGGTGATGTTGGCCTGCAGTTGCTTGCTGTTGATCATCTGCTGACGGGTCTGACGCACGCTCGAGGCCAGCTCGGTCTGTGCTTTTTCAAACGCCTGCTGGGCGTCGGTGGGATCCAGCGTCACCAGCACGTCGCCTTTTTGCACAAAGTCGGTATTGTCAGCCCAGACTTTCGTCACGCTGCCCGACACCTGCGCCATAATCTGAACCTGGTTCCCTGCCACGTACGCGTCATCCGTCTCTTCACTATGACGCAGTACTAAAAACCAATAGATCCCATATGCCACGGCAATAATAATAAAGAGCAAGGTCAGCAGCAGAAGGGCGCGCTTGCGTTTGCCTTTCTTCTTGTTGACCGGTTGCTGCGGGGTTGTGTTCTCCGCATTTGCGCTCATGATTTTCTCCACGATCTTATTATTTCACATCGGCTGCGCCGACCTGTTATCAGAAAGGCCAGCAGTATGCGTGCTGGCCTGTTCGGTTTTCTTATGAATCTGGATTTTCTGGAGCGTGTCGTCGCGTTAGCGCAGCGCCTCGAGAACGGCGCCGTCTTCATCCATCTGATCCAGACGGGTGAGAAGCTTACGGGTGATATGCTCGAGCTGCTCTTTCTCGGTACCACTTAAAGACGACCAGAGTTGATGCAGGCAGTTGTGCTGAGGTGGAAGCACCTCACGCAGGAATTCGTGACCTTTCTCGGTCAGTTGCAGGTGCAGACAGCGACGGTCGTTGTCGCTTTCACGGCGTTCAATCCAGCCGCGCTTTTCCAGCTCATCGGCAATACGGGTTGCATTGGTACGAGACGAACCCAGGGCGCAGCTCAGCTCAGACGGCTGAATGCTGTGGTTTTCCTGAGACTCCAGCGTAATCAACGCCATAAATAACGTCTCGTTAATCCCTTGAGCTTTCAGCATCTTATTGCGATTTTCCAGCAGCTTGCCCTGCATGTGCATGCAGAGACGGGTCAGCAGGATCTCCTGATACGGGAAATCTGCATAGCGACTGGCGCGAAATTTAAGCATTTGTTCAATGGGCGTAAACGAACTATCCATTTGGGCATAACCTCATTAATTACAGCCGATATAGTAACGACAGTGACAAATAATGTAAATGAATTATTTGTGCGGCTAAAATCCATCAGACAAATTTCACCGTCATCAAGAGCCGGGTAGATCCGTGACCCGGTAAGCACAGAAAAGAGGGGATTGCACTGGCAAAACGGGGATGGGTCTTCGGGCGTAAGCTATTCATGCGGTATTCTAATATCCTACCCACATAAAAATTTCCGGAATAAATGATTACGTCACCATAACAGACTGAGGGGCTCCTTAACACCCTGAGGAGCCCCAAACTTATGTAACCCTTATTGAATGGCATCCTGACGATGGTAGCCGCGCCACCAGACCAGCAGGTTAACCAGCGCCATGACCGTCCCGGCCGCACACACGCCCGTCCAGCCGCCATGTTGCCAGGCGTATGCCGAGATGAGTGACCCGGCGGCACCGCCGATAAAGTAGCTGGTCATGTACCCGGCCGTCAGGCGGTTACGCGCATCCGGCTTGACGCGGTAGATCACGGTCTGGTTGGTGATATGCACTCCCTGCACGGTGAGGTCGAGCACCAGGATGCCGACAATCAGCGCCAGCACTGAGACATGTCCGTACCAGATCGCCGCCCAGGAGAGCAGGAGCATTACCAGCCCGACGCTGGTGGTAAGATGCGATTTGCCCTTATCCGCCAGACCGCCCGCAGGACGCGCACCCAGCGCACCGGCCGCGCCCGCCAGGCCAAACAGGCCGATCATCCCTTCGGAATAGTTAAACGGCGGAGAGGCCAGCAGGAAGGCCATCGAGGTCCAGAGAATGCTGAAGTTAGCGAAGGTGAAACAGCCCAGCAGTGCCCGGGTACGCAGCAGTTTATCGCGCGTGAACAGGCTAAAGACCGAGCCCAGCAGCTGAGGGTAGTTGAGATGGGTTTCTGACTTCACCTTTGGCAGGCCGCGCCACAGGGCGAGGGCCATCACCACCATCAGCACCGACGCCACCCAGTAGACGGTGCGCCAGCCGCCGATACCCGCCAGCAGACCGGCGACGGTACGCGCCAGCAAAATCCCCAGCAGCAGGCCGCTCATAATGGTCCCGACCACCTTACCGCGTTTTTCCGGCGAGGCGAGGGTTGCCGCCAGCGGGACCAGGATCTGCGCCACCACCGAGAACAGGCCGGTCAGGGCGGTGCCGAGGATCATCATCGCCAGCGACTGACTGGAGGCGGTGATCAACATCCCCCCGGCGGCCAGCAGGGTCATGGAGACAATCATCGCCCGGCGTTCGAACATATCCCCCAGCGGCACGAGGAATAGCAGGCCCACGGCGTACCCCAGCTGAGCGGCGGTCACGATAAAGCCAGCCGAGCTTGCCGAGAGCGAAAAGTTGCGGGCGATGGTCTCCAGCAGCGGCTGGGCGTAGTAGTTACTGGCGACCGCCAGACCGGTTGCCACTGACATCAGCAGGATAAGTGCGGGGCTAAGCCCTTGATTAGTTTTTGTCATCAGGTTTTTGAAATCATTAGTTGAGTGATTATTTTTTCAGAAACCATAATAACGGATGACGAAGGGAGGCGGGGAGATGTTAAGTGCTGGATTGTGCGGTCTGAACCCTCTCCCAAAGGGAGAGGGAAGTCAGCGAGTACTTACTTCTGCGCGGCCAGCGCCTCATTCACCCACGCATCGAACTGCTGCTGGTGGGCTTTGATCCAGCCGTCCACGTGACCCTGGACATCGGCTTCAGAAGATTTGCCCGCGTGCATCATCGCGTTCTGGGCGTTGATATCCGCCAGCGGGAGCTTCATTACCGAGAACAGCTTCGCCGCCGCCGGGTTTTTCTCCGCCCAGGCTTTGTTGGCAACGATGTGCATGGTGTTCACCGGGAAGCCGTAGTTCATGCCGTTCGGCAGTTTGGTGTCGATGTCTTTCTGCTCGCCCGGCAGGGAGGAGAACGGCACCTGCAGCCAGACCACATCTTTACCCGGCTTCAGCACATCGCTCACCCAGTACGGCGTCCAGGTGTAATAGATCACCGGCTTGCCTTCCTTAAAGCGGGCGATGGTGTCGGCCATCATCGCCGAGTAGTTGCCGTGGCTGACGTCTACGGTTTTCGCCAGGTCGAAGGCTTTGTTCTGGTGGTTAATCACCGCTTCACAGCCCCAGCCCGGGGAGCAGCCCATCATGTCGGCTTTGCCATCCCCGTTGGTATCGAACAGTTTGGCGATCTTCGGATCCTTCAGCTGCTCGATGTTGGTGATGTGATACTGGTCGGCGGTTTTCTTGTCGATCAGATACCCCTGCGCCGCGCCGGTCACGAAGGTGCCTTCGCGGTAGAACTTCTTGTCGCCCCCGGCGGCGGCATACATGTCGTCATGCAGCGGCTGCCAGTTCACGGCGGTAAAAGTGGCATCGCCGGAGGCAATAGAGGTATAGCCCACGTTGTAATCCACTTCGCTGGGCTTGCTGACGGTATAGCCCAGCTTCTCCAGCGCCCGGCTGACCAGCCCGGTCTGGAACGACTCTTCGGAGATGGTGCTCTGTACCGGTTGCACGGTAATGCCTTTGCCCGGCAGATCGGCAGCAAATACGCTGGTGGAGGCAAGGGTGGCAAACGCTGTGGCAAAAATTACGCTATGTCGCATCGTTGTTCCTTATTTTACGAATGGGCGGGTGATTAACCCGACAGGGCCGGTGGTATACCAGCGACGGTTGCCGCGACTGCGTGAATCACGACCGACGGCCTGGGTCAGGCGGTCAAGAATAATGGCGAGGATCACGATCCCGACGCCGCCGACGGTGGCCAGCCCCATATCGAGACGACCAATGCCGCGCAGCACCATCTGGCCCAGACCACCCACGGCGATCATCGAGGCGATCACCACCATCGACAGGGCCAGCATCAGGGTCTGGTTCACGCCCGCCATAATGGTCGGCATCGCCAGCGGCAGCTGGACTTTGAACAGCATCTGGCGCGGGCTGGCACCAAACGAGCGCGAGGCTTCGATCAGGTCAGCAGGCACCTGGTTAATGCCCAGAATGGTCAGACGCACAATCGGCGGCAGGGCGAAGATAATGGTCACCACCACGCCCGGCACGTTGCCGATGCCGAACAGCATTACGATTGGCACCAGGTAGACAAACGCCGGGGTAGTCTGCATCGCATCCAGCAGCGGGCGGATAATTTTGGCCGCCCGCGGACTGCGCGCCAGCCAGATCCCCATCGGCAGGCCAATCACCACGCAGAAGAGCAGGGCGGTCAGCACCAGCGCCAGGGTGATCATCGCCTGCGACCAGGCTCCGATCGCGCCGATCAGGATCAGCGAGACAAGCGTCGCTACGCCCATCCCGGCGCTACCAAACTGCCACGCAATCAGCGAGAACAGCACGATAGCCATCGGGGCCGGCATCCCCAGCATCAGCTGCTGGAAGCCGTTGAGGATATAGTCCACCGGCACGCGAATGCCCTGGAACACCGGGCGGAAGTGCGTCACCACCCAGTCGATCCCTTCGGTGACCCAGCTGTCGAGCGGGATCAGGGTTTTATGGAACGGATCCATAATGTTGAAGTGTTCTGGCGCAGGCGCCGGGGCGCTGGTCAGCCAGTCTGCCGCGCCGCTGTCGGTTGGCGCGGGTGCTGCCGTTGTGGAAGAGCCCCACGCGTCAGCGGATTGTGCCGCGCTGTCGGCGGCCTCGGTGGTGCCCCACGGGTTAGATTGATCAGCCATTGTTTGCCCCCTCGCGATCTAAAGCCTGCAGCAACATGCGTTTTGAGATGATGCCGACGTACTGTTGTTCCTCTCCAACCACCGGCACCGCACAGGGTGCCTGGCCAACGTGGGAGAGCAACTCGCTGAGCGGCGTTTCGGCGTCCACGGCAAGCGGAGCGTCGATTAACGCCGCATCGATACCCAGATTTTCGCCAAGGGCGGTTTTCAGGGAGTCGATGGAAACAACGCCGACAAATTTATTGCCGCGTTCAACCAGATAACCGTATTCCCGGTCTTCGTCCTGCAACAGCTTCAGCGCCGAGCGCGGGCCGAAACCTGGCGTTTTACGGATAATGCCGTTCGGGGATCGGCGGGCAATATCTTTGGCGCTGAACACCTGGCTAATATCCACGCCGCGGAAGAAGGTGCGCACATAATCGTTGGCCGGATTATTGAGAATTTCATCCGGCGTCCCTACCTGCACCACTTCGCCATTTTGCATAATGGCAATACGATCGCCAATTCGCATGGCTTCATCAAGGTCATGGGAAATAAAGACAATAGTGCGCTGATGCCGCGACTGCAGTTTTACCAGCTCATCCTGCATCTCGGTACGAATTAAGGGATCGAGCGCCGAGAAGGCTTCGTCCATTAATAATATATCGGGGTTGATCGCTAATGCGCGGGCTAATCCGACGCGCTGACGCATCCCGCCGGAAAGTTCATCCGGGTACGCATGGGCGTAATTTTCCAGCCCCACCTGACGCAGCGCATCCAGCGCTTTTTCCTGGCGCTCACTGGCCGGTACGCCCGCTAATTCCATGCCAAACGCGGTATTGTCCAATACCGTCATGTGCGGCATCAGGGCGAACGACTGAAACACCATCGCGATCTTTTTTCTGCGCACCTCGCGGAGTTCGGCGTCCGATATTCTGGCGATATCCACACCGTCAATCAGCACCTGCCCGCGGGTGGGTTCAATCAGGCGATTGAGAAGGCGAACCATAGTGGATTTACCCGAACCGGATAACCCCATGATGACAAAAATCTCGCCTTCTTCAATGGCCAGACTGGCGTCTTTAACGCCAAGCGACAGCCCGGTTTTTTCCAGAATTTGTTCTTTTGACAGACCTTTTTCAATATATTTGAATGCGCGCTGCGGGTGCTCGCCAAATACCTTATAAAGATTCTTAACTTCTAATTTAATTGCCATGCAATAAAGAATGTCCCGTTATTTATTTATGTCGATATCATTACCAGTGAATATAATTAACCGGCCATACCCTAACATACTCAGAATCTGAGACAACCCTGTATTGGCTTGTGGCATGATTTTTGCCGCGCGCGAAACGGCGCAATTTCCCATGAGATAAGGGCTGAGCGCCGTCTGAATTTTTCTTGAGAAATGTCTTAATGTGGCGAAATTTGCGGAGGGAAAACAAAAATGGCGGCGAATATGACAGGGAAATAGCACCCCAAAATCCTGAGCATTATATTCCGCTCATCCGGGTGATATTTCCCTCCTGCATCTTACAAAATGGCGTTCTTATCGATCCCCAGGCGCTTCATGCGCGACAGGAGCGTGGTGCGCTTCAGCCCCAGTCGTTTGGCTGCCCCTTTTGGCCCGGCGATCACCCCGTTGGTCTCTTTCAGCACCCGCATAATGTGTTGATATTCCTCCTCGCCTTCGCGGATCGGACTGACTGCCGCCTCCGGTGCCGCGGCGCTGACAAAGCGCGGGTAGTCGATATCCGGCAGCGACAGTTGCAGGACGTTGCCGCGGGTGAGGAGCACCGCGCGCTCAATCACGTTTTCCAGCTCGCGCACGTTGCCCGGCCACTCCATCTTGCTGAGCTGACGCAGCGTATCTGCCGGGATGCTGTCGATATTGCGCCCCAGACGGTGGGCGATCTTGAAGGTGAACGACTTCACCAGCAGGGGGATATCTTCCGGACGTTCCCGCAGCGGTGGCAGGAAGATCGGGAACACGTTGAGCCGGTAGTAAAGGTCGCTGCGAAACTCACGATCGGCGACCATTTGCGTTAAGTCGCGGTTAGTGGCGGCAATAAGACGCACGTCGGTGTGAATGGTGCGGTTGCTGCCGAGACGCTCAAACTCCTGCTCCTGGAGCACGCGCAGCAGCTTCGGCTGCAGCTCAATGGGCATGTCGCCCACTTCATCGAGGAACAGCGTGCTTTTGTCCGCCAGTTCAAAGCGGCCAATATGCTGGGCGCTGGCGCCGGTAAAGGCTCCGCGCTCGTGACCGAAGAGATCGCTTTCCAGCAGCCCGGCGGGCATTGCCGCACAGTTCATCTTCACCATCCGGCGCTCGCTGCGGCCGCTCAGGTTATGAATGGCGCGGGCAATCAGCTCTTTACCGGTGCCGGTCTCCCCCAGGATCAGCACCGTGCTGTTGCTGTGGGCCACCATCTCCACCTGCTTCATCACCGTCATCATCGGCGAGCTGCGGCCAATGATTTCGCCAAAATCGGTGGCGACGTTGTTGATCTGCTCGGTCAGGGCGAGGTTCTCGTCGATCAGCCGCTCCTTGAGGTGGCTGATCTCGCGGTAGGAGAGGGCGTTATCCACGGCAATGGCGATACGTTCGGCGATCTGGTTCAGCAGCTCCAGGTTTGAAGGGGTAAAGACCTGGGCCTTGCACTGGGCCAGCTTCAGGGTGCCGAGGATCCGATCGCGGAAAATTAAGGGGAACAGGCACAGGGTCTGATCCTGTTCACCCCACATATCAAACAGCATACGTTCGTAGGGGGCGTGCTGATCGCGGCTGTGCAGGTTCAGCATCAGCATCTTTTTGCTATGCATCACTTTTTCAGACAGCGTGCCTTTCTCGTCCACCTCGCTCTGATCGTACAGCGGCGCGTTTTTATCCAGGTAGTGGGTGGAGTAGACGAGGAGTTTGCCCTTGCGCTCGCTGCGCAACACCATGCTGATGGAGTCGATGCTGAAGTTGCGATGGATCTCCCGGGAGACCTCCGTCACCAGCTCATCGAGGTCGAGCTTAGACAGCACCGCGTTAGTGATGGCGACCAGCAGGCGAAAGTCGTTACGTTCCCGGCACAGCACCTCATAGCTGTCGCTGTTATTCTGCCGAGCCATGATCTGCTCCACCGCCAGACCGGCCGCCTGGGTCAGGGTTTGCACTTGGGTAAAGTCGCTGTCGCTCCAGGGGCGATCGCTGTCGCGCAGAAACTCGCAGCCACCGAAGATCCGTCCGTCGGCCGCCAGCGGCGTCAGGCAGTAGTGGGCAAAAGAGGGATAGAGATCCAGCCCGGCCAGCGCGGGCCAGGTCTCTTTAAAGGTCTCCGCCGGACAGTGCAGCACGTCCGGACGCGACAGCATACGGCGGAAAGGTCCGTTCGCCAGCAGCGGCTCATCTTCACAGCGGATATCCCGATCCTGCGTGTCGGTGCCGTACAGACAGACACGACGCTGCTCTGACTGCCAGAGCAGAATAGTGGCGCGATCGGCCAGATTCATCTGCCGGGCATGCCAGGTCAGCGACCGCGCCAGGGCGCAGAGATCGGGCTGTTGCAGCAGGGTGCGGGTAATATCGAACAGTCCTTGATCGAGGGGATCGTTCGTGGGTGTATACGACATGCGTGATATCCAGAAAATGAGAGTCTGCTGTCAGCAAATACGCGGCAGCGGTTCGGCATGCGGCAGGTTAAGGGTGCGCTTCACGCCGTAAAGTCCGGTGAGTCGGACGCCTTTACGCTCGACCACTTCACCGATGATGGCGGCATCCTGGCCCAGAGGATGTTGACGTACTAAGCCTAGCACGCGCTCCGCTTCCTGGCGGCTAACGACAATAACCAGCTTGCCTTCGTTGGCAAAGTTGAGCGGATCCAGCCCCAGCAGCTCGCAGGCACCGCGCACGGCGGGCTTCACGGGGAGCGCCCCCTCCTGTAATTCAATGCCAAAGCCGCTGCTGGCGGCAAATTCATGGGCGACGGCATTGACGCCGCCGCGGGTGGCATCGCGCAGGGCTTTGATGCCTGGCTCCGCCCGCAGGGCCTGAATCAGCGGCGTCAGGACGGCGCAGTCGCTCTGCAGATCGCCATCAAGGCCTAAACCTTCGCGCAGGTTGAGGATGGTCGCACCGTGATCGCCCAGGGTGCCGCTGACCAGCAGCACATCGCCGACCGCAATCTGGCGCATGCCCCAGTTTACCCCCTCGGGAATCGAACCGATACCGGCGGTGTTGATAAACACCTTATCCGCCGCGCCGCGCGGCACCACTTTGGTATCGCCGGTGACGATGCTAATACCCGCCGCCGCGGCCATGGCGGCCATGCTGGTCACGATGCGTTCCAGCGTTGCCATCTCCAGCCCCTCCTCAAGGATAAAGCCGCAGGAGAGCCAGCGCGGGATCGCCCCGCTGACCGCCACGTCGTTAGCCGTGCCGCAGATCGCCAGCTTGCCGATATCGCCCCCGGGGAAGAACAGCGGGTCAATCACGTAGCTGTCGGTGGAAAAGGCCAGCCTGTCGCCCTGGGCGGTGAGTTCGTGCAGGGGAATGCGGGCCTGATCTTCCTGCTCGTTCAGCAGCGGATTGGCGAAGGCGCGCATAAAAAGCGCGCCGATCAGCTGCTGCATGGCCTGGCCGCCGCTCCCGTGGGCGAGGGTTATCTGTTTCAACTTTCACACTCCTGAGAACGGTACTGATACCAGGCGCTACACGCCCCTTCCGATGACACCATCAGAGCGCCAAAGGCGCTTTGCGGCGTGCACTTGTTACCAAACAGCGGACACTGGGCCGGTTTACAGCGCCCGGTCAGAACCGCGCCGCAGCGTGCCTCAGGATCGTCGCAGATGTCTTGCGCACGGGTGCTGAAGTGGCGCTCGGCGTCAAACTGGCGATAGGCCCCGGTAAGATGCACCCCGGAGTGGTCGATGACCCCCAGCCCGCGCCATTCGCTTTCACCTTCGATGCTAAACACCTCGGCCATGGCGGCCTGCGCCACGGGATTACCCGCTTCCGGCACGATGCGACGGTACTGATTTTCCACCTGGCTGACGCCAGCGATTTTCTGCTCCACCAGCATCAACACCCCCTGCAGCAGATCCACCGGTTCAAAACCGGCCACCGCCAGCGGGCGCTGATGCTCACCGGCAATAAAATCGTAGGCGTGGGTGCCAATCACCATGCTGACGTGCCCCGGCGCGAGAAAGGCGTCGATGCCGTTTTCCGGCTGTTCGAGCAGGCTTTTCAGCACCGGGATCAGGGTGATGTGCTGGCAGAAAAAGAAGAAGTTCTCCACGTTAGCGGCCTTCGCCTGGCGCAGGGTCAGGGCGGTGGCGGGCATGGTGGTTTCGAACCCCAGGCCGAAGAAGACCACTTTACGGTCCGGGTTGTGCTGCGCCAGCTTCAGCGCGTCGGCGGGGGAGTAGATAATCCGCACATCCGCGCCGCGCATCCGGGCATCCAGCAGGGAGCCGTTTTTACCCGGCACCCGCATCGCATCCCCGAAGGTACAGAAGATCACCTCCGGGTGGCTGGCGATCTCAATGCAGGTGTCGATCCGCCCCATCGGCAGGACGCACACCGGGCAGCCGGGGCCGTGAATAAACTCGATGTTCTCCGGCAGAAGCTGGTCGAGGCCGAACTTAAAGATGGCATGGGTGTGTCCGCCGCAGACCTCCATAATCCGCAGCGGGCGCTGGGGGGTATAAGGTAAGGCTGCGGCGCGGGTTTTCAGCGTCTCGATCAGCTGCATCACCTTCTGCGGGTCGCGGTATTCGTCAACAAAGCGCATCAGCGGGACTCCTCGCCAAACAGCAGCGGGCCCACGTCCGGCTCAACGTCAAACATATTCTGTAGCGCGGCGAGGGTGTCCAGGGCCTCCTCTTCATTAATCACGCTCATGGCGAAGCCGACATGGACTAACACCCACTGGCCGAGACGGCTGTTGCCGTTTTCGTCGTGGGCACCAACCAGGGTCAGATCCACATCGCGCAGCACGCCGCAGACCTCAACTTTGGCCTGCATCCCCTCCACGATGGCACTGATTTTACCGGGAACGCCTATGCACATCGCTGCGCCTCCAGCCAGTCAAGCCAGGCGTCCATTCCGTCGCCGCGCGTGGCGGAGACCAGCAGGATCGCGATATCCGGGTTCACTTCCCGGGCGGCGGCGAGGCATTTCTCCACGTCAAAATTCAGGTACGGCAGCAGATCGACCTTGTTGAGCAGCATGAGGGAGGCCGCGGCGAACATATGCGGATATTTCAGCGGTTTGTCTTCGCCCTCGGTGACGGAGAGCACCGCCACCTTGTGACGTTCGCCGAGATCGAAGCTCGCCGGGCAGACCAGGTTGCCAACGTTCTCGATAAACATGATCCCGCCCTCACTCAGCGGCAGGCGCTGCATCGCGTCATGGATCATCTGCGCGTCCAGATGACAGCCTTTACCGGTATTGACCTGGATCGCCGGGGTGCCGGTGGCGCGGATCCGCTCGGCGTCATTCACGGTCTGCTGATCGCCCTCGATCACCGCGCAGGCGACGCGCTGCTGTAAGCGCTTTAAGGTCTCGGTCAGCAGGGTGGTTTTACCGGAGCCGGGGCTGGAGACCAGATTCAGCGCCAGCTGGTTCCGGGCGCTGAACCGCTGGCGGTTACGTTCGGCGAGCTGATTATTTTTGCTCAGCACGTCGAGCTCAATCTCGACCATTTTGCGCTGGCTCATTCCCGGCGCGTGCGTGCCTGCGGCCCCCTGGCCGTAATCAAGCTGGCCCGGCTGCTGTTCGGTGGGCGCAAACTCCCTGCCGCCAATGCGCGTGACCTGAAACGTCTGGCGCGGAGCCGGAGAGAAAGGGGCGCTGCGAAAAGCGGAATGGGCATTCCGCTCGTCACCTTCTATATAGAGGTTGCCGTGGGCGCAACCGCAGGTGGTACACATGATTTACTCCTGTTCAATTTCCAGACGCGTGATGTGCAGTCCGTCGTCGGCGACGATATTCAGACTCGCGCCGCCGCACTGTGGGCAGCGGCGAACGCGGTGGGTGAGCAGCTGGACATACTGCTGGCAGTCCTGACACCAGCATTCCGCCTGCTGCTCTTCGAGATGCAGCCCGCAGCCTTCCGCCAGGGTGCCGCGGCACACCAGCTCAAAGCAAAATTCCAGCGCGCTGCTTTCCACGCAGGAAAAAGCGCCGACGCGCAGCCAGACATCCGTCACCCGCTTCGCGTGATGCTGATGGGCCTGTTGTTCGATCAATTCCAGCGCCTGCTGGCAGAGGGTGATTTCGTGCATTGTGCTATTCCCGGTGAATTCATGTGGGTTAAAGCAATATTGATGCCAGCTTTTAGCGAGGAGCAGGGGCGGGGTAACACGCAACCCTGACAAAGATGACGAAATGACATGTCATTTTTTGTGATCTGGCAGGCGTTAAAAAATAATGCTGTACAAAATCAACTAGTTAAAAAATGGCATGAAATGTGCTTAGTGATGCCAACTCTTTACATATGACGCATCAGGTACATCACCATGACACTTAACGAATTGAGCGAAAAAGCCAATTTTATTGCCGGGCAGCAGCGTGTGCTCCGTTCCCACTGGAACCACTACGGCAATTCCCTGGTTCAGGCCATCACCCTCTCTAAAGCCAGTCTGCACCTGAGCGTGGGCTGCAACAACGACAGCGGGCTCGGCTTCTGGCTGTTCGACCACTTCCTGATCCGCGTGACACCTGAGCAGGCGTTCAACGGGCATATTTTCAATTACACCATTGAAGCGCGGGACGACGAGGCGAGCGTGTTGATTGGTCGCGCCCGTCTGGGGGATGACGGAATGCTGGACGGCACCATCCACATCGACCAGCGCGAGGCGGTGTTCAACCATTTCCTCGGCAAAATCAACGGCGTGTATAACGCGCTGTATGAAGCCACCGAACGTGGCGAATCGCTGACCCTGGCGACGCTCGCGCAGAATCACGCTGCCGTCTGAATTCGATGTCGTCAGGTGTCGAAAATGACACTTCCGCCATTTTTCGTCAAAAATGACTATCACCAGAGGAAACCAGGTGAATCGTTTTGTAATTGCTGATCCCACGCTCTGTATCGGGTGCCATACCTGTGAGGCCGCCTGCTCAGAAAACCATCGCCTGCATGGCCTGCAAAGCCAGCCGCGACTGAAAGTGATGCGCAACAGCCAGGACTCTGCGCCGCAGCTGTGCCATCACTGCGAAGATGCCCCCTGCGCCCAGGTGTGCCCGGTCAATGCCATTACCCGCATTGACGGCGCTATCCAGCTCAATGAAAGCCTGTGCGTCAGCTGCAAGCTGTGCGGGATTGCCTGCCCGTTTGGGGCCGTTGAGTTTGCCGGCAGCCGCCCGCGGGCCATTCCTGCCAACTGTAATACCAGCAAGGCCCCGATGGCCGCCCCGGCACCCGCCCGCGTCAGCCCGTTCCTCGACTGGGTACCCGGCGTCCGCGCCATCGCGGTGAAGTGCGATCTCTGCGCCTTCGACCCGGACGGCCCGGCGTGCGTGCGCACCTGTCCGACCAAATCCCTGCGTCTGATTAATAACGCCGACATCGCACGCGCCAGCCGGAACAAGCGCGAACTCACCCTGCATACGGATCTGGGCGATCTGTCGCTGTTCCAGTCGCAACAAGGAGAGCTTTGATGAACGCCTTATCGTTAATTAACCAGGGGCTGGCGTGGTATGTCATCAGCGCGGTGCTGGCCCTTATTTTTTGCGCCCACCGGCCCCTCAGCGGCGCAATCGCCGGGATTGGCGGGGCGATAGCCAGCGCCATGACGGTGGGGGCAGGGGCGATGGCGCTGCTCTCCCCGCAACCCCTGCACGCGGAGATGGCCTGGCTGCACCTCGGCATGCAGATGACCGGTATCCGGGCGATTTGGCTGATCGCCATCGGCCTGCCCGCCTGCCTGATCAGCCTGTTTAACATCGCCTGGCAC
Organism: Leclercia sp. AS011; assembly: GCF_037152535.1. Taxonomy (NCBI): domain Bacteria; kingdom Pseudomonadati; phylum Pseudomonadota; class Gammaproteobacteria; order Enterobacterales; family Enterobacteriaceae; genus Leclercia; species Leclercia sp. AS011. The sequence goes on from NZ_JBBCMA010000003.1 coordinate 243,327, forward strand.
CGCCACCCGCAGGCGAAAGCCAACGGCCTGCTGACCAACCTGCTGATGGCCGCCGCCGTGGCCGCCATCATGGCCGATAACCTCGGCTGGCTGGTGGTGATGGCCGAAGTGATGGCCCTCTGCGCCGCGTTTCTCACCGGCTGCGCCCAGTCCGGCAAGCTGTGGTTTGTGCTGGGGCGTCTGGGGACCCTCCTGCTGGCTATCGCCTGCTGGCAGGCGTGGAGCTTCTACGGCACCCTCAACTTCGGGGCGATGAGCGCCCTGGCGACCGCCCAGGCGCCGGGGGCCAGCGTCTGGCTGCCGGGGCTGGCGGGCTTTGGCCTGCTGGCCGGGGTGATCCCGCTGCACGGCTGGGCTCCGCAGGCCCATGCTAATGCCAGCGCCCCCGCGGCGGCGCTGTTCTCCACGGTGGTGATGAAGGTCGGTCTCTACGGCATGCTCACCGTTGCGCTGAGCGGAGCGTTACCGCCCCTGTGGCTCGGAGTGCTGCTGCTGGTGATGGGGATGCTCACCGCCTTTATCGGCGGGCTGTACGCCCTGATGGAGCACAACATCCAGCGCCTGCTGGCGTACCACACCCTGGAAAACATCGGCATCATCCTGCTCGGCCTCGGGGCGGGCGTCACCGGTATTGCGCTGCACAGCAACCTGCTGATTGCGCTTGGCTTTACCGGCGGCCTCTACCACCTGATCAGCCACGGGCTGTTTAAAACCACGCTGTTCCTCGGCGCGGGCGCGGTGTGGTATCGCACCGGCCATCGCGACATCGAGAAGCTCGGCGGCATCGGCAAAAAAATGCCGCTGATCTCGCTGGCCATGCTGGTGGGGCTGATGGCGATGGCAGCCCTGCCGCCGCTGAACGGCTTTGCCGGAGAGTGGGTGATCTATCAGTCCTTCTTTAACCTCGGCACCCACGACGCCTTCGTTGCCCGTCTGCTGGGGCCGCTGCTGGCTACCGGCCTGGCGATCACCGGCGCGCTGGCGGTGATGTGTATGGCGAAAGTCTATGGCGTCACCTTCCTTGGCGCACCGCGCACGAAGGAGGCGGAAAACGCCTGCTGCGCGCCCTGGCTGATGAGCGCCAGCACCGTGCTGGCGGCGCTTTGCTGCGTGGCGGGCGGCGTGGCGGCCCCATGGTTACTGCCGATTGTCAGCGGTCTGTTCCCGGTCAGCGGCGGCGAGATGTCCACCGTGTCGCAACCGATGATCACCCTGCTGTTGATCGCCGGTCTGCTGCTGCCGTTCATCCTGATGGTGCTGCTCAAAGGCGACCGCCTGGCGAACCGCTCCCGCGGCTTTGCCTGGGTCTGCGGCTACGATCACGAAGCCGCGATGGTCATCACCGCTCACGGCTTTGCGATGCCGGTAAAAGAGTCCTTTGCCCCGGTGCTGAAGCTGCGTAAGTGGCTCAACCCGGTGCGCTTTATCCCCGGCTGGCAGTGCGACTGCACCGCCGTGTTGTTCCACCGTATCGCCCTGATTGAGCTGGCGGTGCTGGTGGTTGTTGTTATCTCCCGAGGAGCCTGAGCATGACCCTCATCTTTGCTGTGATTCAGGCGCTGGTGCTGTTTGCCGTTGCGCCGCTGCTGGCGGGCATTACCCGCGTGGCGCGTGCCCGCCTGCATACCCGTCGCGGGCCGGATATCTTCCAGGAGTACCGGGATCTGATCAAACTCCTGGGCCGTCAGAGCGTGGCCCCGGCGGCCTCCGGCTGGGTCTTCCGCCTGATGCCCTTTGTGATGGTGGCGGTGATGTTCGCCATTGCCACCGCGCTGCCGGTGATCACCGTGGCCTCGCCGCTGCCTGCGCTGGGAGATCTGATCACCCTGATCTACCTCTTCGCTATCGCCCGCTTCTTCTTCGCCATTGCCGGGCTTGATACCGGCAGCCCGTTCACCGGGATTGGCGCAAGCCGTGAAGCGATGCTCGGCGTGCTGGTGGAGCCGATCCTGCTGCTGGGGCTGTGGGTTGCCGCCCAGGTGGCAGGCAACACCCACATCAGCGCCGTGACCGCGACCATCTACCACTGGCCGGTGGCGCACTCCCTGACGCTGGTACTGGCGCTGTGCGCCTGCGCCTTCGCCACCTTTATTGAGATGGGCAAGCTGCCGTTTGACCTCGCCGAAGCCGAGCAGGAGCTGCAGGAAGGCCCGCTGTCGGAGTACAGCGGCGCGGGCTTCGCGCTCCTCAAGTGGGGCATCAGCCTGAAACAGCTGGTGGTGCTGCAGATGTTCGTCGGGGTGTTTATCCCCTGGGGACAGATGACGCAGTTCTCCGCCGGCGGCCTGCTGCTGGCGATCGTCATTGCGGTGGTGAAGCTGGTGGTGGGTGTGCTGGTGATCGCCCTGTTTGAGAACAGCATGGCGCGCCTGCGCTTTAACGCCACCTCACGGATTACCTGGACCGGTTTCGGTCTGGCATTTTTAGCTTTCGTCTCCTTGCTGGCGGCGTGACTGTAGAGAATAACCATGTCTGAAGAAAAAGTTGGTCAACACTATCTCGCCGCACTGCACCAGGCCTTCCCGGGCGTGGTGCTGGATGAAGCCTGGCAGACCAAAGATCAAATCACCGTGACGGTGAAAATTAACTACCTGCCGGAAGTGGTCGAGTTCCTGTACTACAAGCAGGGCGGCTGGCTGTCGGTGCTGTTTGGCAACGACGAACGCCAGCTCTGCGGCAGCTACGCCGTCTACTACGTGCTGTCGATGGAGCAGGGCACCCGCTGCTGGCTCACCGTGCGCGTGGAGGTCGATGCCGACAAGCCGGAGTTCCCGTCCGTCACCCCGCGCGTGCCCGCGGCAGTATGGGGCGAGCGCGAAGTGCGCGACATGTACGGCCTGATCCCGGTTGGCCTGCCGGACGAGCGTCGTCTGGTGCTGCCGGACGACTGGCCGGACGAACTCTATCCGCTGCGTAAAGACAGCATGGATTACCGCCAGCGCCCGGCCCCGACCACCGATAAAGAGACCTACGAGTTCATTAACGAACTCGGGGACAAGAAGAACAACGTGGTGCCGATTGGCCCGCTGCACGTCACCTCCGATGAACCGGGCCACTTCCGCCTGTTCGTTGACGGCGAGAACATCATCGACGCCGACTACCGCCTGTTCTACGTCCATCGCGGCATGGAGAAGCTGGCCGAAACCCGCATGGGCTACAACGAAGTGACCTTCCTGTCGGATCGCGTCTGCGGCATCTGCGGCTTTGCCCACAGCACGGCCTACACCACCTCGGTGGAGAACGCGATGGGGATCGTGGTGCCGGAACGCGCCCAGATGATCCGCGCCATCCTGCTGGAGGTGGAACGCCTGCACTCGCACCTGCTGAACCTCGGCCTGGCCTGCCACTTCGTTGGCTTCGACTCCGGTTTTATGCAGTTCTTCCGCGTGCGTGAGACCTCCATGAAGATGGCGGAGATCCTCACCGGGGCGCGTAAAACCTACGGCCTGAACCTGATCGGCGGCATCCGCCGCGACCTGCTGAAAGAGGACATGATCGCCACCCGCCTGCTGGCCCAGCAGATGCGCCGCGAGGTGCAGGATCTGGTGGACATCCTGCTGAGCACGCCGAACATCGACCAGCGCACCGTGGGCGTGGGGCGTCTCGACCCGCAGATCGCCCGCGACTTCAGCAATGTCGGCCCGATGGTGCGCGCCAGCGGCCACGCCCGCGACACCCGCGCCGATCACCCGTTTGTCGGTTACGGCCTGCTGCCAATGGAGGTCCACACCGAGCAGGGCTGCGACGTGATTTCCCGTCTGAAAGTGCGCATTAACGAGGTCTACACCGCCCTGAACATGATCGACTTCGGCCTCGACAACCTGCCGGGCGGCGAGCTGATGGTGGAAGGCTTTACCTATATCCCGAACCGCTTTGCGCTGGGCTTCAGCGAAGCGCCGCGCGGGGATGATATCCACTGGAGCATGACCGGCGACAACCAGAAGCTGTGGCGCTGGCGCTGCCGGGCGGCCACCTACGCCAACTGGCCGACCCTGCGCTACATGCTGCGCGGCAACACCGTCTCCGACGCGCCTTTGATTATCGGCAGCCTCGATCCGTGCTACTCCTGCACCGACCGCATGACGGTGGTGGATGTGCGCAAGAAGAAGAGCAAGGTGGTGCCGTACAAAGAGCTGGAACGCTACAGCATTGAACGCAAGAACTCGCCGCTGAAATAACCCGGAGCACCCATGTTTACCTTTATCAAAAAAGTGATCAAAACCGGCACGGTGACGGAGTCCTATCCTCTCCAGCCGATTGCGGTCGACAAAAATATGCGCGGCAAGCCGGAGCACGATCCTAAGCAGTGTATCGGCTGCGCGGCCTGCGTGAACGCCTGCCCGTCGAATGCCCTGACGGTGGAGACCGATCTGAAAAACGGCGAGCTGTTCTGGCAGTTCAACCTGGGGCGCTGCATTTTCTGCGGCCGCTGCGAAGAGGTCTGCCCGACCACCGCCATCAAGCTCTCCCAGGAGTATGAGCTGGCGGTGTGGAGCAAGGCCGATTTCCTCCAGCAGTCGCGCTTTGACATCTGCCACTGCCGGGTGTGCGAGCGCCCGTACGCGGTGCAGAAAGAGATCGACTACGTGATCGAACTGCTGCGCCACAACGGCGATAAACGCGCGGAGTCTCACCGGGAGAGTTTTGAGACCTGCCCGGACTGCAAGCGCCTGCAAGGGCTGACCCCTTCGGACAAAATCCATCTGACCCGTGAGATGAAGGAAGCGACACGATGAGCGAACTGTTAGGGCCACGTAACGAACAGGGGATCCCGGTCCCGGTGACGGTGGATGAGTCCATCGCCAGCATGAAGGCCTCGCTGCTGAAAAAAATCAAACGCTCGGCCTACGTCTACCGCGTCGACTGCGGCGGCTGCAACGGCTGCGAGATTGAGATCTTCGCTACCCTGTCGCCGATTTTTGATACCGAGCGCTTCGGCATCAAGGTGGTGCCATCCCCGCGCCACGCCGACATTCTGCTGTTTACCGGGGCAGTCACCCGCGCGATGCGCTCCCCGGCGCTGCGCGCGTGGGAATCCGCCCCGGATCCGAAAATCTGTATCTCCTACGGCGCGTGCGGTAACTCCGGCGGCATCTTCCACGACCTGTACTGCGTCTGGGGCGGCACCGACAAAATCGTCCCGGTGGATGTCTATATCCCCGGCTGCCCGCCGTCGCCTGCAGCCACCCTGTACGGCTTTGCCATGGCGCTGGGGCTGCTGGAGCAGAAGATCCACGCCCGCGAGCCGGGGACGCTGGACAACCAGCCCGCGGAACTGCTGCACCCGGAGATGGTTCAGCCCCTGCGGGTGCGCATCGACCGCGCCGCACGCCGTCTGGCGGGTTACCGCTATGGCCGCCAGATCGCCGACGACTTTATGCGTCATCTGCTGGAAGGCGACAAAAGCGTGGCGGCCTGGCTGGCGCGGGAGAACGACCCGCGTCTGAACGAGATCGTCGGCAACCTCCTTGAGGTGGTCGGGCAGGAGCGCATCTGATGAGCGAAACCGTGGTCTTCAGCCAGCTCAGCCGCAAGTTCATTGACGAGAATGACAACACCCCCGATGACGCCCAGCAGGTGATCTACTACGGGCTGGCCATCGGCCACCATCTGGGGGTTATCGACTGCCTGGAGGCGGCGTTGACCTGTCCGTGGGAGGCGTATCTGGACTGGATCGCCACCCTGGAAACCGGCAGCGAGGCGCGGCGCAAAATGGAGGGCGTGCCGCGCTACGGGGAGATCGTCATCGACGCGAATCATATTGTGATGTTGGCCAGCGCCTTTGATGCCGCGATGGCGCGGCAGACAGCGCAGCAGCAGACGTGGAGCCGGGCGATGCTCGGCATGCTCCACGCCATTCACCAGGAAAACGCCATCTATCTGATGGTTCGGAGGCAACGTGACTGATGTATTACTCTGCGTCGGCAACAGCATGATGGGCGACGACGGTGCCGGTCCGCTGCTGGCCGAGATGTGCCGCGAAGCGCCGCGCGGCGACTGGGTGGTGTTCGACGGCGGCAGCGCCCCGGAAAATGACGTAGTGGCGATCCGTGAGCTGCGCCCGGCGCGTCTGCTGATTGTTGATGCGACGGATATGGGGCTCAACCCCGGCGAAATCCGCCGCATCGACCCGGACGACATCGCCGAGATGTTTATGATGACGACGCACAATATGCCGCTGAACTACCTGGTGGATCAGCTGAAGGGGGATGTGGGGGAGGTGGTTTTCCTTGGCATCCAGCCGGATATTGTGGGGTTTTATTATCCGATGACGGAGAAGGTGAAAGCTGCCGTCGAGAGGGTTTATGAAAGTCTGCCAGACCGGGATGGGGTGCTGGTCTTTGGGGAGTTGTAGCGCGTAACCACGAAGTTACCTCTCTGGAAATGCCCGGTGGCGGCTAGCGCCTTACCGGGCCTACGAAATATGCGTCATTTGTTGATATCCTGGGTTTTGTAGGCCGTGCAAGGCATCAGCCGCCGCCCGGCAAATGCGAGCACAATATTTAAACCAGGTTGCTGATTGCGTGTATCTCTCTGGAATTGCCCGGTGGCGGCTTACGTCTTACCGGGCCTGTACCTGTGTTTTTTATTCGTTCTGATTTTCGTAAAGTGATAAACCGAAATTAATTTTAACGGGTATATGAGCACAGGAGTTTAAGGCGTGAGAACGCATGAAAGAGTAGGGAAGATGTTGATGCTTGCCGTTGTGGTCAGCCTGGCGGCAGGTTGTGCGCCGTTACAGCCTTCGGGATGCCATAAAACCACCGCTATGGGTAGTTGCAGTTCTGGCCGCTGGGACGATCAGGATGAATGGGGAGCGCAGGCGCGGGGGATTAAGGCGGCTATAGACGATCAAATTGCTGAGCCACAGCGCTGGAAGGGCAAAAAATGTCGGCTGCATATGGAATTTGCGCAGGATGGTAGGGCGTTGAAGGTATCAACCAGCAAGGGCAACAAAGAGTATTGTGAGGCGGTGAAAGTTGCGGCCCAAAAAGCGAAGTTCCCGGCGTTTAGTAATCCGGAGGTGTATCGGGATTTTGAAAAGTCCAGGTTTGATATGGAGGGGTAGGTGGGTAATTCTTGTTGGGCTACTTTGAGCCAGTAGCGGATATTGTTAAGTCCGCACTACATTAATTAGAGGGGAGAAGGTCAATGCTCATAGCTTGGTGAGTATGATTTTTAACGCATTATTAAGAATGTAAAATTTACAATCACTCTAATCCCGCACCATTCCTGCTTTCACATTTATACCTTGTCCTAAATCAATAGAAATGGAAACTTGGTTAATGAAAAGCACAACATAGTGCGTATAAAATGCATGACAGGCACCATATGTAGTGATTTGGGTTTTTTTGTACGCATTCCCTCCATATGATTTACTTTTATTTTACGTAGTACCAGAACAAGGAAAGAACACATGCCTTATCAGGTTAGTACTGCTTTCAATAGCCTCATGAACAACTTTGTCAATCTAGACGCAGATGAAACACGCAACGGAAGAAGAAGCCGTGATTGGTTAGTCGATGAGCAACTGACCAATTTTCCAGATAAAGATGATACATTCCCACTGTTAAGCAGTACGCCTAAAATGTGGTTTGGTTCATTCTCCAGAAGAACAAAAATTCGTGAACTTGATGACATCGATATGATGATTGTCATGCATGCTGAAGGCAGTACATACACTCAGAGCGGTAAAACCTTCTATATATCTCCGGGGACAAATTCCCGTTTCCAAAACTACCTGAACGAAACCGGTGAGTGGGTAAATTCACGCAGAATCGTCAACAAATTCGTTTCATCGCTAAAATCTGTCCCTCAATACTCAGCTGCTGAAAGTAAACGTCAAGGAGAGGCAGCCACTCTCAATCTGAAATCCTATACATGGAATTTTGATATTGTTCCAGCCTTCATCACAACACCAGACAGCTATGGAAACACTTTTTACCTGATCCCAGACGGCAGCGGTAACTGGAAGCAGACCGACCCGCGTATTGATAAAGACCGTGCGACTAGAGTGAACCAAAAGCATAGTGGTAAGGTGCTGAACGTAATTCGTTTAGTTAAATATTGGAAGCGTAAGCGCGGCGTACCTGCAATCGGTTCATATTTACTCGAAACTATTATGCTAAACCACTATGACGAACTTAATAAAGATTCAATGTCACAATATCTCGATGTCGAATTTGCAGATGCTTTGCAAGTATTAGCTACTGCAATCGTCGGTTATGTTGGCGATCAAAAAAACTTCCAAGGTGATATAAATCATTTAAGTTCAGAAGAGCAGAACAAAGTGCAAGAAATGGCACTTGAAGATGCCAACAATGCAAAAGAGGCTCTATCGATAGAATTTACTGATCCAGAAAAATCTGGAAAAATATGGCAGAAAGTGTTAGGTAAAGATTTCCCAGTAGGAAACGCATAATGAACGATTTCTATGAAAAGCAAAATGAGCCTCATATGCTCAAACTTCTTGCTGCGCAGCGCCAGATCTATTCTGATGTAAAAGCTGTTCTAATGAAGGCTTTTTTCGCGGGGGTTGTTGTACCATCAATACTATCATTAACTTTCTTTGTAATGAGTTTTTATCCAGGTTATACGGGACCTTGGATAAAAACACTTCTTACTATCTATGGATTAGTGTTTTTCATTATTAACCACTTCATAATGGAGCATGTAAGTAACTGTAAGAAAAAAGCAGCGCGTATTCAGGAGGAGTATGATACCAGTTTGTTTAAAATGGAATGGAATGAAATCGTTGCTGGTAAAAAAACACCTATTTCTGAAAGTATAGAGTATGCTCAGAAACACTTATCTACTGAAGGCGATCGTCGCCTCCGTAACTGGTACCTTAATGCTCCCGTGAGCGTTTCTGCTCCCTTAATGGTAATGCTTTGTCAAAGTAAGAATATGGGGTGGGATGCGGGTCTAAAAAAGAAAACCTCAACATTCCTGAGTATTATTTTAGCGCTGAACATAATTATGTTTGCGATAACATTTATTTTCACTAATCCAACATATCTACAATTTATTGCATTTGTGGCAATATTGCTTCCGACTTATCAATTTTATCATCGGTACGTTAGTGAGAATAAGAAATCTGTCGCCCGCGCAGACGAACTTCGCATATTTGTTGAGAGTACGCTAAGGCAAGTAGTAAACGAACGCGCTTACGACAAAAAAGCGCTAAATAGGCAGTCGCGTTTAGTTCAGGACCAAATTTTTAACTACAGGGCAACAGGGAATCCGGTACCTGATTTTATGCATAAACGAAATCGGACCAAAGACGAAGAACGATACGATCGGATTTTCGAAGAATATTCTTCACTATTAGAAGGCATTGCACCGCAATCTAAGTAGTTCTTTAACCAATTATTTATATTTTGATGGTTATAAAGTGTAGGAACATAGTTTTGAAACCTATCGTCAGAAAAGTGCTGGCTCAGGGCTGAAAACCCGGAAATTTCAAAAGTAGGTGAAACTAATATCGGTGTGTTTATACTTCCTATTGGTCTACTCACCGTGATTTGAAAAATACTTAATCAGTGGTGAGAGTGACTTTGAAAGTCCGCTCATCACTCTTAACAGACATTCGTTGTTTCTTATACGCAACACGCGATGTTTTCAGTTGATAAAAAATGGAATATCAGAACCTTCCATCCCTAACTCCTTCCCCAAACACATTCAGGGGCCCACCACAGCCCCTTATCAAACCTGAAATCAGTCAGCCTTCACCACATTCCAGCCGCACTCAATGCACCGTAATATACGGCTCCTTCACAAACTCGTTCAGCAGCCAGACCAAATCATGCAGCAGCCCCGCCAGTTCTTTCTCGACACTTGCGGGCAAGGTTCCACCCAGAATCGCCTGCACTAAAGCCAGCGCATAATCCACCTGGGGCGCAGTTTCCTGCCAGCAGTCCGGCATACAGGAGGTGAGTGTTTCCCCCTGGATTAGCTGGACGATAAGGTGCGGCGGGAGTTCGGCATCACAGCGTTCACGCAGCTGACGCAGCGCGTGCAGCAGACCTTCGCAGAGCGCAGTGCGGGATGCGCTGTCGTCAGTTTCGATCAGTACGCTCACCAGCGCGGCGCAGCGATCGGCGACCTCGAAGAGATCCGCAGCAGCAGAAAGCGGCGTAGTCAGGGAAGCGGGAATAACTTGTTCGTCAGATTGCGGGTAAGTCAGGGTTGGGATAGTAGTCATCATGACATCCTCTACGTGTAGTCCATTTAACCACCCAGTGAGTTCCTACGCTCGGGGGGTAGCGCTGACGGAGGTAGGAATACCGCCCACATAGAAAACGGCCAGCCTTTCGGCTGCTCCGCCAGCGCCACCGCGATTTTAACGGGATACGCACTGCCGCGACATATAAATATCGCTATGTAGAATACGGGTTCCTACACCCGATTGCGGATGTGCCGCAACGCAGTCACTTTACGAGCCTGATAACGGGAATAAAAGCCTTAACCCTGAATTACATAAGGTTACTTTGAAGTTTGCGAGGAGCTTTCCAGAAAGGCCATGCCGGGGGCGCTTCGCTTGCCCGGCCTGGAATGCTGACGGCATTCAGACGTGTCATTGTCATCGTCACTTATGACGATGACAGCTACATCTCCAAACAAAACCCTTTAATTTCATAATCTTAATATCTGGCCCAATTTATGCATACCTCCGGCAAGCTAATCATCATTCCCGGAGATAAGAATGAACCGTTTCATCATTGCCGATGCCAGCAAATGCATCGGCTGTCGTACCTGTGAAGTGGCCTGCGTGGTGTCGCACCACGACACCCAGGACTGCGCCTCGCTGACCCCGCAGAACTTCCTGCCGCGCATTCACGTCATTAAAGGCGTCAACGTCTCCACGGCCACCATGTGCCGCCAGTGTGAAGACGCCCCTTGCGCCACCGTCTGCCCGAACGGGGCCATCACCCGCGATAACGATTTTGTGCACGTTCACCAGGAACGCTGCATCGGCTGCAAAACCTGCGTGGTCGCCTGCCCGTATGGCGCGATGGAAGTGGTGCTGCGTCCGGTTGTGCGCAGCATCGGGGCCGGGCTGAAGGTTCAGTCGGAGAAAGCCGAGGCCAACAAGTGCGACCTCTGCTACCACCAGCCGGACGGCCCGGCCTGCATTCAGGCCTGTCCGACCAATGCCATCGTCTGCATCGACAGGCAGAAGCTTGAGCAGCTGAGTATGGAAAAACGCCGCCGCGCGGCGCTCGATAACATGTCTTCGCTGGCGCTGTAAGCGTCGGCTTTTCTTTTCACTTTTAGCAGGTCTGTTACTGATGAAAAAAATCACCAGCGTCTGCCCGTACTGTGGTGCGGGCTGTAAATTAAAACTCGTCGTCGACAACAATAAAATCGTGCGTGCGGAAGGGGCTCAGGGCGTCACCAACCAGAATCAGCTGTGCCTGAAGGGCTACTACGGCTGGGATTTTCTCAACGATACCCGGCTGCTGACGCCGCGCCTGACCCAGCCGATGATCCGCTATCAGAAGGGCGGCAAGTTTGTGCCGGTCTCCTGGGAGGAGGCCATCCGCTACACCGCCCGCCGCCTGAGTGACATCAAGGCTAACTACGGGCCGCGCGCCATCATGACCACCGGTTCATCTCGTGGAACGGGGAATGAAACCAACTACGTAATGCAGAAGTTTGCCCGTGGGGTGCTCAACACCAACAACGTCGACTGCTGCGCCCGGGTCTGTCACGGGCCGAGCGTGGCCGGGCTACAGGAGACGCTGGGCAACGGGGCGATGAGCAACTCCATCAGCGATATCGAAAACTCAAAATGCCTGCTGATCTTCGGCTACAACTGCGCCGACTCGCACCCGATCGTCGCCCGCCGGGTGATCAAAGCCAAACAGAACGGCGCAAGGGTGATCGTCTGCGATCCGCGCAAAATTGAGACCGCACGCATTGCCGACCGGCATTTGCAGATCAACAACGGCTGCAACATGGCGCTGGTGAACGCCTTTATTTACACCCTGCTGGACGAGAGCCTCTACAACGCCGACTACGTGGCCCGCTACACCGAAGGGCTGGACGCGCTGCGCGAAACGGTCAGCGGCTACGCCCCGGAAAACGTCGAGGGGATCACCGGGGTCAGCGCCCGACAGATCCGCGAGGCGATGCGCATCTACGCCGCCGCCCCGTCCGCCACCGTGATGTGGGGGATGGGCGTCACCCAGTTCGGCCAGGCGGTGGACGTGGTGAAAGGGCTCTCCACCCTGGCGCTGCTCACCGGCAACCTCGGGCGCGAACACTGCGGCGTCGGCCCGGTGCGCGGGCAGAACAACGTTCAGGGCGCGTGCGACATGGGGGTGATCCCCAACCAGTTCCCCGGCTATCAGGACGTGACCGATCCGCAGGTGCGCGAGAAGTTCGCCCGGGCGTGGGGCGTCGATCCTGCCCTGATGGATGACCAGGTCGGCGTGCGGATCACCGAAGTGCCGCACCTCGCGCTGGAGGGCAAGGTCAAAGCCTATTACATCATGGGGGAAGATCCGCTCCAGACTGAAGCCGATCTGGGCCTGGTGCGCAAAGGGTTTGAGGCCCTCGACTTCGTGGTGGTGCAGGACATCTTTATGACCAAAACCGCCGAGGCGGCGGACGTGCTGCTGCCCGCCACCTCCTGGGGCGAACACGGCGGGGTCTTTACCTGCGCCGACCGGGGTTTCCAGCGCTTTGAAAAAGCCGTTGAGCCGAAGGGCAACGTCAAGCGCGACTGGGAGATCATCAGCCTGATCGCCACCGCCATGGGCTATCCGATGGCCTACCGCGACAACCAGCAGATCTGGGACGAAATACGCGCGCTCTGTCCGCTGTTCTACGGTGTGACTTACGAAAAAATGGGCGAGATGGGGCATATCCAGTGGCCGTGCCCGACTCTCGATCATCCGGGCACCCCGTGGCTGTACGAGGGCAACCGCTTCGACACCCCGAGCGGCAAAGGCCAGCTCTTTGCCGCCCCGTGGCGCAAACCGGCGGAGATGCCGGACGCCGATTATCCGCTGGTGCTCTGTACCGTGCGCGAGGTGGGGCACTACTCCTGCCGCTCGATGACCGGCAACTGCGCGGCGCTGCAAACCCTGGCGGACGAGCCGGGCTTTGTACAGATCAACCCGCAGGATGCAGAGAAGCTCGGCATTCGCGACCGTCAACTGGTGTGGGTCAGCTCCCGCCGTGGGAAGGTGATCAGCCGCGCCGACGTGAACGACCGCATCAACCAGGGGGCGGTATACATGACCTATCAGTGGTGGATTGGAGCCTGCAACGAGCTGACCCAGGACAACCTCGACCCGGTCTCGAAAACACCGGAAACCAAATACTGCGCGGTGAAGATCGACACCATTGCCGATCAATCCTGGGCGGAAAATTATGCCCAGACCACCTACAGCGCGATGAAACAACGCCTGCGTGAGGCAGTAGAGAGTTAATTCATGAGTACAAACGGCACGCTGCTGCGCATCCGCGGCAAAGTCCAGGGGGTGGGGTTTCGCCCCTGGGTCTGGCAACTGGCCCGGCAGCTGGGGTTGAAGGGCGACGTCTGCAACGACGGGGCCGGGGTGGTGGTGCGCCTGGCCGGTGAGTCGCAGGCGTTCATTACCCGGCTGGCAGCCGGTGGCCCGCCGCTGGCGCACATTGACGACATCAGCGAGCAGCCGTGGCACTGGGCACCGCTGCCGGTGGATTTCACCATTCTGCCAAGCCGGCAGGGGGGGATGACCACCCAGGTGGTGCCGGATGCCGCCACCTGCCCGGCGTGTCTGGCCGAAATGAACGATCCGCAGGAGCGTCGCTACCGCTATCCCTTTATCAACTGCACCCACTGCGGGCCGCGCTTCACCATTATCCGGGCGATGCCTTACGACCGCCCGGCCACCACCATGGCGGAGTTTGCCCTGTGTCCGGCCTGCGAAGCGGAGTACCGCAACCCGGCCGACCGGCGCTTTCACGCCCAGCCGGTGGCCTGTCCGGAGTGCGGGCCGCAGCTGAGCTGGGTGTGCGGCGAAGCGCGCGCAGAGAAAGACCACGCCCTGCGGGCCGCGGAGGCGCTACTGAAGCAGGGCGGGATCGTGGCGATAAAGGGGCTCGGCGGCTTTCATCTGGCCTGCGATGCCGGTAATCAGCAGGCGGTTACCCGGCTGCGTGAGCGCAAGGGGCGTCCGGCGAAACCGCTGGCGGTGATGATCCCGTCACGATTAGCCGGGGCACTCCCCTTAGAGGCTCAGACGCTGCTGCGTTCCACGGCAGCGCCGATTGTGCTGGTGGATAAACGGTTGCTGACCTGCTGCGAAGCCATCGCCCCGGGGTTGAACGAGGTGGGAGTGATGCAGGCGGCGAACCCGCTCCAGCACCTGCTGATGCAGGATCTGGACTGCCCCCTGGTGATGACCTCCGGCAACCTGAACGGCTGCCCGCCTGCGCTGACCAACGACCAGGCTATGCGGGATCTGGACGGTATCGCCGACGGCTGGCTGCTGCATAACCGCGACATCGTCCAGCGTATGGACGACTCGGTGCTGCGCGCCAGCGGGGAGATGCTGCGCCGCTCCCGGGGCTATGTCCCGGATGCGCTGCCGCTGCCGCCCGGTTTTGACAACGTGCCTTCGCTGCTGTGTCTTGGCGCGGATCTGAAAAACACCTTCTGCCTGGTGCGCGGCGGGGAGGCGATCCTCAGTCAGCACCTGGGCGATCTCGGGGATGACGACGCGCTGGCCCAGTGGCAGCAGGCGCTCAATGCCCTTCAGGAACTCTGGCAGTTCAGCCCCGAGGGCGTGGTGACGGATGCCCATCCCGGCTATCAATCAACTCGCCTGGGGGAACAGATGCCCTGGCCGCACCATCGTGTTCTGCATCACCACGCCCACGCCGCGGCCTGTCTGGCGGAACACGGCTGGCCACGGGACGGCGGAGATGTTATCGCCCTGGTACTTGACGGTATCGGTCAGGGGGAAAACGGCGCGCTGTGGGGCGGGGAGTGCCTGAGGGTCAACTACCGCAGCTGCGACCGGCTCGGCGGCCTGCCCGCGGTGGCGCTGCCCGGCGGTGACCTGGCGGCGCGTCAGCCGTGGCGCAACCTGCTGGCCCAGTTCCAGGCCTTTGTGCCTGAGTGGCAGACCTTGCCTGAGGCCAGAGTACTGCTGGATCAACCCTGGCCGCCGCTGGCCCAGGCGATTGCCCGCGGGGTGAATTCTCCGCTGGCCTCGTCCGCCGGACGGCTGTTTGACGCGGTGGCCGCCGCAACCGGTTGTGCTCCGGCGCAGCTCAGTTATGAAGGGGAGGCCGCCTGTCGGCTGGAGGCTCTGGCGCTGCGCGGCGGGCCGGTCAGCCATCCGGTCACCGTGCAGGTCATCAACGGCGAGCTGGATATGGCCACCTTCTGGCAACAGTGGCTGGGCTGGCAGGCCTCTGCTGAGGCACGCGCCTGGGCGTTCCACGACGCGCTGGCCCAGGGTCTGGCGACGCTGGCGGCGCTGCACGCCAGGATGCGCAACCTCGACACCATCCTGTGCAGCGGCGGGGTGATGCATAACCGGCTCCTGCGGGAACGCCTGCAGTTCTGGCTGGGCGATTTTACCGTGCTGTTTCCCGGGCGACTGCCCGCCGGAGACGGCGCGATTGCATTTGGACAGGCAGTGATTGCTGCCGCGTCTCTTTCTTCAATCGGGATATAACGATGTTTATCAAATACTTCAACAACCACCCCAAAGCCATGGCGCTGATGCTGGCCCTGATCGCCACCAATATTCTTGCCTGGGGCACCGCGTTTTACCTCTTTCACAACACCCCGTCGCTGATGGCGGCCAGCCTGCTGGCCTGGTGCTACGGCCTGCGCCACGCGGTGGATGCCGACCACATCGCCGCCATTGATAACGTCACCCGCAAGATGATGCAGCAGGGCAAACGCCCGTGCGGGGTGGGGGCCTGGTTCTCGCTGGGCCACTCCTCCATTGTAGTGCTGGCCTCGATTGCCATCGCCGCCACCGCCACCGCGTTCAGCCGCAACATGGAGTGGTTCCACGAGACCGGCGGCACCATCGGCACGGCAGTGTCGGCCTTTTTCCTGCTGGCGATGGCGCTGGTCAACCTGGCGATCCTGCGCGACGTCTGGGGCAGCTTTAACAAAATGAAGCGCGGCGAGAAGGTGCCGGAAGAGGTCTCCTTTGCCCGCGGCGGGGTGATGAACTGGCTGTTCCGCTCGGCGTTCCGCCTGGTAACCCGCAGCTGGCATATGTATCTGGTGGGCTTCCTGTTTGGCCTCGGCTTTGATACCGCCACCGAGATCGGGGTGCTGGGGATCTCCGCGGCCGGGGCTTCCAGCGGCATGTCGGTATGGGCGATCATGGTCTTCCCGCTGCTGTTCACCAGCGGCATGGCGCTGATCGACACCCTCGACAACCTGATTATGGTGGGTGCCTACGGCTGGGCCTTCAACAAGCCGCAGCGCAAGCTCTACTACAACATGACCATCACCGGCACCTCGGTGGTGGTGGCGCTGTTTATCGGCGGGCTGGAAGCGCTGGGCCTGCTGGCGAATAAATTTAATCTGACCGGCGGGTTGTGGAACGGCGTGGCGGCCCTGAATGACAACCTCGGCAACGCCGGGTTTATCGTGGTCGGGCTGTTTATCCTCTGCTGGATCGCCTCCCTGATTAACTACCGCTTTAAAGGCTACGACGCGCTGGTGGTGCGCTAGCGTCATCCCTGTCCGTTCGTCATGACATTTATGACGAACGGCGGCCTCCCCGCAAAATCCCTCCCATATTTTCCCAGTAATTCAGATACTTAATTTCTGACTTCATGCTGGCACACTTAATGCATACCGCTGAGGACATATTACTAACGGAGTAACTACCGATGAAGAAAGTCGTCACGGTTTGCCCCTATTGCGCATCGGGTTGCAAAATCAACCTGGTGGTCGATAACGGCAAAGTCGTCAAGGCTGAAGCGGCACAGGGTAAGACCAATCAGGGCGATCTCTGCCTGAAAGGCTACTACGGCTGGGATTTTATCAATGACACGCAGATCCTGACCCCGCGCCTGAAATCCCCGATGATCCGTCGCGAGCGCGGCGGCAAGCTGGAGGCCGTCTCCTGGGACGAAGCGCTGGATTACGTTGCCACTAAACTCAACGCCATCAAAGCCGCTCACGGGCCGGATGCGATCATGACCACCGGGTCATCGCGCGGCACCGGGAATGAAACTAACTATGTGATGCAAAAATTTGCCCGCGCGGCAGTCGGTACCAACAATATCGACTGCTGCGCGCGCGTCTGACACGGCCCATCGGTTGCAGGTCTGCACCAGTCGGTCGGTAACGGCGCAATGAGTAACTCCATTGTTGGCATCGAGAATGCCGATATGGTGTTTATTTTCGGCTACAACCCGGCGGATTCGCACCCTATCGTGGCGAATCGCGTCATCAAAGCAAAACGCAATGGGGCGAAGATTATCGTCTGCGATCCGCGCAAAATCGAAACCGCGCGCATTGCCGATATGCACATCGCCCTGAAAAACGGCTCCAACATCGCGCTGCTGAATGCGATGGGGCACGTGATTATCGAAGAGCAGCTGTACGACCGCGCCTTTGTGGCGGCACGTACCGAGGGCTTCGAAGAGTATCGCAAAATTGTCGAAGGCTACACGCCGGAATCCGTTGAAGAGATCACCGGGGTGAGCGCCCAGGAGATCCGTCAGGCGGCAAGGATGTACGCCGCAGCGGAAAATGCGGCCATTCTCTGGGGCATGGGCGTGACCCAGTTCTACCAGGGGGTGGAAACCGTACGTTCCCTGACCAGCCTGGCGCTGCTGACCGGCAACCTCGGCAAACCGTACGCGGGGGTTAACCCGGTGCGCGGTCAGAACAACGTGCAGGGCGCGTGCGACATGGGTGCGCTGCCGGATACCTATCCGGGTTATCAGTACATCAACAACCCGGACAACCGGGCCAAGTTCGCCAAAGCCTGGGGCGTGGAATCTCTGCCTGCCCATACCGGCTACCGCATCAGCGAGCTGCCTCACCGGGCGGCCCACGGCGAAGTGCGTGCTGCGTATATCATGGGGGAAGATCCCCTCCAGACCGACGCCGAGCTGTCTGCGGTGCGTAAGGCCTTTGAGGAGCTGGAGCTGGTCATTGTGCAGGATATCTTTATGACCAAAACCGCGGCCGCCGCCGATGTGATCCTGCCGTCCACCTCCTGGGGTGAGCACGAAGGGGTCTACACCGCTGCCGACCGCGGATTCCAGCGCTTCTTTAAAGCCGTTGAGCCGAAGTGGGACCTGAAAACGGACTGGCAGATCATCAGTGAAATCGCCACCCGGATGGGCTATCCGATGCACTATGACAACACCCAGCAGATCTGGGATGAACTGCGTCATCTGTGCCCGGATTTCTACGGTGCCACCTACGAGAAGATGGGCGAGCTGGGCTATATCCAGTGGCCGTGCCGCGACGAGTCAGAGGCCGATCAGGGGATGGATTACCTGTTCGAGAAAGAGTTCTCCACCCCGAACGGGCTGGGGCAGCTCTATACCTGCGACTGGGTT
Organism: Leclercia sp. AS011; assembly: GCF_037152535.1. NCBI lineage: Bacteria > Pseudomonadati > Pseudomonadota > Gammaproteobacteria > Enterobacterales > Enterobacteriaceae > Leclercia > Leclercia sp. AS011. The sequence goes on from NZ_JBBCMA010000003.1 coordinate 261,882, forward strand.
GCGCCAATCGACAAGCTCACCGAAGAGTACCCGCTGGTGCTGTCGACGGTGCGTGAAGTCGGCCACTACTCGTGCCGCTCGATGACCGGTAACTGTGCGGCGCTGGCCGCGCTGGCGGATGAACCGGGCTATGCCCAGATCAACACCGCCGACGCGAAGCGTCTCGGTATCGAGGACGAAGCCCTGATCTGGGTTACCTCGCGCAAAGGCAAAGTCATTACCCGTGCGCAGGTCAGCGATCGCCCGAATATCGGTGCGGTGTACATGACCTACCAGTGGTGGATTGGGGCCTGTAACGAGCTGGTGACGGAGAACCTGAGCCCGATTACCAAAACGCCGGAGTATAAGTATTGCGCCGTGCGCGTGGAGCCGATTGTCGACCAACAGAGGGCGGAACAGTATGTGATTGATGAGTATCACAAGCTGAAAAAGCACCTGAAGGAGATGGCAAAAGGGTAACACCAGCCAGGCGTTTTGTAGTTTTGTAGGCCGGATAAGCGCAGCGCCACCCGGCATAAAAACGAGCACAGCAGCCCCCCTGGGGCTGCTTTTTTTTGTAGCACATTAAATTAAAAACCAGAGCCATCTTATTCTTTAATCGGGAATATATTCCCTCGTTCCGTAAAGCTGAAATATAAAGGGCAGAAGACCTGTCAGCCATTCAGCCATCCGGGTGTTTAAACGGGTAAAATAAATAATATAAACATTGCGCCGCTAATTTTTCTATGTCTTAATAGCGCCATCGGTTTGGAAAACAGACCTTACGAAAGCAGTTTTAGTAAAGCAGTCCTCAGTTCAAGTGTTATCCAAAGATACCCTTCTTCATGAGTCTCCTCCTAAGTGCCAGGTAAGTAACTCTCGCAATACAGGCCATCATCGCCGCGGTTAAGTGGCTCATCATTAAGGAATTATCTATGTCTAATAAAATGACTGGTTTAGTAAAATGGTTTAACGCAGATAAAGGTTTCGGCTTTATCACCCCTGATGACGGCAGCAAAGATGTCTTCGTACATTTCTCTGCTATCCAGAGCGACAGCTTTAAAACGCTGGAAGAAGGCCAGAAGGTCTCCTTCACCATTGAAAATGGCGCTAAAGGTCCTGCTGCCGGAAACGTCACCGTTCTGTAATCTGCGTTAATTATCAGTAGTTATTACGATAGCGATGAAGGTAATAGCCTGAGCAGTTAATCTCTGCTGATAATAAAATAAACCCGCCTTGAGCGGGTTTTTTATTTTCTTATTTCGCGGGCGACGGTGCCTGCTGTTTTTTCATTTTGTACATCTCCTTATCGGCCAGCAGAATGCTGGTTTTGAGGTCCCGGCTAAACTTGCTGATCCCATAAGAAATAGTACTGGTTATCGCTTCGCCATTCACCCCGATTGGCCGTCGGGCAATCTCTTCAGCAATCCTTTGCATTACACGCTGCGCAACGCTTTTGTGTTCAGTTTTGAGAATGATCAGAAACTCGTCACCGCCGTAACGAATAGCGATATCTTCTCTGCGGATCGTATGTTTAATCACGTCAGCGACCCTCTGGAGCACCTTGTCGCCCACCGCATGACCATACCTGTCGTTAACGATCTTAAATTTATTACAATCCACCAGGGCAAAAAAACTGCTTTCAAGCGTGGCGTGCTTGAGTTCAGATTCGATTTTTCGGCTGTACAGGCCCGTTAAGTGGTCAATTAACGTGTGCCGTGCAACACGCGTCAGATAGCGTGATGTCAGTTTCACGACCAGCACAAACAGCAGCAACGTGAAGGGCAGCAGCAGTTTGAACATCATGCTGTGATAAATACATTCGATAATGTTGATATGGGTTATCACTTTAAACTGCGATGACAGCGGGGATTCAACGTTGGTCTGGAAGTGGTCGTTGATATCGCAGCCATAAATGCACAGTTTGTTCGGGCTGTCCGTCTCATGCAGGGTTATCTTCACCCATTTATTATGGCGGGCTAAGGTATTCGCCAGGCCATGCAGCTCTTCAAGATTGTGATCGTAGAGCAGGTAAGCGACCGGCACATTGCTGCTGTTCAGGTCATAAATAAAGCTCACCACGCTGTAGGCGCTGTTTCGGGTGATCAAATCATGATAGATGGGTGTGGCGACTGTCCCTTTTTGCGTCAGTTTGTGGGTCAGTTTGCGCTTGTAGTAATCCGGCATGCTCGGAATATAAAATTGCAGATTATTGAACATCGTCGAATCTTCAATTGCAAAGCTGTCGGAATGGATGCTGCTGAAAAAGTAGAACATTTTCTGCCGCATGGAGATGATATAGCGAAAACCCTCTTTAGTGGAAAGATCGCTTTTCGCAATGTAGTTCCGCACAAACATGGCCGACGAGAGCAGACATCGCTCATTCAAACCAGGCGGCGTGTTCAGAAACAGACTGCCGTAATCCCCGGCGGCGAGGGCCGATTTCTGCCAGTGCCACTGACCATTATCATTTGCCAGCGCCGGGATTTCACACCCGCCGTTTTGCAGGGAGGTGGTATATTTGGTCGTAATGGCATCGGCTATATTTTCATTCTCATCAAAAATAGTCAGCAGCTTAGCCCGCACCTCATTTGTCAGCCTGATGGCTTCATTTTTCTGATGCAGGAAAATAAATGCCATCATGATGGTCAGAAACAGTGCGCAGACGGCGGCGGAGATCGCATAAACTTTGCTGGCGATTTTCTTTCTGGAAAAGAGATACATAACGTTTTATCCCCCGTAAACTTCGCTGGAATCTGCTTTGTCTTTCATAATGCATTCCAGCGGCAGCGGCTTCGCTATGTAATAGCCCTGCAGATAGTCCACGCCAAGCTGCAATAACAGCGCCTGGTGTGCCTCTGTCTCGACATACTCCGCAACGATGGACATGCCTTTTGCCCGGGCAATATCAATGATCGACTTTACAATCAGCTGATCCACTTTGTTACTGATGATCTCTTTAACGAACATGCCGTCAATTTTGACGATGTCGGCATCAAGGTTTTTTAGCCTTTCATAGTTCGCATAACCGGTGCCAAAGTCATCAATAGCAATTTCAAAGCCATGGTTACGTAAGGATTTAATATTGTTGAGGACATTTCTCTCATTTAAGAACAACTGCTCTTCCGTGACCTCAAAGACAATGTTGTCGGGCTTTTTATTCTTTTTCTCAAACATGAAAATAATGCGTTCCGCCGTATGTTCATCTGCCAGGGTTTCCGGCGTGATATTAAGGGAGAAACGAATCCCCTGGCATGTGGCCAGATTGTCATGATAAAAATCGATAAAGCTCTCCAGCACCTTGAAGTCGAGCAATCCGCACAGACCAAATTCCGTAATCGTCGGGATAAATTTATCCGGCGTCACGATTTTACCGTCGAGCTTCATCCGGCAGAGAATTTCATAATATTGTTTGTCGCTGTGACTATGCTCTATTTTTTGTGCATAGAGCACGATCTCATTACGGAGCAAGGCCTGCTTAAGCTGTTGCACCAACGCGATATCCAGGGTCATGTGTTGCTCGATGAAATCCTGGTTTTTATCAAGCGCACTAATGTGATCCGCGCCTTTGGTGGTCGCCAGATAATCAAGCTCGGAGACAGATTTACTTAAATCAGCGCTCGCGTTGTATGTCACCCACGCCAGGCCGAACGCAACCTCCACGTCACTCACCCGGGCATAGGTTTTGGCCTGATTCAGCTTCTTCAGCAGCTCCTGCAGGACGCTTCTGCCGCCTTTCTCCGGCAGAACAACCAGCAAATCGCCATAAGGAACGGAATAGACACCGCATTTTGCCGGGAGAAACTTTTTCAGTAGATAATAGACGGCGACTTTGGCATTCACCCGGAAGGTAAAGCCAAGATGCTTATCCAGGTTATCGGCAGAAAATATTTTGACGTAACAAAGCATCGCCGGGTAGGTCAGCTGCTGAAGATCTTTGTTCATCAGCAGCAGGTTCGGCAGCATGGTCAGCGGCTCCCGGAAGGCGGCGTTGGTTATTTTAACGTTGGCCTGCTTCAGGTTTCTCTTCATGGTGGCGAGGTAGGCATTGGCGATGGTGAAGACGATAAAAAAGGCGGAGAACGAGGTTAAAAGCTGACCTTTTTCGACAATCTTTATAAACTGCGGGTTGCCGGTAATGAGGATAAAGATGGCAAACGGCCAGGTCAGCGAGATAAACGCCGCACTAAAATTAATCACCCCATACACGAAGGCCAGAAACACCAGCGGAATGGCGTAGCTGGAGATCACCGGGTACTGGCTCACGTTGGTATAGATCAATATCAGCCCGGCAGTAATTATCATCCAGACAATTAAGCGGGCTCGGTTACGTATCTCGAGGATATTCTTTATGCAGAACTTGCGGACATAATTCCATGAGGTGAGGAAGCGTAATAAATAGTACAGGCCAGAGCTAAAGACCACGGCGGGCATCATCAGGCTTTGCAAATTCAGGATCAACAGGCGAATTTCACTGGCCGAAAAGTAATATTGAAAATCATCGGGAATGAAGGTTAGCGCGCCGACAATATACATTGCCGTCTGGGCGAGCAGGGGATAAATAAAGCCAAAACACCACAGCCGGACAAAGATACCTGTACTTTTGGTGATATCAATTCTGGCATAGCGTCCGAGCCTGTTATGTAAAATACACTGCACAATCGCCAGGGGGATCATCAAACTGAGCGTCACCGCCCAGGTTTGGCTGACGTTGAGATTCAGTTCGTGCTGGAAGGAGATATAGGTTGCCAGGGTTAACGCGGGTAATACGCTGGCACCATAAATGCCGACCAGGGCGATAAAAAGGCTGATGGGCAAATAGGCCACATAAATAGTCGTGTGGTCAATCGCCACGCGCGGAGAAAGCTCTCGCAGGAGCGGCAGAAACAGAAGCACGGTAATAAATGTGATCGCCGTGTGAAGTATTTTGCTGCTTTTATGTAAATTATAATGCGTTTTTATAGAATGAAGAGTGATCATCAAATGCTCGCCACAGAGTAAAGTTACCATCAAACAATGTGCAGGCATCCTTTCCAGCTTGATAACATGTATAAAATATGCACATTAATCTTAACGTAAATTTTTCTGTGTGATCATGATCACACGCAATTTTTGGCTTTTAGCGATCACATAAGGCAGTAGCCAATATAAAAAGAGTGGCTACTGCCTTAAAAAATATTAAAAATTCCTGGGTTGCCCAATCCTCAGAAATTCCAGTCCTCGTCCTCGGTCTCGACCGCTTTACCCATCACATACGACGACCCGGATCCCGAGAAGAAGTCGTGGTTTTCGTCGGCGTTCGGCGACAGCGCGGCGAGGATCGCCGGGTTGACCTCCGCCATTTCCGGCGGGAACAGCGCTTCGTAGCCGAGGTTCATCAGCGCCTTGTTGGCGTTGTAGCAGAGGAAGGCTTTCACATCCTCCTCCCAGCCGGTCCCTGCGTACAGCTCGTCGGTATAGGCCAGCTCGTTGTCATACAGATCCATCAGCAGATCCAGCGCAAAGCCTTGCAATGCCTCGCGCTCCGCGGCGCTCACTTTCTCCAGCCCTTTCTGAAACTTATAGCCGATGTAGTAGCCGTGCACCGCCTCGTCGCGGATGATCAGCCGGATCAGATCCGCAGTGTTGGTCAGCTTGCCCCGGCTCGACCAGTACATCGGCAGCCAGAAGCCGGAGTAGAACAGGAACGACTCCAGAAACACGCTGGCGATCTTCTTCTTCAGCGGCTCGTCGGCGCGATAGTGTTCCAGCACCCGCTGGGCTTTGCGCTGCAACGGGATGCTCTCTTCGCTCCAGCGGTAGGCCGCATCCACGTCTTTGGTCTGACAAAGCGTGGAGAAGATCGAGCTGTAGGAGCGGGCATGCACCGCCTCCATAAAGCTGATGTTCGACATCACCGCCTCCTCGTGCGGGGTCAGCGCATCGGCGATCAGCCCGGGGGCACCCACCGTGTTCTGCACCGTGTCGAGCAGCGTCAGGCCGGTGAAGACGCGAATGGTAAGCTGCTGCTCGGCGTGGCTGAGGGTGGCCCAGGCCTGCACATCATTCGACAGGGGCACCTTTTCCGGCAGCCAGAAGTTGCTGGTCAGGCGGTTCCACACCTCCAGATCCTTATCATCTTCAATCTTGTTCCAGTTAACGGCCTGAACCCGTGACAGTTTCATCCTCTCTCCTTACAGCGCGCAGGACACGCAGCCTTCTGTTTCGGTGCCTTCCAGCGCAAGCTGGCGCAGGCGAATGTAGTACAGGGTCTTGATCCCTTTCTTCCAGGCGTAGATCTGCGCTTTGTTGATATCGCGGGTGGTGGCGGTGTCCGGGAAGAACAGCGTCAGCGACAGCCCCTGGTCGACGTGCTTTGTCGCCTCGGCGTAGGTATCGATAATCTTTTCCGGGCCAATCTCATAGGCGTCCTGATACAGGGCCAGGTTGTCGTTGGTCATAAAGGGGGCAGGGTAGTAGACGCGCCCGGTTTTACCCTCTTTGCGGATCTCAATTTTCGAGACGATAGGGTGAATGCTCGAGGTGGCATGGTTGATATACGAGATCGACCCGGTGGGCGGCACCGCCTGCAAATTCTGGTTGTAGATGCCGTACTGCATCACGTCCTCCCGCAGCTGTTGCCACATCTCCCGCGTCGGCAGGGTCACGCCCGCCCGGGCAAACAGGGCGCGCACCTTCTCCGTTTTCGGCTGCCAGTCGTTCTCCAGATACTGATCAAAGTACGTCCCGCTGGCGTAGCGCGACTGGTCAAAGCCCGCGAAGCGCTGCCCCTTTTCCCGGGCCAGCATCATCGAGGTATGCAGGGCGTGCCAGGTGATGGTGTAGAAATAGAGGTTGGTGAAATCCAGCCCCTCCGGGCTGCCGTAGGCGATCCCCTCCCGCGCCAGATAGCCGTGGAGGTTCATCTGTCCGAGGCCGATGGCGTGGGAGGCGGCATTCCCGGCCTCCACCGACGGCACGCTGCGGATGTGGCTCATGTCCGACACCGCCGACAGGCCGCGTACCGCGGTCTCGACGGTGCGGCCAAAGTCCGGGGAGTCCATGGTGTGGGCAATGTTCAGCGAGCCCAGATTGCAGGAGATATCGTGCCCGACCCGGGTGTAGTCCAGATCCTCGTCATAGGTCGAGGGGCTGTTGACCTGCAAAATCTCCGAGCACAGGTTGCTCATGTTAATGCGCCCGGCAATGGGGTTGGCGCGGTTCACCGTGTCTTCGAACATGATGTACGGATAGCCGGACTCAAACTGGATCTCCGCCAGCCGCTGGAAGAACTCCCGGGCGTTGAGCCAGGATTTACGGACCCGCGGATCCGCCACTAGCGTGTCGTACAGCTCGCTCACCGCCACATCGCCAAAGGGTTTGCCGTAGAGGCGCTCCACGTCATAGGGGGAGAACAGCGCCATCTCAGCGTTCTCCTTCGCCAGCTGGAAGGTGATATCCGGGATCACTACCCCCAGCGACAGGGTTTTGATGCGAATTTTTTCGTCGGCGTTTTCCCGTTTGGTATCAAGGAACCGCAGGATATCCGGGTGATGGGCATGAAGATAGACCGCCCCGGCCCCCTGGCGCGCCCCCAGCTGATTGGCGTAGGAGAAGGCATCTTCCAGCATTTTCATCACCGGGATCACCCCGGAGGACTGGTTCTCAATCCGCTTGATCGGCGCGCCCGCTTCCCGCAGGTTCGAGAGTAAAAACGCCACTCCGCCGCCGCGTTTGGAGAGCTGTAACGCCGAGTTCACGGCGCGGCCAATTGACTCCATATTGTCTTCAATACGCAGCAGGAAGCAGGAGACCAGCTCCCCGCGCTGGGCCTTGCCGCAGTTGAGGAAGGTGGGCGTCGCGGGCTGGAAGCGTCCGGCGAGCATCTCGTCGGTGAGCTGGCGGGCGAGGGATTCATCCCCCTGGGCGAGGGTCAGGGCCACCATCACCACCCGATCCTCAAAGTGTTCGAGATACTGTTTGCCGTCGAAGGTTTTCAGCGTGTAGCTGGTGTAGAACTTCCATGCGCCGAGGAAGGTCTGGAAACGAAAACCGCTGGCGTGGGCGTGAGCAAACAGCGCCAGCACGAAGGCAGGATCGAAGCGTGCCAGCACCTTTGGATCGTAATAGCTCTCGCTGACCAGATAATCGAGACGCGCCTGCGGGCTGGCAAAGGTCATGCTGTTAGGGTCGACGTGGGCGTTAAAAAAGGCGTCCACCGCCTCACGATCTTTGCTGAACTGGATTTTCCCGTCGCGATCGTACAGGTTCAGCATGGCGTTCAACGCATGGAAATCGGTCGATCGCTGCATTACGCGCTCTGCGGTTGTCGTTGCCAAAATTCGTTCACTCCTTTACGCACGTTGTCGACGTCCTGCTCCGTCCCCATCAGCTCGAAGCGATACAGGTACGGCACGCCGCATTTTTGTGAGATGACATCCCCGGCGCGGCCAAACGCCTCGCCGAAGTTACGGTTGCCGGCGGCTATCACCCCACGGATAAGCCGCCGGTTATGCGGATCGTTGAGAAAGCGGATCGCCTGACGCGGTACCGCCCCGGCCGTTCCGCCCCCGCCGTAGCTGGGCACCACCAGAATAAAAGGCTCGTCTACCTGGATCCGCTCCCGCTCGTTCAGCGGGATGCGCACGGCGGGCAGCCCGACGCGCGTGATAAAGCGGTGCGTGTTCTCCGAGCTGCTGGAGAAGTAGACGAGCAGGCTCATGCCCGGGCGGCCTGGGCAGGCTGGGGCAGACGGTTAATCAGGTCCGGACGAAAACCGGACCAGCGTGTCTCCCCGGCGATCACCACCGGCAGCTGACGAAATCCCCCGGCGCGGAGGGTCTCAGCCGCGTCCGGCACCAGGTCAACATTCACCAGTTCAAAGGCGATGCCGCGGCTCTCCATCGCGCGTTTGGTGGCATGGCACTGCACACAGTCGTTTCGAGTGTAAATAATAATGCGCATGATTCGTATTTCCATCTAGAATAGGATTCCGACGCCAGTTAGGGCGTCACCAGGAGTCTGTCTTGCTAAAGGGAATACTAGATGTAGTTGTCGTAAGTTTCAACCATACAAGATATGGGAATTTCAGCGAGATTATCTGCCGGTGATGGGATTAGCGGGAGAGGGCGCTTGCGGACTTAAAAAAGAAAAACCCCCACACCGCAGGGCATGGGGGCAAAGGAGGATAGAGCCGGATCGGAGATTATTTACGCAGGGCGAGCAGTGCGCCGATAAAGATCCCCACCGCAGCGACGGTCCCTACCGCACACACTGGACGTTCACGGATAAAGGTGCTGGCGCAGCCGATGGCATCGCAGGCGGCCTGCTTGCCGGTGGAGCGACCCTGCAGACGGTCACGGGTTTCACGCAGCAGCGATTTAGCTTTACGTCGGGCGTCGTCCGCTTCGTCCTTCGCATCCGATCCCCAGGATTTCAATACGCTTTCCAGCGAATCCGCTAATTTCCTGACATCGTTATGGATATCCTGAACATCGTCGTCAACATCGTTTCGGTTTGAACGGTTAAACATATGCTTCTCCCTTGTATTTGCGGTAATTAACAGTTTAGACCACCTTTTTAATATCTGAAGCCGGTCACGGCTTATCAGGCCGTTTATGGATTTTTCTGAAAGCCCTGCTAATGCTCAATACGGTAAGGTTGCCCCGCAGGAAATGATAACGAGGAAAGAATATGTATTTACGACCCGATGAGGTTGCGCGCGAACTTGAAAAAGCGGGATTTACCGTGGATGTGGTAACCCCAAGAGCATACGGGTACCGTCGTGGCGATAATTATGTTTATGTGAACCGCGAAGCCCGTATGGGGCGCACGGCGCTGATCATTCACCCGACGCTGAAAGAGAGAAGTCTTTCCTTTGCGGAGCCTGCTTCAGAGATAAAAACCAGCGACCATTATCAGCAGTTCCCGCTCTATTTAGGGGGCAATAATCAGGAACATTATGGTATTCCGCATGGCTTCAGTTCCCGCATGGCGCTGGAACGCTTTCTGAAAGGCCTGTTTGGCGACGCGCAATAACAACGCGGCTGGCTTTCGCCAGTCGCTGTGGTTTACGCCTTGACCTGATGATACTGGCTGACTTTAAACAGACGTCGGCAGTAATCGAGGAAATAGCCGTAGACCGCACCCATCATCATCGACACCACGATATTGGAACTGACCGCCGCGGCGATCTGATGCCAGTCGGCACCTACCGTTAGCAGGATCGCGACATACACCGGTGACTGAAAAGTGACATAGGCCACCACGTCCGCCAGATTTTTCATCCAGCCTGTCGGCGAATAGCGACGGGCAAGACGCATCACCGCATCGCGATAGAAACCGTATGGCCATGCAATAAGGATATTCACCGGAACGGCCACCAGACGGGAAGAAAGCGACTGCTCGAAGCTCATTCCGGAGAGGAATATTTCAATCAGCATGTTCACCACCGAACAGTAGACCACCATGGCAAAGGTATCCGCTACCGCGTGACGCAGGCGAGACTGCCGAGAGAACATGTCCTGACTCCTTGAAGGTCGTATAACAGAGAGGCTAAAGCAGGTTGGGTTAGTGCTTTAGTTTGGATTATTTTTCGTGTATAGCGTATCTCTCTGCATTGAAACCTACAATTAGCGATAAATTTTTATTTAAAGGCGTTTTGTCCCTAAAATTCTCTAAACGAATCGGTTTTGCCAGCGCGGCGGCATTTTCTCTTCGGTTATTTGTTTTTTCATTTATAAACAAGATGTTGCGTTTTTATTTTTCAACGACTGGCATGTGCTGTGCCGGGAGGGAAAAGGTGCTGCATTTTACTTGCCGGTTATGCTGTCAATTTAAGGTTGGTCAGCGAGAAAATCTGAAAAGGCGGTATTGGTTTTATGCACCATAACTGAATGGGTATGCGTGATTCGTCAATTTCCCTTAAAACGTTCAGGAATTAAATAATCATTAAACTGTTTATCAGGATAAATCATACAAAAAGTGAAGCATCGCGCGTTATATTTTCTTTATTTCATTTAATTTGACATAAATTATATTTTCGTGCTCTGTTGTCTGGATGTTCATAAACAAATGAATTACCATGGCCGCTATTGCTTATTTTATCGACTTGAAAAGGTTTTCATTTAATATGACTTCGCAATTACAGATTCTTAATAATATTCGTACTCTTCGCGCCGCGGCGCGTGAATTCTCGCTTGAAGTGCTGGAAGACATGCTCGAAAAGCTGCGCATCGTCACGGAAGAAAAACGTAATGAACAGGCTGAAGTCGAACAGCAGCGTGCCGAGCAGAGTGAGAAAATTAACGCCCTGCTGGAGAAAATGAAAGCCGACGGTATTTCAGCAGAAGATCTGCTGGGTTCCAATCTGCTGAACACCCCGGCACAGCCGAAAAAACGCCAGGCGCGTGCGGCAAAATATCGCTTTACCGATGTCGACGGTCAGGAAAAAACCTGGACCGGTCAGGGTCGTACGCCGAAGCCAATTGCTATGGCTCTGGCAGAAGGTAAATCACTGGATGATTTCCTGATTTAATCCCTGTATATCGGGCGGAATAACCCCGCCCGGTAGCCGCTGCTTAGCAGACGCCAAAATCACCCTCTTCTTTATACAGCGTTACGTCCGCTGCTTTCAGGGTAAATTTCTCCCCCTGCTCGTTACTCGCCTGCACCACGACAACCTGATCTTCATGCACTTCGATCACTTTCAGTTTCGGGCCGCCCATGCGCGGTTGTACATAATCGCCTACAGAAAACATAGTTATCTCCTCGTGATGGTTTCGACCCTAACATTAGCCCAGGCGCAGGGCAGGGTACAGCGTCCCGGACGGAATACTCCTGAATTTCCAGCCTAAAGCTGCGTAAAGAGGGTAAAAGAGGGTAAAACTCCACGCCAACGGTGGCAGCTCTGCGTAGACTCGCTACGCTTAGAGGTAAAATCTCTTTTGTTACAATGACCTGACTGCTTGTATGGAGAATCTATGGGTTTCTGGCGTATCGTTATCACTATTCTGCTTCCCCCGCTTGGCGTGCTGATCGGCAAAGGGTTCGGCTGGGCGTTTATCCTCAACATCATCCTGACGCTGCTGGGCTATATTCCCGGCCTTATCCACGCGTTCTGGGTGCAGAGCCGCAGCTAATTTCGCCACAGTAAATCACTGTAGATCCCGGTCAGCACCCCGTCAGGGGCAAATTGCTGTTTGATCCAGCGGGTGACCTGACCGGTAGCCGCATGCTGCGTGGCGAGCAGCATGCGCGAGTCCTGGCGCGGGTTGTTAATGCGCCGCGTCACCAGTAATCCCGCCTCTACCGCCTCTCTCGCCATATGCTCCGGTAAAAACCCAATCCCTTCGCCCAGAATCTGACACTGGCACTTGGTATTAAAATCCGGGACCAGAATGGCCTCCTGGCCGTGCAGCAGCCAGCCCACCTTTTTGTTGATGGTATGCGCCGTGTCTTCGACCATGATATTGGGGTACAGCCGCAGCTGGCTCTCGGCCAGCGGCTCCGGTGCCAGCGCCAGCGGGTGCTCCGGGGCGATGGCGAACACCCAGCGGATGGCACCAATCTCGGTGTAATCGATCCCGCCGCCGTCGAGCAGGGTATCCGGCGCACCGATGGCGATATTGGCCTGGTTATTGATGATCGAATCCCAGACGCCGTTATACACCTCGGTGGTGACGGTGATCTGGCAGGTGGGGAACTGCTTTTTCAGCACCTGTAGCAGGCGGGCGGTATGGCGTGGGGTGTAGAGCAGCTGGTTGATACAGATCCGCACCCGGGTCTCAATCCCCTGCGAGATAGTGTCGATCCCGCGCTTGATGGCGTGGAAGTCATTCAGCAGGTCTATGGCTTTGCGGTAGAAGTAGAAGCCGGATTCGGTCAGCTCGATGCTGCGGGTGTTACGCACAAACAGCACCACGTCGAGGCCGGTCTCCATCCGCTTGATGGTGTAGCTGATGGCCGAGGTGGTCACCCCCAGCTCGGTGGCGGCTTTGCTGAAGCTGCCAAAACGCGCCGCAGTGGTAAAGGCCAGCAGGTTCTCTTCGGTAAAGATGGAATTCATATTATGGCTCCCGGCACCCATCAGTTTTGAACATATTTTAACAAAGTAGTTACAACGCATTTGACGCCGGTCACAGTTCTGCTAATTTGCTGCGGGCCGCGCGGCGCAAGGGCTGCGTAAACATAAGCAGAATGCAATTTAAGGGCTTAAAAAGCGGTAAAACATAAGGAAAAGGTTGCACAGACGCACGTTTTGACTCCACTGTTGAATTTACATCAATAATGAATTGGCTGTCGATGAATCCTTTTTAAGCGGATTCTTTTCTGACCAGGCCGTTGCTATGCTCAGTCCATCAGAAAGGAAAACCAGGAGTGTGGATATGTCCAGCAATGAGCTCGTTACTGAATTTCTGCTAGCCGCCGAACAGGGAAATGCCGACGCATTAAAAGCCTGTCTGGAGAAAGGGGTGGATATTAACGCCACCAACCGACAGAAAAGAACCGCCGTTATTATTGCCAGCCTGAATAAACATTATCCCTGCGTGGAATTGCTGATTGCCGCCGGGGCCAATATCGACCAGCAGGATCAGACCTGTTTCAACCCGTTCCTCATCAGCTGCCTGACCAACGATCTCACCCTGCTGCGCCTGGTGCTGCCAGCCAGGCCGGACCTCGACCGCCTGACCCGTTTTGGCGGCGTGGGCATCACCCCGGCCAGCGAAAAAGGCCATCTGGAGGTGGTGCAGGAGCTGCTGACCCACACCGACATCAACGTCAACCACACCAACTTCGTGGGCTGGACGCCGCTGCTGGAGGCCATCGTCCTCAATGACGGCGGTGCCCGCCAGCAGGCCATCGTCAAGCTGCTGCTCGACCACGGCGCCAACCCGCACATGACCGACAAATACGGCAAATCCCCCCTCGAACTGGCGCGGGAAAAAGGCTTCAGCGAGATCGCCGATCTGCTGATCGCCGCCGGCGCGTAATACCCCCGGCCAGCCGTTTCGCGCTGGCCTGCACGAAAACCAGCCTTTTCCATCATGCCTGCGGGCGTGATGTGGCCCCCTTTTGCCCGCATCCAGGAGGACGTTATGCCCAGCAAAATCGTTATAAAAAAGAATACTTATTTTGATTCCGTATCGCTGATGTCGGTTTCCACCAAAGCCAATAAACTGCCCGGCGTGGAGCAGGCCTTTGTCGCCATGGCTACCGAAATGAATAAAGGCGTCTTAAAAAATCTCGGCCTGTTGACCCCGGAATTAGAAGAGGCCAAAAACGGCGACCTGATGATCGTCATTAAAGGCGAGGCCGCCAACGACGAAACCCTGGCCGCCATCGAAGCCCTGTTCACCCGTAAAGAGAGCGCGGGCAGCCATGAAGCGCGCTACGCCACCCTCGCCAGCGCCAAAACCCACCGTCCTGACGCCAACCTGGCGGTGATTTCCGTCAACGGCACCTTTGCCGCCCGCGAGGCGCGTCAGGCGCTGGAGAACGATCTCAACGTGATGCTGTTCTCCGATAACGTCTCCCTCGACGACGAGCTGGCGCTCAAGCAGCTGGCCCACGAGAAAGGGCTGCTGATGATGGGGCCAGACTGCGGCACCGCCATCATTAACGGGGCCGGGCTGTGCTTTGCCAACGCGGTGCGCCGCGGGCCGATTGGTATCGTCGGCGCGTCCGGCACCGGCAGCCAGGAGCTGAGCGCGCGCATCCACGAGTTCGGCGGCGGGATCTCCCAGCTGATCGGCACCGGCGGGCGCGATCTGAGTGAAAAAATCGGCGGCCTGATGATGCTCGACGCCATCGCCATGCTGGAGGCGGACGACGCCACCCAGGTCATCGCCCTGATCTCCAAACCCCCAGCCCCTGCGGTGGCTGAAAAAGTGCTGGCCCGCGCCCGCGCCTGCCGCAAACCGGTGGTGGTCTGCTTCCTCGGTCGCAATCAACCTCCTGCCGATGAAGAGGGCCTGCAGTTTGCCCGCGGCACCAAAGAGGCGGCGCTGAAAGCGGTTCTGCTCACCGGCATCAAAAAAGAGTCGCTGGATCTGCACCCGCTCAACTGGCCGCTGATCGAAGAGGTACGCGCCCGCCTGACCCCGCAGCAGAAGTACATTCGCGGTCTGTTCTGCGGCGGCACCCTGTGCGACGAAGCCATGTTCGCCGCGCTGGAAAAGTACGACGACGTCTACAGCAACATTCAGCCGGATCCGGCTAAGCGCCTGAGTGATATCAACGTCAGCCAGGCCCACACCTTCCTCGACTTTGGCGACGACGACTTCACCAACGGCAAGCCGCACCCGATGATCGACCCGACCAACCGCATCAGCCGCCTGCTGCAGGAGGCGCGGGATCCGGAGGTGGGCGTCATCGTGATGGACTTCGTCCTCGGGTTCGGATCCCATGAAGATCCGGTGGGCGTGATGATCGAGGCGATCAAGGAGGCGCAGGCCATTGCGAAGGCGGATAACCGTCCTCTGGAAATTCTCGGCTACGTGCTCGGCACCGACCAGGATACCCCGTCCCTGACCCAGCAGTGCCAGCTTCTGACCGATGCGGGCGTGATCTGGGCCAGCAGCAGTACCAACACCGGATTACTGGCACGTGAATTTGTCTGCAAAGGGGAGAAAGCATAATGACCACCTTATTTAACCAGCCGCTGAACGTAATTAACGTCGGCATTGCGATGTTCAGCGACGACCTGAAAAAACAGCACGTCCCGGTTACCCACCTCGACTGGACCCCGCCGGGGCAGGGCAATATGCAGGTGGTGGAAGCTCTCGATCAGCTGGCGGCTAAACCCCTGGCGGAGAAAATCGCTGCTGCTAACAAGATTGCGCTGGAGCGCATTATCCAGTCCCACCCGGTGCTGGTGGGCTTCGATCAGGCCATCAACGTAGTGCCGGGCATGACCCGCGCCACCATCCTGCACGCCGGTCCGCCGGTGGCATGGGAAAACATGTGCGGCGCGATGAAGGGCGCGGTCACCGGGGCGTTGGTGTTTGAAGGGCTGGCGACAGACCTGGACGACGCGGCGCGGCTGGCGGCCTCAGGCGACATCACCTTCTCGCCGTGCCACGAGCACGACTGCGTGGGCTCGATGGCGGGCGTCACCTCGGCATCGATGTTTATGCACATCGTTGAGAACAAAACCTACGGCAACCGCGCGTTCACCAACCTCAGCGAGCAGATGGCGAAGATCCTGCGCATGGGGGCCAACGACCAGAGCGTCATTGACCGTCTGAACTGGATGCGCGACGTGCTCGGCCCGATGCTGCGCGACGCCATGAAGATCATCGGCGAAATCGACCTGCGCCTGATGCTGGCCCAGGCCCTGCACATGGGCGACGAGTGCCACAACCGCAACAACGCGGGCACCACGCTGCTGATCCAGGCCCTGACGCCGGGGCTGATCCAGGCGGGCTATCCGGTGGAACAGCAGCGCCAGGTGTTCGAGTTTGTCGCCAGCAGCGACTACTTCTCCGGCCCGACCTGGATGGCGATGTGCAAAGCCGCGCTGGACGCAGCCCACGACATCGAGTACAGCACCGTGGTCACCACCATGGCGCGCAACGGCTACGAGTTTGGCCTGCGCATCTCCGGCCTGCCGGGGCAGTGGTTCACCGGCCCGGCGCAGCAGGTGATTGGCCCGATGTTCGCGGGCTATAAGCCGGAAGACTCCGGGCTGGATATCGGCGACAGCGCCATCACCGAAACCTACGGCATCGGCGGTTTTGCCATGGCAACGGCCCCGGCGATTGTCGCCCTGGTAGGCGGCACGGTAGAAGAAGCCATCGACTTCTCCCGCCAGATGCGTGAGATCACCCTCGGCGAAAACCCCAACGTCACCATTCCGCTGCTGTCGTTTATGGGCATTCCCACCGCCATCGACATCACCAAAGTCGCGGGCAGCGGCATTCTGCCGGTGATCAACACCGCGATTGCCCACAAGGACGCCGGGATCGGCATGATTGGGGCGGGCATCGTTCACCCGCCGTTTAGCTGTTTTGAAAAGGCGCTGTTAACCTTCCGCGATCGCTACTTCCTATAAGGTAAGCATCCATGAAAAGCATGAAACTGGAGTGGAAAAGAGGTGACTGGGCGGCGTACTTCGGGTTAATGACCAACAACCTGACGAACCTGCTGACCATGATGGGGCTGCTCATTTTTGTCGTCGGCATCCCGAAAGAGATTGTTTATGGACGTATTGCGCCAGCCTTCGGGCTGGCGGTACTGGTGGCGAGCGTCTGCTACGCGTGGTTCGGCCTGCAGATGGCGCGCCAGACCGGGCGTAACGACGTGACCGCACTGCCGTCGGGGCCGAGCGCCCCGTCGATCTTTACCGTGACCTTCCTGGTGCTGATGCCGGTCTATCAGCAGACCGGCGACGCGGATTTCGCCATCCAGATCGGTCTGGTGTGGTGCTTCGTGGAGGCGATGATCCTCGCGGGCGGCTCCTTCCTCGGGGAAACTATCCGCAAGATGATCCCGCGTACCGTGCTGCTGTCGTGCCTCTCCGGTCTGGGTCTGCTGCTGCTGGCGATGAACCCGATGCTGCAGGCGTTCGAAGCGCCGACGGTGTCGTTCATCGTGCTGCTGCTGATCTTCATCAACTGGTTTGGCAAAAAGCCGATCTTCGCCCGCATCCCGACCGGTCTGCTGCTGCTGATCGCCGGTACCGCGCTGGCGTGGATCTCCGGCCTGCAAAGCCCGGAAGCGATCAAGGCCTCGATGTCCTCCTTCGGCTTTAACCCGCCGGAAGTGCATATCGACAGCTTTATGCAGGGGCTGCCGCACGCGCTGCCGTATCTGGCCTCTGCCGTGCCGCTGGGGCTGGCGAACTACATCTTTGACCTCGAGAACATCGAAAGCGCCCACGCGGCGGGAGATGAGTACCCGACCCGCAAGGTAATGCTGGCCAACGGTCTGGCATCGATGCTCGGCTGCCTGATGGGCAACCCGTTCCCGGTGACGGTCTACGTCGGCCACGCGGGCTGGAAAGCGATGGGGGCGAGCATCGGCTACACGCTGGCCTCCGGCGTGACCATGTTCATCGTGCCGCTGTTCGGGCTGGGGGCCTTTATGCTCGCCATCATCCCGATGACCGCCATCGTGCCGATTCTGGTGTTTATCGGCGTGGTCACCGCCAACCAGGTGGTGAGGGAGACGCCCAAAGTGGAGGTGCCCGTCATCTTTATCTGTCTGTTCCCGTGGATCGCCAACTGGGCGCTGACCATGATGAACAGCGTGATGGGGGCGGCGGGCACCAACGCGGCGAAGATCGGTACCGACGTGCTGCACAGCAAAGGGATCTACTACGAAGGGCTGATGCATCTCGGCAACGGCGCACCGCTCGCCAGCATGCTGTGGGGCTGTATCGCCATCTTCGCCATCATCAACAAACCGCTGCGCGGTGCGGTCGCCGCCGCGGTCGGTGCGCTGCTGGCTCTGTTCGGGGTGATCCACGCTCCGGTGGTCGGCTTCGCCGAGGGCAGCTCCCTGACCTTCGTCACCGCCTACCTGATGATGAGCGGCATGTTTGTGGTGAAACACTACCTCGATAGCCGTGAAGCGGCGAGCGTTGAACCTGCCCCTGTTGCGAAGGAAAACCTATGAAAGAGCTTATGGTCGTCGCCATCGGCGGCAACAGCATTATCAAAGACAACGCCAGCCAGTCGATTGAGCACCAGGCGCAGGCGGTGAAAGCGGTCGCGGAATCGGTGCTGGAGATGCTGGCCTCGGACTATGACATCGTCCTCACCCACGGCAACGGGCCGCAGGTGGGGCTGGATCTGCGCCGGGCGGAAATCGCCCACGAGCGGGAAGGGCTGCCCCTGACCCCGCTGGCGAACTGCGTGGCCGATACCCAGGGCGGGATCGGCTACCTGATCCAGCAGGCGCTCAACAACCGCCTCGCCGCCCGCGGCGAGCAAAAGGCGGTGACGGTGGTCACCCAGGTTGAGGTCGATAAAAACGACCCCGGCTTTACCCACCCGACTAAACCGATTGGCGCCTTCTTCAGCGAAGCCCAGCGGGATGAACTGCAACGCGCCCATCCCGACTGGCATTTCGTCGAGGATTCGGGTCGGGGATATCGCCGCGTGGTGGCCTCGCCCCAGCCGGTGCGCATCGTCGAAGCCGACGCCATCAAAGCCCTGACGCAAAAAGGCTTTGTGGTGATTGGCGCGGGCGGCGGCGGCATTCCGGTGGTGCGTACCGAACAGGGCGACTACCAGAGCGTGGATGCGGTGATCGACAAAGATCTCTCCACCGCGCTACTGGCCCGCGAGATCCACGCCAACGTGCTGGTGATCACCACCGGCGTCGAGAAGGTGTGCATCCACTTCGGCAAGCCCAACCAGCAGGCGCTGGAGACGGTGAGCGTGGCGCAGATGACGCGCTACATGGAAGAGGGCCACTTCCCGGCGGGCAGTATGCTGCCGAAAATCGTCGCCTCGCTGGAATTTCTGCACCACGGCGGCACGCGGGTGATCATCACCTCGCCGGACTGCCTGCCTGCGGCGCTGCGTGGCGAGACCGGGACCCATATCCTGGCTTAACCCCGGCGGGCTTTCCGCCCGCCGCGAGACAATAAAAGGACAAGACAATGAGTGAAAATAAAAGCCGCCGGGAGTTTCTCAGCCAGAGCGGCAAAATCGCCACCGCTGCCACCGCCTGCGCGCTGTTTGGCGCGACCGGATCCGTCGCGTATGCTGCTGACACCGCAAAACCGACCTGCGAGACGGGCAAACCGATGAACATCACCGCGACACATTACTATCTGGACAACGTGCTGCTGGAGGCCGGGTTTAATTTCGACGGCGACGTAGCCGCCAGCACCCGCACCGAGCTGAAAACGCTGGAGATTCACGACGGGAAAATCGTCGCCCTGCGCGACAATAAAAGCCACGCCGACGCCACGCTGCCGCACTACGATGGCGGCGGCAAGCTGCTGCTCCCGGCGATGCGCGACATGCACATCCATCTGGATAAGACCTTTTACGGCGGCCCGTGGCGCTCGCTCAACCGCCCGGCGGGCACCACCATTCAGGACATGATCCGCCTCGAGCAAAAACTGCTCCCGGAACTGCAACCTTATACCCAGGAGCGGGCGGAAAAGCTGATCGACCTGATCCAGTCGAAGGGCTCCACCATCGCCCGCAGCCACTGCAACATCGAGCCCACCTCCGGGCTGAAGAACCTCGAGAATTTGCAGGCGGTTTTATCGCGCCGTAAACCCGGCTTTGACTGTGAAATCGTCGCCTTCCCGCAGCACGGGCTGTTGCTCTCGAATTCAGAAAAGCTGATGCGCGAGGCGATGCAGGCCGGGGCGCACTACGTCGGCGGGCTGGACCCGACGAACGTCGATGGCGCGATGGAGAAGTCCCTCGACCTGATGTTCCAGATTGCGCTGGATTACGACAAAGGGGTCGATATTCACCTGCACGAAACCAGCCCGGCGGGCGTCGCGGCGGTGAACTACATGGTGCAAACCGTGGAGAAAACCCCCGAGCTGAAGGGCAAGCTGACCATCAGCCACGCCTTTGCCCTGGCGACGCTTAACGAGCAGCAGGTGGACGAGATCGCCACCCGCATGGCTGCGCAGCAGGTGACCATCGCCTCCACCGTGCCGATTGGCACCCTGCATATGCCGCTCAAGCAGCTGCGGGATAAAGGGGTGTTTGTGATGACGGGCACCGACAGCGTGATCGACCACTGGTCGCCGTACGGTCTGGGTGACATGCTGGAAAAAGCCAACCTCTATGCCCAGCTCTATATCCGCCCGAACGAGCAGACGCTCTCCCGCGCTTTAGGTATCGCCACCGGCGACGTGCTGCCGCTGAACGACAAAGGCGAACGCGTATGGCCGAAAGCCGGGGATGCCGCCAGCTTTGTGCTGGTGGACGCCTCCTGCTCCGCCGAAGCGGTAGCGCGCATCTCCCCGCGCACCGCGACCTTCCATAACGGCAACCTGGTGTGGGGTACGGTGGGCTGATGTTGTGCCGGGTGGCGGCTACGCCTTACCCGGCCTACGATTCGCGGCTTTTGTAGGCTGGGTAAGCGAAGCGCCACCCGGCATTACAGATGATAGCCCGACAGCCGCAACTCCCGGTCAATCCACTCGACAAACTGCTGGATCTTCCAGCTGCGCTCGTTCATGTGCGGCATCACCAGGTGATGGGCGTTAATGGCGATCCCCATGCTGTCCGGCAGGACCTGCACTAGCGAGCCATCGTTCAGGTGATCGGTGGCCATCATTTTGCTTTCAAGAATAAATCCCAGCCCCATGCGCGCCGCCTCAAAGCTCATATAAGAGCGATCGAAGCTCAGGCTGAAGTTGAGCCAGGGCCGGTCGATATTGTGCCAGGCGAACCACTTCTCCCAGTTCACCAGGGTGCTGGTGGATGAAATCAGCTCCTGCTGTAAGAGCGCCTGCGGAGACGGTACCGGATGCTCACGCAGGTAATCCGGCGAGGCCAGCACCACCAGTGCATCATTTTTAATGGTCATCACCCGGTAGGCGTCCCAGTCCGGGATGCCGTGGCGAATATCAATATCGATGTTATCCCTGGCGAACTGCAGGTTCTCATAAGAGCAGGTGAGGTTGAGGATGATATCGGGATATTCGGCGCGGAACTTGCCCAGGCGGCGCAGCAGCCAGGATAAACCGAAGGTCGGGGAGGAGTGCACGCGCAGCACCGCGTTCTCCTTCTCTTTGATCACCTGCTCGGTGGCGCGCCCGATGGCGCTCATTGCCGCCGAGACCTCCCGCAGATACTTCTCTCCGGTAGGCGTCAGGGTGACCCCCTTGCCGCTGCGGATAAACAGCTTTTTGCCCATCCAGGACTCCAGAGAGGCGATCTGATGGCTCACCGCCGAAGGGGTGACGTTCAGCTGCTCGGCCGCCAGGTGAATGCTCAGGGAGTTAGCGACCGCAATAAAAGACTGAATGTTTCGCAGCGAAGGGATGGATAGCGTCTGGCGATCCTGCGCGGGCATAACCGGTTCTCCTTGAGGATGTTGCGGTAAAAAAACATAACATCCAGGCCCTCCAGCGGCAATATTATTGCGGCTGAATGGATTAAACAGGATCGCCGCCACATTTTTCGAAAAACCGATATCCCCACAAACGAAGCCGTTATTTTTATGACACACTTCGCGAATCAAATTTATCTCAGCAATAAATGAGTTTTATTGAATGGTGTTTCAAACGTAAGCCGATATATTGAGTTTGAACGCGAAATTAAAACGACTCACGTTGTTCGAATAATGAGGTAAAACATGTCTCGTATAGAACAAGCTGTCCCCTACATAGCCACTAAAAAAACCAATTACCGCTTCGTGGTGCTGGCGTTAATATTTATTGTGTATGCCATTAATTATGCAGACAGAACCAATATTGGCGCGGTACTTCCTTTTATCATCGATGAATTTCATATCAATAATTTCGAGGCCGGCGCCATCGCCAGCATGTTTTTTTTAGGTTATGCCCTGAGCCAGATCCCGGCGGGCTTTTTTATTGCTAAAAAAGGCATTCGCGGCATGGTGGCACTGTCGATATTTGGCTTCTCTGCCTTCACCTGGCTGATGGGCACCGCCACCTCGGTGCTGGGGCTGAAGTTTATCCGCCTCGGGCTCGGCCTGACGGAGGGACCCTGCCCGGTGGGGCTGGCCTCCACCATCAATAACTGGTTCCCGCCGAAGGAGAAAGCCACCGCCACCGGCGTCTATATCGCCGCCACCATGTTTGCGCCAATCCTGGTGCCGCCGCTGGCGGTGTGGATCGCCATGACCTGGGGCTGGCGCTGGGTCTTCTTCTCCTTCGCCATTCCGGGGCTGGTGATTGCCGTGCTCTGGTATCTGCTGGTGCGTACCCGTCCTGCAGAGAGCCCGATGGTCTCTAAAGCCGAGCTGGAGACCATCGTCGGGGGACAAAACGCAGCGGAAACCCGCCGGGAAAACATCGTGATTGAACCGCGCTTTAACCGGCTCGACCGGCTGATTCGTGTGCGCGAGCTGGCCCCGATAGGCACGGTGAAAGGGCTCTTCACCTCGAAGAATATACTTGGCGACTGCGTGGCCTACTTCATGATGGTGAGCGTGCTCTACGGTCTGCTGACCTGGATCCCGCTCTACCTGGTCAAAGAGAAAGGCTTTACCTTCATGAGCATGGGGCTGGTGGCCAGCATGCCCTGCATCGGCGGCTTTATCGGGGCGATTTTCGGCGGCTATGTTTCGGACAAGCTGCTGGGGCGCCGCCGTAAGCCGACCATGATGTTTACCGCCATCAGCACCGTATTGATGATGGTCATCATGCTCAATATTCCGCAAAGCACCGTGGCGGTGTGCATGGGACTCTTCTTTGTTGGCCTGTGCCTGAATATCGGCTGGCCCGCTTTTACCGCCTACGGCATGGCGGTAGCGGACAGTAAAACCTATCCCATCGCCGCATCCATTATTAACAGCGGCGGTAATCTCGGCGGATTTGTTTCGCCAATGCTGGCGGGTTATCTGCTGGATAAAACAGGAAGTTTTAATTCCGTCTTTATTTATTTCGGTATTTGCGCAGCCATTGGATTATTAATGATTACCCTGCTGGAAGAGCCGAAATAATAAATTAAACACCTCTCAATATTATGGAGTAAATATATGCTACTGAAAGATAAAGTCGCCGTTATTACCGGCGCGGCTTCCGTACGCGGTTTGGGGTTCGCCACGGCAAAACTCTATGCCGAACAGGGCGCGAAGGTGGTCATTATTGATTTAGATGCAGAGGCCAGTAAGCAGGCGGCGGCAAGCCTGGGCGAAGGGCATCTGGGGCTGGCGGCGAACGTCAGCAACGAGTTGCAGGTTAACGCCGCTATCGAGCAGGTGCTGGGCAAATACGGGCGGATCGATATTCTGGTCAATAACGCCGGCATCACCCAGCCTATTAAGCTGATGGATATTAAGCGCGAAAACTATGACGCGGTGCTGGATGTCAGCCTGCGCGGCACGCTCTTAATGTCCCAGGCCGTCATTCCCACCATGCGCGCCCAGCAGTCCGGCAGCATCGTCTGCATCTCCTCGGTGTCGGCCCAGCGCGGCGGCGGCATCTTCGGCGGGCCGCATTACAGTGCCGCCAAAGCGGGCGTGCTGGGGCTGGCGAAGGCGATGGCCCGCGAACTGGGGCCGGACAACGTGCGGGTTAACTGCATCACCCCGGGGCTGATTCAGACCGACATCACCGCCGGCAAACTCTCGGACGAGATGAAAACCGCCATTCTGGCGGGCATTCCGCTTAACCGCCTCGGCGACGCGCAGGATATCGCCCGCGCCGCGCTGTTCCTCGGCAGCGATCTCTCCTCTTACTCCACCGGCATCACCCTCGATGTCAACGGCGGCATGCTGATCCACTAAGGAGACAGGATTATGACTGATACCACGATTCAACAGGTCGCCGCCGCCGCGTGGCGCATCCGCCGCTACGCCCTGCGGATGGGCGAAGTGCAGGGGCAGGGCTATATCGGCCAGGCGCTGGGCTACGCGGACGTGCTGGCCACCGCCTTTGCCCACGGCATGACCTTCAGGCCCGACGAGCCGGAGTGGGAAGGGCGCGACCGCTTTCTGCTCTCCCACGGCCACTACGCCATCGCCTGCTACGCGGCGCTGATCGAGGCGGGCATTATTCCCGAAGAGGAGCTGGAGACCTACGGCTCCGACGACAGCCGCCTGCCGATGTCCGGCATGGCCACCTATACGCCGGGCATGGAGATCTCCGGCGGCTCGCTGGGGCAGGGATTGAGCATCGGCGTGGGTATGGCTCTGGGGCTGAAGCACAAGGGGAGTGATGCCTGGGTGGTGAACTCCATGTCCGATGGCGAACTGGACGAGGGCTCCACCTGGGAAGCGGCGATGTCCGCCGCCCACCACGGCCTGTCGAACCTGATCGTGCTGGTGGATATCAACCGCCAACAGGCCGACGGCAACTCGCACAAAATCCTCGGCTTTGAGCCGCTGGAAGATAAGTGGACCTCGTTTGGCTGGTACGTGCAGCGGGTCAACGGCAACGACGTGCCGGCGCTGGTGGCGGCGTTTGATAACGCGAAGCGCTATCCGGAGAATCAGCCCCGCGTCATCCTCTGCGACACTCTGATGGGCAAAGGCGTACCTTTCCTTGAGCAGCGCGACAAGAACCATTTTATCCGCGTGGACGCTGACGAGTGGCAAAAAGCGCTCGCGGTGCTGGACGCGAACAAACCGGAAGGAGTGCAGTGATGAGCCAGACCACCGAGAAAAAACCGCGTTTAACCACCTCAGCGATGATCGCCTCTATTGCCGAAGAGGGGCAGGAGACCCGCGCCGCGCCCTTCGGCCACGCGCTGGTGAAGCTGGCAGAGCAGCGCCCGGAGATCGTCGGCATGACGGCGGATCTGTCGAAATACACCGACCTGCATATCTTTGCCCAGGCGCACCCGGAACGCTTCTTCCAGATGGGGATGGCGGAACAGCTGCTGATGGGCGCTGCCGGCGGGATGGCGAAAGAGGGCTTTATTCCCTTCGCCACCACCTACGCGGTGTTTGCCACCCGCCGCGCCTATGATTTTATTCATCAGGTGATTGCCGAAGAGCACCTGAACGTGAAGATCTGCGCGGCGCTGCCGGGATTGACCACCGGTTACGGCCCCAGCCATCAGGCGACGGAAGATCTCGCCATCATGCGCGGCATTCCGGGCATGACGATTATCGATCCCTGTGACGCGATAGACACCGAGCAGGCGGTGCCGGCCATGGCAGAGCACGATGGCCCGGTCTATATGCGCCTGCTGCGCGGCAAGGTGCCGGTGGTGCTGGACCAGTACAACTACCAGTTCAAAATCGGCAAAGCCGCGCTGCTGGAGGAGGGAAGCGACGTACTGATTATCGCCTCCGGCCTGATGACCATGCGGGCGCTGGAGGCGGCGAAGCAGCTGCGTAAAGACAACATCAGCGTGGCGGTGCTCCACTCGCCCACCATCAAGCCGCTAGACGAAGAGACCATACTGGCGCAGGCGGCGAAGCCGGGCAGGCTGGTGGTGGTGGCGGAAAACCACAGTAGCGTGGGTGGCCTGTGTGAGGCGGTGGCGTCACTGCTGATGCGTAACCGGGTGCACGTCGATTTTGATACCGTCGCCCTGCCGGATGCCTTCCTCGACGCCGGTGCGCTGCCGACCCTGCACGACCGCTACGGGATCTCCACCGCGGCGATGGTGGAAAAAATCCGCCGCAGGCTCTGACCCTGACCGGGGCGAGGCCGACTCGCCCCGGATATCCTCAGTAACCCACCTTATACACCCGCCCGCTCTGCACTCCCTCCACGCTGCGGCGATAGGCCAGGGCCACGGTTGCGGCGGGCACGCTTTCGAAGCCCGGGAAGAAACCGTCGTAGGCTTCGGCGGATTCGGTGAGCACCGTCGGGCTAATCAGGTTGATGCGGATCCCGCGCGGTAACTCGCAGGCGGCGGCGCGGACAAAGCCCTCCAGCGCAGCGTTTACCGTGGTGGCATTCACCCCCTGGGCAATGGGCTCGTGGGCCACAATCCCGCTGATCAGGGTTATCGATCCGCCTTCATTCAGGTAGTGCTGCCCGGTCAGCGCCAGCCGCACCTGACCCAGTAATTTGTCCTGTAACCCTTGGTTAAACTGGCTGTCGGTCATGGTAGAGAGCGGGCCAAAGTGCAGCCCGCCGCTGGCGGAAACAATCGCATCCACCGGGCCGATCTTCTCGAACAGCGCCTGCACGCTGGCCTGGGAGGTGATATCCACCTGATGATCGCCTTTCGTGCGACCTACGCGAATAACCTCATGACGACGACTCAACTCTTCTGTAACGGCCTGACCGACCGTACCGCTGGCACCAATAATGACGATTTTCATAGCCGACTCCTGTGTGTTGTGAGCCCTCATTGTTTAATAAATAAAAAGGCAGATAAACTGGGCTAAAGTTAGAACATTGCTAACCAGGGGTTTGTAATATGGATAAATTTCGCGGCATGGAGACTTTTATCGCGGTGGTGGAGAGCGGCAGCTTCACCGGGGCCGCCGCGCGGCTGGAGATGTCGGCGGTGATGGTCGGAAAGTACATCGCGCAACTGGAGGCCCGGCTCGGCACCCGGCTGCTGGAGCGCAATACCCGCCGTCAGAGTCTGACCGACGCCGGACGGGTCTGGTTTGACGAGGCAAAGCGGGTCCTCGAGCAGGTCGCCATCGCCGAAAGCTCGGTGGAGCGCCTGCGTACCGCCCCCGCGGGCACGCTGCGGGTGACCGCGCCCACCTCGTTCGGCGGGTGCGTGATTGCCCCGCTGACCGCCACCTTTTTGCAGCGTTTCCCGGAGGTACGCGTCGAGCTGGATCTCACTAACCGGATGGTCGATCTGGTGGAGGAGGGGGTGGATCTGGCAATCCGCATTGGCGACATCCACACCGAGGATCTGGTGGCGAAATACCTCTGCCCGTACCGGATGGTGATTTGCGCCGCGCCGGACTATTTAGCCCGTCACGGCACGCCGCAAACGCCGGACGATCTGGTGGATCATCTCTGTTTGTCCCACACGGTCTGGACCGCGCGCAACGAGTGGCGGCTGCCGGGCGTGGAAGGGGAGGTGCGCTGGAAGCGCGATGCGATTTTGCGCTGCAACGACGGGTACGGGCTGCGGATGGCGGCGATTGCCGGGGCGGGATTGCTGTTGCAACCGGAGGTGCTGGTGGCGGACGAGCTGGCGAGTGGTCGGCTTATACGCGTGTTAGAAGGTTACACACCACAACCCCGACCGGTGCATCTTTTGTGGCGTCAGGACTTACGGCCTTTGCCGAAATTAACCCAGTTTATCGCCCATATTATGCAAGCCGGGGAATAGTGCGGTCTGTAACGCCCGGCGGCGCTGCGCTTGCCGGGCCTACAAAACCCCGAACCGCACCGACCCGTAGGCCGGGTAAGGCATCAGGCCGCACCAATCAGAAACGATAACCTACGCCCACATTCCAGCCGTTGATCCCGTAATCATCACCCAGGTCTGCCGTGGTGCCTTCGTAACCGACGTGGATCGCCAGTTCAGGCGTGGCGTTGAACTGCAGGCCCGCCCCGTAGGCGAAGGAAGTGGATTTGTCATCGATGCCGTCGCGCTGGGTATAGTTGTCGCCGCCGTTCACCCAGGTCGTGTGGCCGTCAGCTTTCACGCGGGCCACACCGCCCAGCGCATACAGGGAAACGAACTCATTCAGGCGATAAGCCGGGCCTGCCATCAGGGAGTAGTATTTCACTTCGATATGGTTTTTAACGGAGTCAGAGAAGAGGTAATAATGCTCGTCCTGATCGCCGCTCATATAGGTAAATGAACCCACCAGGCTGACCGGGGAATCCCACTCATAGCGATACTGAACGTTCACGCCACGAATATTTTTAAAGTCTTCAACGTTACTCTGCGCATAACCCACAGAGACGGTCTGATTATCCGCCAGAGCCGCGCCGCTTGTCAGAGTTGCCGCAACCCATACCGCCAGAGCTATTTTTTTCATTTTCCGTAATCCATGTTGTCGTTTTTTATAGATGAAGCCAGATATATCCCCAAACCATGCTGGAGATACGCCACCGCAAATAAAGCGATAAAATTGTTGGTTTTTTTGCCAGGGGATGAAATAGGGAATAATCTTAAAGGCCGGAATAGTCCTGGAATTTGCCTCCCCTATATTGGTAGGGTCTGGCGCTTAGTTGTCATATTTAAAGTTAATAACGATCCTGAGCGTTTCAACATCGACCGTTATTTCACAGGCGTGCCAGAAAGAGGGCTGTTGTGATGAGATGTTATCAACAAAAAATCTCCTCAGCTCAACCAGAAGGTCCAGCAAATCAGCATTAGCTTGTGCGCCTGCAGTAAACCAGTTTGTCTCACCTGAGGTGCTGGAAACATAATCAAATTCACATTTGCAGTGATCATCTTCGGGCGACAGCTCAGCGCGCGCGATGATTTTTGCGGCGTTATCGGGTGCTGCGGCTATTAAGACCGAGCCAATATCATTATAAATAGCCTGGGAATCGCGCATATTTTTCTATCCCTTATTCCGTCATTGTTGAGCACTTAATTACATTTTCCCGTGGGCGCTTTAAGCGGCCCGCACTGGTCGAAGCCCAGCACCACGCATCCGCTCAGAAAAATAGTGATGCCGGGGATAAGATGTTTCATTTGTGACTCCCTGTATTAATCCTTGTCAATTAACCTTAGCTGGATGTTGCTGCCATCGGGTACATCTCTTATTTGCAATGCAATATTGGCTCTTGCTTTAATGGCCACTGTCGATTTTTCTAAATAAAGATTATCTGGCTCATACTCGCCACCTGCAACAAACGGCACTTTGGGAACTAAACGATAACCCACTGGTATTGGACCATGCTTCTTTTGCCATGCGTTTGCCAGGGGATAGCCTGTTAGGACATCATAATCTTCCATGATTATTTTACACCATTCGTTTATATCTCGCGCAAGATACTCAAAAGCGCCAGTCTCAGGATCGAAAGAGTATATTCCCTTTTGTTTTATACAAAATTGACCGCCAAAAACATCTTCAGCGAAGAAGAGGGCGTTACGAGCAAGATCATCGTAACACTCAATCCATAAGCTATTATCATTCCAGTCGATGAGGCCGATCTCTTCCCCGTCTGTCTGAAAAGGGAAAACATGTAGAGCTGACTCAAAGCCATAAAATCCGTTTCGTTTATTTAATAAATTAATTAAATCCTCAATCAAAGGATAATCATGAAAAGCTGCGGGTAGTTTTTGCCCCTTTCCTGAGGAAATATCACCACTGCAAACGGGTAAGAGTTTTTCCAAAAATATAGACATTTTTAGTTCTCATAATTAAAGTCAATGTTAATCCTGAGTGTTTCAACATTTACCGTTACCTCACAGCTTTGCCAGAAGGGCTTTTCGAGTGATTGAACGTTATCAACGAAAAAATTCCTCAGTTCGACCAAAAGATCTAAAAGTCTTGCACTGGCATCCGCTGTTTCAGTAACCCAATGTTGGTTACCCTGATTATCAACATAGTCATAAGTAAACTCACCACAGTCGCTTTCAGGTTCTAACTTTGCGTTCAGAATGATTTTGACCGCATCCTCAGGCGCGATCGAAAGCAATACCGCACCAATGTCATTATAAATATCCTGCGATTCACGCATCTTTCCTCCGGACAGAAAATTAGCTCATATGAGCTCTTTAGTGATGCTTAAATCTACACAGACGGGTTTCCAATGAAACACTAATTCCATCCCAGCGTATCGGGAAGGACTTGGACAAAGCCGGACTCATCCCCCGGTACGCTTTTGCAATCTCTGCAAAGGAAGCCATAACCCGCGCGTTGTCAGCCAAAATTTAGTATCAACGGATACCAAAAATCCAGAACACCATCCCTGCGGGCATTCCTAAGCCACTGATTTTTAATATGGTAATCATTTCCTCTTTTCCGAATGGAAAAGGCTTATCAAAATCCCAGATTAGCCAGCCTTTCACCAGACAAGAAAAAACACCAATTATCATCAATGCGATGCACATCAAAAAACATATGCCCAAAAGCGCCCACAGGGATTTTTTGGAATTATCGAGTCTCATTTTACTTTGCCATAAAGCCAACCTCCCGCCGGAAGGGCGGGAGGTGATTCACCTTGCAACCTGTCCTGGTCTTTTATCGGTGATAAAAAAACCAGATGATCAAACCCGCAGGCAGCCCCAGCCAGGTTAACTCAAGACATATCAACACATCCTTGAAAGAGAAGGGGAAATCCTCCTTCACATTCCATGCTAATCCCGCACCGACTAAACGGCCAAGGAGCGTCAGGATGAACACGGCCAGACCTATTGCGCAGCACAGGTAAACAAGGTTAATGAACGATTTAGTGCTGTTTTTCATTCTTACTACCGCTCTCTTTCAGCTTATCTGAAACCATACCCGACATCGCAGAGTCCCCTGCGTTACCCAGTATTGAAGGTAAAGGGTGTTGTGGTACAGGTTTGGTTATTGTCCAGACGCCTGTTGGAACCCACTCATACTGTTTTGATACCGGGTTGAATATTTTATCAAACGGCACTTTGATCATGTTCCCTGTAGCGAAACCTGCAGAAGCACCCGCCTTACTCAGTAACGCTGCGAGCATAGGATCGTCACCATTGATTTGAGCTTGATAGTAACCACCTGCTGCGTTCCATGTCACGGTTGGGTTATAACCTTTACCCGCGGTGATCGCCCCGATAACCCCGGATCCAATAAGATCGGCAAGTTTGACTTCACCCGTCGTCTTGTACTGAATACCCGCCCCTAAACCGACACCCACACCCACAGCGATAAGCTGCTCTTTGCTGTTGTTTACGGCATTGGTCAGAATCGCTCGTCCGCCCATGATGATCACCGGCCAGGAGGTAGGATCCATCACCACAGACAGTACACGATCGCCTGTTGTGATATTGTCCTGAAGGAATTTCAGGTCCGCGCCGTTCAGGTAATTCACCAGTGCCGCTGCCGTCGGATCTTTGAGTTTTTCATCCAGGCGGAACTGCCCCGGCTGAGGATCGTTGGCCACGTTGGTCGAGGCCTGGATCAGCTCCTGCCAGGTAACGCAGGTCACCCCTCCGCCGGTACAGGCATCCGCAAGCTCTTTGCTTTTCTTATTACTGATTGCCAGATACTTCTCAACCACTTTCATGCAGTCACCGCCGGAAGCTTTACACTCCAGTAACTCTTTATCCAGCTGACGTGCTTCTGCCGTACTCAGATAGTTATTCTCAACCGTCGTCTTACCCGCCTGCGCCCCGGCAACAGTGGAAGCTGAGCTGTCGCCCACCAGCCCGCCGGAAAGCCCTGCCGCCAGCGTCGCCAGGGCAGAAACCGTCTGCTTCTGCGTTTCGTCCAGCTCATCGGCAGATTTGCCGTACATCTCGGTGGCGATCATCCCTACCAGTTCGCCTGTGGCGGCACCGGCGGCACCCGCCAGCGCGTCCTGCCCCTGGGCGGCGGCCAGCGCGGCGTTGACCACCGCGTGGGCGGCAACCTTGCCCGCGTCGTTCAGGCCGCTGTAGTGACCAATCACCTCCGCCACGTACGGCGCGGCCCCCCCGGCGAGAGCGGCGCTGAGATCGCTCCCGGCCAGCCCCTGAACCGCCGCCGTCGCCGCCTGAATCGCCTGCTGATACTGCCCGCCGGTACCAAAGCCGGAGGCGCTGAGCGCGTCGTTGTAAGCCGTCTGGTAGATCTGGCCGTTGATGTCGCTAAGGGTCGCGGTTTTGCCCGGGTTGGCTTTTTCCCACGCGGCTTTCGCCTCCTGCAGATCCTGCGCGTTGACGTTTTTCAGCTTCTCTTTCGCCGCGTTGGTGGCGCGGATGCTGCCCTCGGTGCGGGCAATATCGGCCACCTGATTGCCAATCTCGCCGATCAGCTGCGCCTGCTGGAGTCGCTCCTGCTCTTTCTCTTTGTCGAAGATAGGGGAGAGCGTCTGGTTGGCGTGCTCCACGTCGCGGCTGAGCTGGTTGACATCCTGAACCTGACGATCCTGATCGCGGACGATCAGCGTACCGTCCGATACCGCGGCGTGGGTGGTGCTGCTGTCGTGCCCGTCGCGGTTCGCGCCCACCAGCAGGCCGTTAGCCATGTTGCCAGCGAACTGGCTGCCGATGCTGCCCCCGGTGCTCATGCCCACGCTCTGGTGTTCCACTTCGAAATCGGCACGGTTTTCAATATCGCTGAAGCCGATGGTGCCGGTATCAAGACGGTTTTTATCGGCGGTAGCCGTCGAGCCAATCACCGCCCCGTTGAGCTGAGTATGCTCGCCCACGGTCACGTCGTAGCCGCCTTTGCCGGCGAAGATCCCGGTCTGTTCCACCACCGAGTCGTAGTTGCTGTGCATCTTGTCGCGGCTGACGTTGACGCTGGCCGAGCCGGTCATGGAGCCGATGCTGAAGCTCCCGCCCGCGCTGGCGTTCTGCTGTTTCGAGTCGTAGCGATCGCTGTCCTGCTCGGAGGTGAGCGTCAGGTTGCGGCCAATGTCCGCTTTCACGGTCTCGCCGCTCACCTGGGCCCCGGTCAGGGTGGCGTCACGTCCGGTCAGGAGATTCACCTGGCGGCCCGCGTCCACGGTGGTCTCGCTGTGGGTGGTGCCGTTGCCGCTCTCGTTGCCTTTGCCCCGGTTGACGCTGGCGGAGATGTTGAGGCCAAAGCCGCCAGAGCCCACGCCGATGCCCACCCCGACGCTGCCGCCCTTGCTCTCGTTTTTGCCGTCCAGCAGCTGGGTGTTTTGCGCCGAGCGCAGGTAGAGATCGCGGTTGGCGGCAAGCGTGATATCGTTGCCCGCCTTCAGCTGGCTGCCTTCCACGGTCAGATCCCCGTCAGCGCCGCGCGCGCCGCTGCCGGTGGCGATCACGCTGAGATCCCGCCCGGCGTTGAGGGTGCTGCCCTGGGCGGTGTTCTGCTCGCTGTACTGGGTCGATTTCGACGACTGGCTGCCGTAAGAGAGGCTAATGCCTACGGTGTTGGTATTAGAGGCATCCGCACCCATGGCCTGATCCAACCGCCCGGCCTGTGCGGCCTGTACCCCGGAGAGCGCGGCCTTCACGCCCTGCAATGCCTGCAAACGGCTGCTGCCGGAGGATTTCGCCTGCTGGGAGGCCTCGACGGCGCTGTTCAGCGCGCTGCCGACGGTGCCGGAGAGCGCCAGGGTCAGCCCGGAGGTTTTCTGCTCCACCTCGTGGGTCTGCTGGCTGCGGTTGTTCACCGCCGTGATGTCGACGTTTTTACCGCTGAGGGCCATATCCTGACCGGCCACCAGATCCGAGCCGCTCACCGTCAGGCGATCCCCCGCACGCAGGGTCAAGTCGCCGTTGACGCTGCCCACCGTGCTGCCCGCCTGGGTGACGTCCGCGCCGGTGTCGGTAGTTTTGATGCTCTGGGTGCCGACGCTAAAGCCGATCCCGCCCGAGCTTAACAGCCCCGATTTTTTCTCCTGCTTCTGGTGCAGCTCGTTGTTGCGCTCGCCCTGGGTCTCCACGGTCAGGTTGTTGCCTGCCAGCAGAGAAACAGCATTGCTGCCCGCCACGTTGCTGCCGCGCACGGTAAGATCGTTTCCGGCGGTGAGGTTAACGGTGTCGCCGTTCAGCTCGCTGCTCTGCACCGTCTGACGGGCAATCTGGTCGCGGGTGGTGGTGGTGGTTTTCGACAGGAAGCCGTTACCGCCCACCACTTTATGCCGTTCGTCGAGATCCTGGGTGTTTTCACCTGCCGTCAGGGTCAGGTTATTCCCGGCGCTGACGTTAAGCGCCTCGCCAGCGGAGAGGGCGGCGGCGCGGGCGTTGAGATCGTTCCCGGCGGCCAGGGTGACGTCGCCTTTGCCGGTCACTTCGCTGCCAACGCTCTGGGTCTGTCCCTGCTTCAGGCTGTTATCGCCATCCCACACCAGGTTATCGCGGCTGGCGGTTTCTACGGTGTTCAGGGTCATATCCCGTCCGGCCACCAGCTGCGCTTTGCCGTTTTCGCCGCTGGCGATCACCTGCGCTCCGGTCAGGTTGATATCCCGTCCGGACTGTAGCGCCAGCCTGCCGTCGTCGCCCTGCACGTAAATGCCGGAGACGCTGTTGATGGTGGTGCGGGCGAAGCTGTTCTCGCCGTTGACGCTGTCGGCGCTGGTGGTGGTGCTGATGAGATTGATATCGCGTCCGGCGCTGGCCAGCACGCTGCTGTCGCCCACGATGGCACCGCCGAGGTTGTTAATATCGGTGCGGGCGTTCAGGTTGACGTCCACCCCCTGAAGGGTACCGGTCTGGTTGGTGATGTTGTCCGCATCCAGCTGCAGCACTTTACGCCCGGCAATCGTCCCGCGGTTAAACAGGTCGCCGTTGAGCTTGATGGAGACGTTGTTCCCGGCAATCAGCGCCCCGGAGCCGTCGATATCCCCCTGTTTCACTTTGGCGTAGACCTGCGGCACCAGCACGTTCTCGGTGGAGCCGTCCGGCATCTTCACCCGGGTGTTGACCAGCCAGACGATATCCCCGGTCAGCAGCGCCATCTGCTCCGGCGTCAGCGCCACGCCGATCTTCAGGTCGTACTGCTTGCCGAAGGTGATGCCGCGATCCATCAGGGCTTTGTACTGCTCTTCGTCGTTGTTGTAGCCGTCCAGATAGCGCTGGCCGGTGATGCCAATCACCTGCTCGCGGATCAGACGCTGCTCGTAGTAGCCATCCCCCAGCCGTTTCTGGGTGTTGTCGCCATCGGCGGTGAAGGCGTTCTGCATGTAGTCGCTGCCGAGCCACTGGCGCTCGTTGGTAAAGCGCGGATCGGTCTCCACCAGATACGGCACGTCCGCCGACGGGTTCACCTTGAACAGGCTATTGTCCGGCAGGGTGGTGTTAGGGCCGATAATGCGGATCGCGCCGTCGGCCGGGGTCACTTCAAACTGCTGCCCGGCAGGCGGGGTCACCGGCTCGCCCGGGGAGACGGTCTGCTGTGACGCAGGTTTCACCCCCGCGGCCTGACCAATGGTTACGTCCGTTCCCTGAAGCACCAGCGGAGTGATGCTGAGGTTGCTGCCTTCGACGTTGCCGCTGCTCACCAGCTGGCCCGGTTTCAGGGCGATATCCTGAATGGTGGTTGGCGGGGTGTACGCCGTGCGATCGCGCCCCTGTTCGTCGTCGCCTTTGTGGCGAATGCGGTAGTAGTGGGTGACGGTCCCCTCATCGGTGGTGAAGCGCTGGCCGGGCACGTCATCGTTCTGCACGCTGCCCATCTGGTCGATTGCCAGCGTGCCGCCCGCGATCACCTGACTCTTGTCGTTAAACAGTTTGTCGCCGGTCATCAGCAGGTTGCCGCCCGCGAGGATCTTCGCCGGGTCGCTCTCTTTGATGCGGGTTTCGTCAATCGTGCGGGTGTAGTCGTACTGATTAAAGTTGTCGTTATTGGAGCCGGTGTCTTCTGGCGTATTCAGGTTACGCAGCCCGTCAGAGGAGTTGCCGTCCACCCAGACGCCATCCTCTTTCGAACTCCAGCGGTTGGTGGAGCCCGTGTGCTGATAGTCGGTAAGATCTTCCTGCGACACCCGCACCACTTCGGTGGAGAAGTGGTCGTTGATATTGTTGATCTGCCCGGCGGCAATCGCCATATCCCCGGCGGATTCAATGGTCGAGCTGTGGTTGTTAATGGTGCCCGCGCGGCCAGTGACGGCGCCGTTGTCGTCCAGCGCGCCGCCGATGGTCATGCTGCCTGCGCTGTAGATCAGGCCGTGGTCGACGTTGTTGAGGGTCTGCACGCCAAGGTTCACGCGCTCGCGTCCGGCCAGCGTCGCCGCGGTGCCGTTTTCCGCAAGGTTGTTGAAGGTATCCACATTGACCCCCACCGCGTCGCCGTAGATGCGCCCGGTGCCGATGTTGGTCAGGGTATCCGCGTTGATTCGGGTGGTGATCCCGTCGATCAGGCCGGTATTGCGCACCGTGCCGGTGGCGGTCAGGGTGGTGCTACCGGCGTTGATTTCGCCGCTGGCAAGGTTAGTCAGGTTGGCGCTCTGCACGTCGAGGGCGCTGCCCGCCATCAGCTGGCCGCTGTTGGTCAGGTCCCCGTCGGTGGTGAAGGTGAGGTTGCCGTTGGCGATGGTGGTGCCGGTATTGTTCACGCCGCTGGCGCTGTGGAGATCCATATCCCCCAGCGACAATAACTGGCCGCTGGCATCAAGGGACGCCGCGTCCACGCTCAGGCTTTTACCCGCCTTGAGGGTGCCGCCCGCGTTGACCAGATCCAGCCTGTTGCCGCTGAGATCCAGGGTGTCGCCCGAGGCCAGCGCCCCGGCGCTGTTGTTCAGCGTGCCGCCGTTCTCAATGGTCAGGGTGTTGTTCGCCAGGATGCTGCCGCGCTGGTTATCCAGGGCACCGGTGTTCAGGGCCAGACTCTGGCCCTCCAGCCCCTGGTTTGCACCCAGGGTGTTTTGGTTGACGAAAGTAAGGGCATCGACCGTTACCGCTTTACCGCTGCGGATCAGTCCGGAGGAGTTATCCACCAGACCTCTGGCGCTGTCGAGCAGCAGATCGCCCACCGACTGGATCTGCCCCCCGCTGTTTTGCAGGTTCTGGCTGTGCAGGGCGGTATCGGCTTCGCCAATCACCCTTCCACCGTTGCGGTTATCAAGATTCGTGGCGGCAATATCCGCCCCAGCGCTGGCGGCCAGGGTGCCCGCCTGGTTATTGAGGCTCTCTGCCGAGAGGTTCAGGGCCCCCAGGCTGTTTAAGGTGCCTGCGCTGTTATCGAGAGTATCGGCGGTGAGGTTCACGCCGTCGCCCTGCAACACGCCGTTTTGGTTGGTCAGCTGCGTGGTGGTCAGGGAGAGGCTCTGTACCGCCGCCAGCTGACCGCCGGTGTTGTCCAGCGTGTCGCCGTTAAAGGCGAGGCTCTCTCCGGAGAAGGTGGTGCCCTGGCGGTTATCCAGCAGGCTGCCGCTCAGGGTCATGGCCCCGACCGATTTCAGCGCGCCGCCGTTATTGCTGAGGGTGTCGAACCCGGCGGTCAACGTCCGGTTCGCGCCAATCTGGCCGTCGCTGTTGTCGATAGCGCCCGCGTTGAGGCTAAAGTCGCCGTCGCTCGCCAGGAAGCCGCTCTGGTTGTTCAGCGCGCCGCTCTCCAGATTCAGGGAGCCCTGAGAGAGCAGGGAGCCGGAACGGTTATCAAACGCGCCGCCGTTCAGGGCGAGGGTCGCGCCGTCGGCGACAATCACCCCCTGCTGGTTGTCGAGGCTTCCGGCGCTGATGCGCTGGGTTTTCGCCGCCTCGATACGGCCTTTGGCGTTGTTTACCGCCTGCTGGGTAGCGATCTCGCCATCCCCCGCCGCGGCCGAGATCAGCCCCTGCTGGTTATTCAGGGCCCCGGCTTCCAGCCGGGTACTGCCCGCCACCGCCACGATCTGTCCGGCGGTGTTGTCGATTTTGTCAGCTTTCAGCTGCACGCCGTTGGCTGCGCCAATCTGCCCCTGCTGGTTATCGAGGGTGCCCGGCAGATTCACTGCGAAAGCGCTGCCGCCGCTGTGGACGATTTTGCCTTTCTGGTTGCTGAGGTCGTGGGCGCTGAGGTTAATGGTCTCCGCGCTCAGGGCTCCCCCGTTGTTATTGAGCATTTTACCGGTACGGACATTCAGTTCGCTGGCGTTGACCTTCGCGCTGGCGGTGTTCAGATCGCCCGCTCCGCCGTCAAGCAGAACCCGTTTCGCCTGAGTCTGGCTGCCGCTGACGTCCACCCCCTGGCCGCTGGCGCTGAGATTACCGCCCGCCAGGTTTTGCCCGTGGGCGCTCAGCTGGCCGCTGGTGCTGATGTCCAGATCCCCCGCGTCGGCGAGCTTGCCGTCGCTTTTCACCCCGGCGGCCAGCACGCTCTGCTGGCTCGCGGTGAGGCTTGCGGCACTCACCCGGACGTTGTTCGCGGCAGTGATCACCCCGCTGGTGTTAAGCTCGCTGGCGGTTTGCAGGCTGGCAGCGTCGCCCGCGCGTACGGTGCCGCTGTTCTCGATGCGCCCGTCGGCAGAGAGGGTCACGCTGCCCGCCTGAGCGCCAATGGCCCCGGCGTTACGCACCCCGACGCCAGTCTCGGTGCCGACCATGCGGATCTTGCCGGCGTACATGCCGCCGAGGCTGGCCACGTCCACCGCCAGCTGCGGGCGGGTGGCAGGATCGTCGCTGCCTTTTTCAATCACCTCGTGGGCGGCGTCCACCTTGTTGCGCCCGGTAGTGACCTTCAGATCGTTAGCCCACAGCCCGGCGTTAACCTTCACCGAGCGGGCAATAATGTCGGTGTAATCCGCGCCGGAGGTGTCCATCCCCGCACCCTCGACCACCACTTCGCCGCGCTCGACGTTAAACCCGGTCAGCGCGCCGTCCTTCATCTGCGGCTGGCCGGTGGTGAGGGTGGCGCGGTTGGCGTTGATAAAGCCGCAGCCGCTACAGGTGATGCCCGACGGGTTGGCGATCACCACCTGGGCTTTTTTACCCGCCACTTCGATCATGCCGTTGAGCTTGCTCGGGTCGCGGGAGCTGACCTCGTTGAGGATCACTTTGGCTTCGCCTTTCGCCAGCCACGGGTTGCCCGCCACCATGCCGCCGAGGTTGGTCTGCACGTTTTTGTGCGAGTTATTGAGGATCGCCCCTTTGCTGTCCACGTCGAACTGGGTGTAGTTGTTGCGTGACACCCCGGCAGCGGAGGGGGTCTGAATATTGACCTGCGGCGTACCGTTGGCGCTGTTAACCACCGTTGGCTGCTGGTTTTTTGGCGCACCGGCGTCGGCCACGATGGTGGCCTGCGCCGTCTGCACGGCCCCCATCGCCAGCCACAGACTAAAGCTGATGGCGCTCACCTTGCCGATAAGCTGGCTGTGGGTATGGCCGATGCCGGAAGAACGGGACGAACCGGCGCGGCCGGAGCGGGCGATATCCGCCACCACCATCAGCATGCCGCGCGCTTTGTTAAAGACAATTCGGTACAGGTTCTTATTCATGGTTCGTTCCTTTAAACGCTTCCGGCAGGCTCACGGTGAGCGGGTGATTCTGTTGCCACTCTCTGGCGTGTTGACGGCTGACGCGGCTGCCGTGGAACAGCATCACGCGCTTGCCACGTTCCGCGCCGCGGTGATACAGCGCGCGGCAGACGTGGTCGGGGAAGATATCGCGGCGCATCAGGTTATACATCGCGGGGGTATGGCCGAAGGGGGCGATCCAGTCGCAGAACCAGATCCGCTCCCCGCTATCCCAGTCCGCCTCTTGCATCTCGATGGCGGGGCGGGTGAGGTAGCGGGCTTCCGCCTCCTCGTTCATGCTCGCCCAGCTGAGGAAAAAGACTGGGCGGTCGTTTTCGCTCACCAGCACGTACTGCTGGCGCTTGATGATCGGCAGCAGCAGGGTGGGGAGGGCGTGCAGGGGGGCATCCCGGTGCATCGGGGAGTGCATCCACAGCCAGACGGTCGCTCCCAGCACTTCGGCCTCGCTCTCCTGGCCGCCGAGGATCAGCGGCGCTTTGATATCCAGATGTCCGACGCGCATCACCAGCTCCAGTTAAGGTTAAAGCCGAGGGTGAGATCGCTGGTTTCAAAGCCGTCCGGCTTCGAGAACGGCGTACCGGCGAACAGGTCGTAGCCGGTGTTAAAGGCGTTGCCGCGCAGGCCCGCCACGCCGCCCGCCAGGTGTTTACCCACCTGCAGATCCGAGCTGTAGCCGCCCACTTCGCCGTAGTCGGCACCCAGATAGAACTCCTGATTCGGCAGCGGCGTGCGCCAGGCCAGATCGTTACGCACGTACCAGCCGTGGCTGGCGCTCAGGGTGCGCTCGCCGTCAAAGCCGCGCACCGTCCAGCGGTTGCCGATGGCGAACTGATCCTGCGGGGTCAGCGGCGTGTTGCTGATCTGGCGCAGGTACTGGACGTTGTAGCGGAAGTTTTGCGTGCCGATGGCAAACGGCAGATCCAGTCCGGCGCTGAGCAGGGTAATTTTGCTGAGCGCGGTGGCATCGCCCCAGTACTCTTCCGGGGCAGGCTGCGCGCCAAACCAGCGGGTACCGCGCTGATAGCTGATGCCCGCATCCAGCGTCGCCTGGCCGATGTAGTGGCGATGATCCAGCCCGATGCGCCAGGCCGCGGTCTGACGGCGCTGGACGCCCACTTCCGTATCGTCGATATAGTTGCGGGTCTCGCGCGCCAGCACGTCATAGGAGAAGGTGGTTTTTTGCGAGCCGCTGCGGTGCAGCACGCGGCTGAGCTGAATGTCGAGGTTTTTGCTCTTACCGCTGTAGCGATAGTCCTCGTTCAGGCCGGCGACGGTCTGGTGGTAGTCATAGTCGCTGCCGGTGACGCCCAGCATCCAGTAGCCAAAGGGCACCGAGTAGTGAGCGGTGTAGTTTTTGCTGCCTTTGCCGCCCTTGTCGTCCAGATCGTGGCTGGCAGAGACATACAGCAGGTCGCTCAGGGAGAAGGGGTTATCCAGCGACAGGGTGACGCCGCCCTGGTAGCGTCCGGTGGTTTCGGTTCCGGCATCGTCCAGCGACAGGCCGATACGCCACATTTTGCTCTGCTTACGGGTGATCACCACGTCGCTCTCGCCGGGATTTTCCCCTGGCAGCAGCTCCATGTTGGCCTCGACCGTTGGCAGGCGCTGTAAGTTCTCCAGCCCCTGTTCAATATCGCGCAGATCCAGCAGGTTCCCCTCGTGGGCCGGGAAGGCGCTGTAGAGCTGAATATAGTCGTCGCTCTCTTCGGTCAGCTTCACGTGGCGGATGGTGCCCGGCACAATGGCGAGTTTCAGCGTCCCGCTCTTCAGATCCTGCGACGGGGCCAGCACCCGGGTGGTGATCCAGCCGTGGTCGACAATGCGGTTCTGCATCGTGCTCATCAGCAGGTTGATCCCTTTCCCGCCCAGACAGCGCCCCTGGGCCTGATTTGCTATCCGTTGCAGCGGCAGCCAGTGGGGCAGGGCTTCCTGACCGCTCAGCTCGACGCGGTTAATCGGGAAGCAGGGGGTTTCCGTCGGGAAGGCAATTTTGCCATAGCCGGAGGCGGGCTCAGAAAGACGCACATCCGGGACCGGCGGAGTTAATTGCTGCTCTAAGGCGCGCTGACGCTGCTGCTGAATAATAAATTGATTATCCGGCTCTGCGGCATGGGCTGGGAACATTAACGTCAGGCCAGTGGCTGACGCTATTATCAGGGCGAGATTGTGTCGGGCTTTCATCGGCGAATCCCTGCTGTGTAAGCAAAATGAATACAATGTGATTTTGTGTAAAATTGTTTAAGTATTGCGAGGGGAAGGAAAGGGGGATTAATCCTAAAGCCCGGAATAATCCGAGTTTTGGGCTCCTTAAATCTGGTAGGTTAAGGCCTGAGGAGAATATATCCTGGGAATTGCGTGGATATTGGGGAAATATCCACGCGAAACTTAAGTGAAATTAAGGGTTATTTCTGAATGCGGTCGACGCGCACTACCGGCGGAGTAGATTTTTTATCCAGACTGCCATTAATGCTGATCATCTGATCGGGTTTAACCGTGCGGCCGTCAAATACCGCTTGCGGAATGACGGTATCAATGGTGCCGGTTTTATCGCGGAATTTAAATTTATCGCCGCCGGAGCCGTCAATTAAATTACCGCGCAGGGAGATGGTAGCTCCATCGTGCATCTCTTTGGCCTGCTCCACGGTCATGGTTCTGGCATCTTCGGTGCCGCGATAACCCTCATCCAGCGAATGCGGTGGCGGCGGGGCAGCGTCTTTCTCCAGTCCACCTTTATCATCGGCATACGCCGTTGAGATTAAAAGACAACACAATAAGGGTGCGACGGTTAATTTCATACTGCCTCCTTGGTTTACCTTGCTTGACAGATTAAGCCTGGTTGCTATTTTTTATTTTGCAAACAGGAACAGTCTTAATCCATTTTA
This sequence comes from Leclercia sp. AS011, assembly GCF_037152535.1. Classification (NCBI taxonomy): domain Bacteria; kingdom Pseudomonadati; phylum Pseudomonadota; class Gammaproteobacteria; order Enterobacterales; family Enterobacteriaceae; genus Leclercia; species Leclercia sp. AS011. The sequence goes on from NZ_JBBCMA010000003.1 coordinate 304,275, forward strand.
TCTATAAAAATCATCTGGCTGTATAATGTTAATAAACGAAGCGGTGAGGTGATATATGGCGAACGTAAAAGAAAAATCCCCGCCTTTGCCCGGCGTAAAACAGAGTCATACCGCCCTGCAGTTTGAATACAACGCCCGCCGCTTCGGTTTCATTCTGTTATTGCTGATTATTGCCGCTGCGCTGTCAGGACTTTTTTCAGGCGGTTATTTTAGCGACGCGACAAAAAACAACGCCGGGAATAGCCTGGCGGTGGAATATCAACGCTTTGGCCGCCTGCTCTCACCCGTCGAGTTAAAAATAACCCTGCCAGGACAAAATCCTGCCCCCCTGACGCTGCGCATTGGCGGGGAATATATGGCGCGCACGCAGACCGATAATATCTGGCCGCAGCCCGACGAAATGCACAGCGAGGGCGGGGAGCTGGTGCTGGTTTATCAGGCGGCGAAGACCCATAACGATTTTACCGTCTGGCTCTATACCACGCCGGAGCAGCCAGGAAAATTCCTCACCAGGGTCAGCGTAAATAATCAGCCGGGTCTCTCTTTCTGGCAATTTATCTATCCTTAGGAGACCGGTATGGAAATGATACTCAGGGCGGTAGCGATCTATCTGATTCTGCTGGTGGTCTTTAAAATTGCCGGACGTCGGGCGCTGCTGCAAATGACCAGCTTTGATCTGATCCTGTTGTTGATTATTAGTGAGGCCACCCAGCAGGCGCTGCTGGGAGAGGATTTTTCGGTGACGGGCGCCATGCTGACCATTATTACGCTGGTAGTGATTGATATGCTTTTTGGTGTGGCAAAAAAATATATCTCCGGCGCGGAGTCAATGCTCGATGGCTCGCCGGTTATTCTGGTGGTCCACGGTGAATTACAGAATGACAAATTAAAAAAGGTGGATGTCTCCTGCGACGATATTCTGGTATCGGCCCGGCAGAATCACGGGATATATCAGCTGGAGAAAATTAAATACGCAATCCTTGAACGTAACGGGCATATTTCGATTATTCCCGAAGAGAGTGAATCATGAAAGAAAATATCTGGAACCAGGCAAAAACCACGAAGGAGCTCACCGCTCAGGTGTCGACGGTATTGATCGATCTGGGCTGGTTGCTTACCACGGCCGAGTCCTGCACCGGGGGCAACGTGGCTTCGGCGCTCTGTGCAGAAAAGGATACGGCCTCGTTCTTTGGCACCGGCGTGGTGACCTTTAACAACGAAGCCAAACACAAGGTGTTGGGGGTCAGCAAGGCCACTCTTGAGAAGTACACCGCCGTAAGTAGCCAGACGGTAGGGGAGATGGCCGAGGGGGCCCTCGCGCTTGCCGATGCGGATGTCAGCATCGCCATCAGCGGCTATGCCGGGCCGGACGGCGGCGAGGATGGTACCCCGGCGGGCACCGTCTGGTTTGGCTGGTGTTTCCGCGGCGAAGTGACGACCGCCGTACAGCACTTTACCGGCGAATGTGAAGATGTGATCGAGAAAGCGGTTCGCTATGCGCTTTCAGAACTGTTGCGGCAGATCCCGCACTGGAAAAAGCAGCTGCATTAAGGAGAGGTTATGAGTGTGGTGGTGATTACCGGCGCAACGGCTGGGGTAGGCAAGGCCACGGCGCTGCGTTTTGCAGCGGCGGGCTACGACGTGGGGCTGATTGCCCGCGATGACCACAGCCTGGAAGCCACGCGGGCGGAGGTGGCGAACTATGGCGTCAACTGCCATGCGGTGAGCCTGGACGTGGCGGATGCCGCGGCGCTGAGCCAGGCGGCGCAGACCCTGGCCGAACGGCTGGGCGCGATTGACGTGTGGATCAACAACGCCATGTGTACCACGCTGGCGCCGTTCTACAGCATAACCGACGATGAATTTCGCCGGGTGACGGAGGTGACCTATCTGGGCACCGTCAACGGTACGCGTGCCGCGCTGGAGCAGATGATCCCCCGCGACAGCGGGGTGATTATCCAGGTCGGCTCCGCGCTGGCCTATCGCTCTATTCCGCTCCAGTCGGCCTACTGCGGTGCCAAGGCGGCGATCCGCGGCTTTACCGATGCGCTGCGTACCGAGCTGATGCATGAGCGCAGCGGCGTCAGTCTGGCGATGGTGCAGATGCCGGGGCTCAACACCCCGCAGTTTGACTGGGCGAAGAATAAGTTCGCCTGGAGCATGCGCCCGGTCGCACCGGTGTTTCAGCCGGAGGTCGCCGCCGAGGCCATCTTCGGCGTGGCGCAAAGGCCGGTGCGCGAGCTGTGGGTGGGGCGCAGTACCATCGGGGCGATTGTCGGCCAGTTCCTGTTCCCCGGTTATCTCGACCGGATGATGGTGAAAAAAGCCTGGGAAGGGCAGATGGAGGAGAGGCTCAACCCGCCAGACCAGCGGGACAACCTGACCGAACCGGTGGGCGGCGAGCACCGGGTGCACGGGCGTTTTTCCCCGGAGGCCCACTCCCGCGCCCCGGCGATCACCTCCGGCGTACCGGGCAAAGCCCTGCTCGGCACCGCCGCGCTGGCCGGGCTGTTGTTAATTGGGAAATGCATTGGTCGACGGAAGTAGCTTGACCCTGCATGATGCGGCAACGCCCGGCGGCGCTGCGCTTGCCGGGCCTACGGATTGTGCATGTTGCGGGTTTTGTAGGCCGGGTAAGGCGTAGCCGCCACCCGGCGATGTTGCAGAATGCGGCCTGTTCCGCCTTACCCCTGCAAGGGCAGGATCCACACAAAAATATACGCACGGACGATCCCCTCTTTCTGAGGGAGAGGATGGAACATGCGACTGAGGTGGTAGTTCCGTTCACCTTACGTTCTGCACTTCTCTGTTAATCGCGTCACCCGTGAACGTGTGAAGGGGGCTCGCCGCCGCCCCCTTCACAATCCCGGCTCCCGGCAAAGAAAATCGCCGCTTCGCGGTGCCCTCAGCTTATTCCTTCAGGCTTTCGGGTCGGGCACCAGCCTGCATCCCTGCAGGCTATGCCCTCTCGGCGCGTCCCTGCGCCTCGCCCCGGCCTTCCAGAAACGCTTCGGCGATTTTCAGCCGGACCAGGGAGCCGCTGTAAGTCGTTTATTATTCTTTAATTATTTCATGGCGTTAAAGCAATAAAATTACTGGGGATTCTTCAGCCCACAGAGAGAGGGAGAAGTTCATATGCACCCTGCGGCGGCGCTGCGCTTGCCGGGCCTACGGGTTGTGCATGCAGTGGGTTTTGTAGGCCGGGTAAGGCGTAGCCGCCACCCGGCGATGTTGCAGCTTAATGGTAGCCTTCGGTGTCCGTCACCTTGCCGCGAAACACGTAGTAGCTCCAGGCGGTGTAGACCAGGATCAACGGGATGATCAGCAGCGTCCCCACCAGCATAAACAGCTGGCTGGAAGGCGGGGCGGCGGCTTCCCATATTGTGATGTCAGGCGGAATGATGTTGGGCCACAGGCTGATCCCCAGCCCGCTAAAGCCGAGGAAGATCAGCCCGAGGGTCAACAGGAAAGGCCTGGCGTGACTGTGCGGATTGCGGGTGAGCCGCCAGATCCAGACCCCAAACACCGCCACCAGCAGCGGCACCGGCAGGAAGTAGAAGAAGTTCGGCAACGAGAACCAGCGCTCGGAGACATATTGCCAGCCGAGCGGCGTCCAGATGCTCACTACCGCCACGACCACCAGCAGCGCCAGCAGCACCTTGCGGGTCAGATCCCGCATGTGATGCTGTAACGCTCCCTCGCTTTTCATGATCAGCCAGGTGGTGCCCAGCAGGGTATAAGCCACCATTAGCCCCAGCCCGCAGAAAAGGTTGAAGGGGGTCAGCCAGTCCAGCGCGGAACCGGCAAAGCGACGGCCCTCAACGTCGAAACCGTTGATCATCGCCCCGACCACAATGCCCTGGCTGAAGGTCGCCAGCAGCGATCCCCCGGCAAAGGAGTAGTCCCAGAAGGCACGGTGCGACGGCGTGGCCTTAAAGCGAAACTCAAAGGCTACGCCGCGGAAGATCAGGCCGATCAGCATGGCGGTCAGGGGGATCGTCAGGGCGTCGATGATCACCGCATAGGCCAGCGGGAAGGCACCGAACAATCCAGCGCCCCCCAGCACCAGCCAGGTTTCATTTCCGTCCCAGACCGGGGCGACGCTGTTAACCATCACGTCCCGCGCCTGCGGGTCACGCTCAAAGTAGAAGAGCATGCCAATACCCAAATCGAACCCATCCATAATGATGTACATCAGGGTGGCGAAGACGATGATGGCAAACCAGATCACTGAGATATCGACGCCCATTATGGTTTCTCCTCTTCCGGGACCGGTTCTGCCGCCGAGAGCGGACGTGCGGGCCTGCCGTCGGTATTGACCGAGAGAGTGTCGGTCGGCTGCGGCCCCTTCTTAATCAACCGCACCAGATAGACATACCCCACGCCAAACACCGAACAGTAGACGACGAAAAACGCCAGCAGGCTGATGCTCATTTGCAATGTGCTGTGCAGCGACACCGCATCGATGGTGCGCAGATAGCCATACACCACCCACGGCTGGCGACCCACCTCGGTGGTGATCCAGCCCGCGAGGATCGCCACCAGCCCGGCGGGCCCCATCAACAGGGCAAACCAGTGGAACGGGCGGGAGTGGTACAGACGGCGACGGCGGCGCAACCACAGGCTGGCGACCCCCATCAGGATCATCAGCAGCCCGAGGCCCACCATCACGCGGAACGACCAGAAGACGATCAGCGAGTTGGGCCGCTCATCTTTTGGGAAATCTTTCAGCGCCGGAACCTGTTTATCCAGACTGTGGGTGAGGATCAGGCTGCCGAGCGCCGGGATCTCCAGCCCGTATTTGGTGCGCTCCTCCTCCATATCCGGCACGCCAAACAGCAGCAGCGGCGTGGCTTCCCCCGGCGGATTTTCCCAGTGCCCCTCGATGGCGGCGATTTTCGCCGGCTGATGTTCGAGGGTGTTCAGACCGTGCATATCCCCGACGAAGGCCTGGATCGGCGCGACCAGCAGGGCCATCCACAGCGCCATTGAGAACATCTTGCGCACCGCGGGGGTGTCGTTGCCGCGCAGCAGATGCCAGGCACCGGAGGCACCCACAAACAGGGCGCTACTCAGGAAGGCGGCGATGGACATATGGATCAGGCGGTAGGGGAAGGAGGGGTTAAAGATGATGGCAAACCAGTCCTCGGGGATCACCTGCCCGTTCTCGATGCTGAAACCCTGCGGGGTGTGCATCCAGCTGTTGGAGGCGAGGATCCAGAAGGTGGACATCAGGGTGCCCAGCGCCACCATGCAGGTGGCAAAAAAGTGCAGCCCGGGCCCGACCTTGTTCCAGCCAAACAGCATCACGCCAAGGAAACCCGCTTCGAGGAAGAAGGCGGTGAGGACTTCATAGGTGAGCAGCGGGCCGGTAATGCTCCCGGCAAACTGGGAGAAGCCGCTCCAGTTGGTGCCGAACTGATAGGCCATCACCAGACCTGAGACCACGCCCATGCCAAAGTTTACAGCGAAGATTTTTAACCAGAAGTGATACAGCGAGCGCCAGACGTCATTCTTCGTTCGCAGCCACATGCCCTCAAGCACCACCAGATAGCTGGCGAGGCCGATGGTTAAGGCCGGGAAGATAATGTGAAACGACACTGTGAAGGCGAACTGTAGCCTGGCGAGATGAAACGCATCGAGTTCGAACATCGTACTCTACCCCTGTCAGCGAAATGCCCCGTAAGAAACGGGGCATCGTGGTACTGCATTGACTTCGGCGCGGGGTTACGGTTTTTTCTTACCGGCCCCCAGCTCCGCGCCCGTCAACGGATTGACATCTGGATCGGACTCGGTGCGTTTCGCCATCGCTTTCAGCAGAGCGGCCTGCTCTTTTGACAGCGTGACCTGAGCGCCACCGTCGCCACCGTCAACGGCAGGTTGTGGATCGGCGACGTACTCAAAGTTTTCGTCGCTGTTCCAGCTGCCGCGAAGATCGTCACCCGCAGACATATTGTAGTAGGTGGTTGAATATTGTTCGATAGGCGGCAGTTTTCCCGGTGGGAAATTATTGCGAATCGACTGCAGCGCCTTCTCAAATGAGAGCTGGTGCGCGACCTCACGGGTCATCAGAAACGCGAGGGTATCTTTTACCCCGACATCGTCGGTGACGTTGATCAGACGTTCATAGATGATTTTAGCGCGCGCTTCCGCCGCGATATTTGAACGCAGGTCGGCGGTAACTTCCCCAATGGTGTCGACATAGGCCGCCGTCCACGGCACGCCGCCGGAGTTAGTGAGCGCTGGCCCACCGCCGTACAGCAGGGAGGTGACATGGCTGTCGTTACCGTTTTGCGTCAGGGAGCGGTAGAGCTCCGCTTCCTGTTCGGTGCCTTCTGCCAGCTCGCCTTTGGCACCTTTATTCAGCATACCGACCAGCGTCCCGATAATTTCGAGGTGGCTCAGCTCTTCGGTAGCGATATCCATCAGCATCTCTCTGCGGCCCGGATCGTCATCACCCAGACCCTGAGTGAAGTAACGACAGGCGGCAGCCAGTTCGCCCTGAGGGCCACCAAACTGTTCGAGAAGCAGGTTCGCCAGGCCAGGATTCGGCTCGGCAACGCGGACGGTGTACTGCAACTGTTTTACGTGTCGAAACATAGGCTCACTCCTGGGTTATTTTTTCGCTTCAACGCCTTCAGCGTCAGAGCGCAGGAGGAATTGTTCCGTGGTATCAGGGATGTGCTGGATGAGCCAGTCGGCCATGCGCTGCTCTTCCGCAAGAATAGATTCGATGGCAGGAACGGAGGCCACATCTCCGGCTTTTTTTGCTGCAGCCAGCAGGGAGGTATAGCAGGCGATTTCGAACTGCTCGAAAACGTAGCCGCTAATGGAACCCTTCACGATCTCATCCGACGCGGCCATGCCACCCATCGACTGACCGAACGCCATCATTTTGCTCATGGAGTCTTTAAGCACCGAGCGGGAAATATTGTTCCGATCGAGTATCTCTTCCAGCAAGGTAATTTGGTGTTTCGTTTCAGAAATATGCTGTTCAATACGGGCGCGAACATCAGGATAATTATCGATGCGGCTGGCCATTGATTCGAGCATAGATTCGGCTTGCTTTTCCATGGCGTGAGCATCGCGTAGCCAGTCATGGTAGTGTTCTACGTGATTCATATTTTCTTCCTCGGGTTCGGTTAATTCAGATTTACTTTGCCGCTTTCTGATTAATATTACCGATGGCCAGATCGGTGAGTTTAAGATCGGTGGATTTCTCTTCTTCCAGCGTCTCGGCTAATAATTTTACTGCCTGGGTATAACCTAATTGCTCCGCCAGGGTGGCGAGCGTGCCATAGCTGGCAATTTCGTAGTGTTCGACTTTTTGCGCAGCCGCAATCAGTGCCGCATCACGCACTTCATTTTTCTCTGTGCTTTCAATCACTTCGTTGGCTTCTTCAATTAAGCCTTCCATCGCCACACACTTCATTCTTTTCAGTTTAACGTTGGGCGTTTTCTCGATAAGCTGATCGATACGTTCAATCTGGCCGTGGGTCTCTTCCAGGTGTGCTTTAAACGCAGCGCTCAGATCCGGGCTGGAGGCTTCGCGGGACAATTTAGCCAGGGCACGGGTCAACTGTTTCTCTGCACTGTAGGTGTCAGAGAGCAGGTGGATAAAGACATCCTCTATACTTTTCATATTCATATGCTTTTCTCCAGTGACAGGAAAATTCTGCGAGCCCGCGGACTCGCAGAGTACCGATTAAAGTGAAGAACAGGTTTTAATAATGAGATGAATTAAGAGTTGTCAGATTTACGTCCGCCACCATGGCTATGCTGACCCCCTTTTTTACCTGCTTCAGAAGCGCGCTGCGGATCGTTTTTGAAATTACCGCCGCTTTGCTGTCCACCTTTTTTGCCTGCTTCAGAGGCCTTTTCACGATCCTGTGCGAAATTACCTGAACCACCACGTTGCTCTGCCATATTATGTTTCCTCATATACATCGTTTATGTCAGTAAGATACGTTTTCTTCCGTATCCGTTGTCGTTCAGAATTAAATTTAGCCGCTAATTATCAGGAGTCAAACCGCATTTTCGACATTATTTCCTGTTCAGCTGACAAGTTGTCTGAATATATCGGTTCGCTTGTTGCGGAAATAATTTCCCTCAAGGTGATGTAATCAAACAACCTTCCGGGAGAACGGCTCCAGACGCTTTTGTCTGTTTCGTTGAAGCGCGCGAGTCCAGACGCGGCGGGGCTCTTTACTGAAGTTTACAATTGACCTAAGCGAGACATAGCCGAGAAAAAATAAAAATACGTGGGATTAGTCTTAATTGATTTTTTATATTATTCGCAGCGCGAGAGAGTGGCTAATAAATAATCTAGCGAAGCGGTTGGCTATATTATGCATGGGATTCAGTCATTCATCGGAATACTACTTCTTAATGAGTAAGCGAAGGGCAGGATTAAATACCCTGATAAAGTATGATGGCCTTTGCGGTGAAGTACGTGCTGGGGGTGATGAGCGCCATCACGCCCGAGGTGTTGCAACGGCCAGGCGTGAGTGCGTTCGCCATCATCACCGGCGGGCTATTCGCCGGGGTGTTTGTCGGCAAGTTTGTACGCTACGTGCGGGTGTATCTGGCGGCGGAGGTGCAGGAGGTGCGGTGAAGGGGGGCAGGCCACACCTATGCAACATCGCCGGGTGGCGGCTACGCCTTACCCGGCCTACGAGGTGCCCTCTGGTGAGTTTTTGTAACTTGCGAAGCCAGTTCCAGCGATAGAACCTTACAGCGTAAACGCCCCTTCAAAAGTAATGACGCAGCTGCCGCCCACCCGCACTACGGGTTGGCCTGACGAGGCGTCATACCCCGAATACAGCAAACTTGCCCGCCCCATATCCACGCCCTGACTCACCTGTAGCGACAGCGTGGTTTTATTCTGAAGCTGGGCCAGCAGGGCGGTGACGGCGGCGGTGGCGCTGCCGGTCGCCGGATCTTCCGTCATGCGTGGGGTCAACATCCGCGCCTGCAAATCCCCCACCTCACCGGCATCTTTATACCGGGTATAAGCATAAACAGAGACCGCGCCATCCAGCGGCAGCGTTGCGCGGAAGCCCTGCAAGTTCGGCACGCAGCGGCGAAGCGCATCCCGGGAGACGAGTTCCACCACCAGAAACGGCAGGCCAACCGAGGCGACAAGGGGGTTATGCGTGTCGGTGCGGATATCCTCCGCCGTCAGCGACAGGCAGGCGGCGACCATTTCCGGGCTGACTTCAGCGCGGCAGGATAAGGCTTCCGGCGTGACCAGTTCGGCCCCGGTCACCGTGCCGTTGTCCTTTAACAGCCTGACGGGAACCAGGCCGGCGATCTCCTCGAACAGCAGCGTTTCGGGCAGCGTGGTCCCGTTCATCGCGGCATAGCGTGCCAGCACAAACGCCGTGCCGACGTTGGGGTGGCCTGCGAATGGAATCTCACGCGAGGGGGTAAAAATCCGCACCCGCGCGGTATGGGCCGCATCGTCCGGCGGAAGGACAAAGGTGGTCTCACTGTAGCCAAACTCAACGGCAATCCGCTGCATTTGCTCCGGGCTCAGATCCTCCGCGTCTAACACGACGGCGACGGGATTGCCCAGGAAGGGTTGATCCGTAAAAACATCGGCCACCACATAGCGTCTTTTCATTTACTGTCCTGAATGAAGTGATTGAAAGTACACCGGTAACGTTACTCCTTCGGCACGGACGGGAAAATGAAAAACGTAACGGCAGGTAGACTGACTCATCACCATCTTCCCCAGGAGAGCAACACATGTTCACCCATATGCGCATTGCCAGACCCGTTACCGACCTCGAACGATCGTTTCAGATGTACAGCCAGGGATTAGGCCTGCAAAAGATTGCCGACTTCCAGGATCATCAGGGCTTCAGCGGCATTATGTCAGGGCTGGCGAATTTGCCCTGGCATCTCGAGTTCACGGTTTGTCACCATCATCCCGTCCAGCCTTTACATACCTCAGAGGACCTGTTCGTTCTCTATTATCCCGATAAAGCGGAGTGGGAGCAGACCTGCGCCCGGATGATCGACGCGGGTTTCCGCAGGGTGGAGTCATTTAACCCCTACTGGGATGTCAACGGACGTACCTTTGTGGATCACGACGGTTACCGGGTGGTTTTGCAGAATCGGGCGTGGGGCTGAAGGCACGTAAAGGAGCGGATGCCGCTCCTTTATCGTCACTCAGTCAAAAAAGGTCGGGCGATCGGACGTGGCGATTGCCATGCTGACCTCCAGCTCTTCGGCGACAATCCGCGTCAGCGACAACGGCGGGAGTTCATTGATATCGAAGAAACCGAGGCTGGTGGTTTCGTGGTTGATGGCCAGGCTGCCGCCGGTCTCTTCACAGAGAAAGATAAGCTTATAAACATGCCACGGCAGGGGCGGATGACCGTGAAGATTGCGGTCCCAGACGCCGAGCAGTTTGGTGGCTTTGACCTGCAGCCCCGTCTCTTCGGCAACTTCACGGCAGACGGCGTTAGAGGGCGTGTCGCCCACGTCTGCCCAGCCGCCGGGTAAACTCCATAATCCATCTTCCGCTTCCCGGACCATCAGCAGCTTGCCGTCACGCAGAATAAAGGCACGCACGTCCGTTTTCGGCGTGGCGTAACCGGATTCGGTCACATGATGGAGGGTCTGAGAGTCAATATCGAAGCGCGACGCCATCAGCTCCGTGGCGATTTGACGAAGAGATTCATAACGCTCCGTATCAAACACGTCTTTTGAAAAGGTCAGTCCGGTCTGGGCAATCGCATTCAGTTTCTGAAACAGGGTGTTGATATCGTTCTCGTTCTGCGCGTATGGCATTGTTTTCACCTGGTCAGGTAGACAAGGTCTATCACCCTATCAGGTAAACCCCGTTTAAAAAAATCAAATACCTGTTCAGAACGGGCTGGCGTTGAGGGCGACAATCGGCTCGCCGCTGACAGGATGGGCAAAATGCAGCTCGCTGGCGTGCAGCATCAGCCGCGGCGTCCGCCCGGTGCCCGGCGGCAGGAGCCCACCATACAGATCGCAGCCCAGAATCGGATGGCCCAGCTGCTGGCAGTGAATGCGCAGCTGGTGGGTGCGCCCGGTCTCCGGGGTGAGCTGTACCCGCGTCACCGGCACTTCTCCTGGGTGATAAAAGCGCTCCACCACCCGATAGCGGGAGCGGGCGGGCTTACCGTTGATCGCGCAAATCGACATCAGCGGGAACAGCGCCGGATCTTTCGCAATGGGTGCGTCTATCACCCCTTCGTCATCGGCCAGATGGCCGTAGAGCAGGGCGGTATAGATCTTGGTCACGCTGCGCTGACTGAACTGCTGACAGAGGGCGGCATTGATCGCCTTGTTGCGGGCAATCACCATCAGCCCGGAGGTGCCGAAATCAAGGCGATGCACCAGGGTGCAGCCGGGAAAAGTCTGCACCAGCCGGTAGTGCACGGAATCAAGATTCTGCGGATTCTTCCCTGACAGGCTGAGCAGCCCGCTGGGTTTATTGATCAGCACCAGATGATCGTCCTGCCACAGCGTCTCTATCGGGGCGTGGCACGGCGGGGCAATAAAGGTATCGATAATGACAGACATCTGGCTGACCGGCGGAAAAAGAGAGGGGGATCATAACCAATTTGCAACGGGCTGGCGAATCGGCATTTGCCGGGTGGCGGCTGTGCCTTACCCGGCCTACGAACTTTGCTGCACGGGCCTACCGGTTTTGTAGGCCGGGTAAGCGCAGCGCCACCCGGCGATATTACTCGTTGATGGCAGCCTGAGCAGGCTTATCCTCTGTTTCCGGCGTTCTGCTGCTGGAGTAGATAAAGAACAGGGCGATCCCCAGGCAGACGATAGCGCCCAGTCGGCTCATGGAAAACGGAATCGCCGCATTGCCCAGCCAGCCGAAATTGTCGATCAGCATGCTCATGGTCAGTTGTCCGAAAATCACCGCCACCGTGGCGACCGCCGTACCGATACGTTGCACGGCCAGCACCATGACCACGATATAGGGCACGCCAAACATTGCCCCCAGCAGCTGCCATTTCGGTACGTCCAGCAGGGTCACGGCCTGTTTCGGTTCAAAGAAGAAGATCAGCAGGGCGGTGATCAGCGCCCCGACGGAAAAGGTCAGGAATGCGCTTTTAAAAACGCCTACCTTGCTGCCCAGCTGGCCGTTGATAGCGGCCTGAATGCTCAGCGTGGCACCGCCGATCATCGCCAGAAGAATCATGATAACTGTCATAGTGTTAACCCTGTGCAACCAGCACCAGCGCGGCGATGATGAACCCCAGCGCGATGATGCGTTTACTGTTAATTTTGCGGTGTGGCGTGCCCAGCAGGCCGTAGTGGTCGATGATCAGGCTCTTAAAAACCTGGCCCGCAAGGATGCCAATCATGGTCATGGCGATGCCGATGGCCGGAGTCGCAATCGTCAGAATAATGACGTAGATCGGGCCGAGCACCCCGCCCAGCAGCTGCCATGAGGGTTGGGCAAAAAACGACGGGCTGTTGCGCGGGCTGAAAAACAGCATCAGTAAAAACGTCAGGGCGGCACCCACGCCGAACACGCTGAACGTTGCCCACAGATCCCCCACCTCACCGCCAAGCGGCCCCAGCAATCCTGCCTCGACGGACAGCCCCATGCCGCCCGCGATCACCAATAAAATCAAGATAAGTTGCATACCACGCCGTCTCTCCGTTGTTGAGGCCGGGAAGCGTACGCCTGTTTATCCGTGAGAAAAATGCCATAATGCAATAAACACCTGTGCAGGAATTGCATTAATGTACGACGTCGCCAACATCAATATTCGCTGGCTGCAGATCTTTACTGCGGTCTATGAAACCCAGAATTTTTCGGTAGTGGCGCGGCGGGAGGGCGTGTCGGCATCGCAGGTCTCCCGGGTGATTCATCAGCTGGAGGACGCCCTCGGCCAGCAGCTGTTCTACCGCAACACCCGGGCGATTATCCCCACCGAGAGCGGGCATCTGTTTATCCGCTTTGCCCGCCTGATGCTCGGCAATCTTGACGAGGCGCGCCGGGAGCTGGACGAGCGCAAGCGCGAACCTTCCGGCGTCATCCGCATCAACACCCCGGTTTTTTTCGGCCAGCGGCATATCGCCCCCGGGCTGCCCGGCCTGACGGCACGCTATCCCCGGCTCAGCATCGAGCTGACGCTGACCGATGATTACATCGATCCCCATCGGGATGCCGCCGACGTGATCTTTCGCATCGGCGCGCTGACCGACTCCTCGTTTCACGCCCGGGTGCTGGGCCAGCAGTTTTATCACCTCGCCGCCGCTCCGGCGTACCTGCGCAAATACGGCACGCCGGAAACGCCGGACGACATCATGCGGCATAAATGCCTGGTCTATCGCGGCTCGTCCGGCCCCAACCGCTGGCTGCTGCGTCGGCCCGGCGAGGCGTGGACCCACTATCCCGTCACGCCGCTGCTCTCGTCCAATAACGCCGAAACATTGCTTATCGCCGCGCTGGGCGGGATGGGGATGGTACTGTTCCCGGACTGGCTGATCGGCGACCGGATCCAGAGCGGTGAGCTGGTGAAACTGCTCCCGGCCTGGGAGACCTCCATCAATACCGAACCCCTCACCATTGCGGCCATCTACCCCAACACGCGCCACCCGCCGCTGAACGTGCGGGCGGTGATCGATTACTACGTCGAGGCCTTTGGCACGCCGCTGTACTGGCAAGCAGCAGTGAATGAGCCATTAAAGGAATAAAGCATGTCTGAGCAGAATTTATCCAGGATGGGGGCCGCGAACGTCACGCTCATCAGCGATGAAGCGGGGCAGCGGGTCATCGAGAAATATCCTGTCAGTGAGGTGGAGTTTGCGTTTTATCACACCGCTGCGCCGCGGCTGCGTCAGGCGGATATTGTTACTCCCGCACTGCGGTCTGCCGATGCTTCCCGACGGATGTTAAGGCTGGAGTATATTCCTTACCCGGTGGATCAGGCTGCGGTGGCAGGCGACGAGGTGCTGTCGATGCTGGCTCGCCTGCATCGTTTTCCGCCGGATCCTGCATGGATTTACCATCCTCACGGCTGGTCAGCCGCCGCGCTTGAAGCATCGCTGGCGCTATTGGCCCTGCCGGACCGTGCCGCGCAGCAGATGCGCTGTTTTCATCAGCACAGCGAGGCGCTGTTTCGGCATCCGGGCTTGATTTCCGGCGACAGTAATGCGGGAAACTGGGGCAGAAGAGAGACCGGCGAGTGGGTGCTTTTTGACTGGGAGCGGTTTGGTACGGGAAGCCCGGCTATCGACCTTGCCCCCCTAATAAAGGGGATGGGCAACATTCAGGCATTCAATGCTATAGCCGATCGTTATAGTCTGATTGCCTGTCAGTCCGGCGTTCGTGATCTGGCCAAAGAGATCGCCATTGCGAAAGCCTGGATCGTAACGGAGGTGGTTTTACTCCTCCATACGCGGCAGAAAAGCGATTATCAAACTTATCTCAACTGGTACAGAGAACATCTTCCTGGCTGGTTAGAGAGCACCGTCAACCTACTCTGAATACCTGCATGGGGAAGAGGAATGCGTCAACTGTCTGTCCTGCTCTGTCTGCTGTTACTCACCGGCTGCGTCGTCAGTTCGCCGCAAAAAGCGCAGTTTAACGCCGAGTATCCGAACCGTCAGGATATTCGCAGCCACACGGTGTACCGCTTTATGAACAAGCCGCTTCAGCCGGGCGGGGGAAAATACTACGGTGCAAACGATCTGGCCGAGACGATGTATGTCAGAGCCGACAACGCGGCGATGGTGGAGTTACGCTTCAACTATCCGGGCCGATCGCTGCAGGTGAAATCGCTGGATGCGCAAAACCGCACGCTGCGGGAGGAGACCTACGTGCTGCTGGATGAGTCGGCGGCAAAACCTTCAGATCCTGAAAGCCGGTACTTCTTCCTGACTAAAGAGGGCGTGCTGCTAACGAAGTTGAAAAATTGCACCCCGGATATGAGCGTCGGCTGTCGCTGGCAGGACCGGACCCTGTTTATTACCCGCAATGGCGATATGGCGGTGCAGCTAGCCAACGGTTCAGCGGGAATGGCGTTTCTGGTGATCCCGTTTTATGGCTCGGAGAAGTATCTGGAGATATTCCCGAAGGTTTCGGGTACGTAGCGCTTGTGCAACAACGCCGGGTGGCGGCTACGCCTTACCCGTATATGGACACCTCCCGTTATGCAAGCCATTCTGCATTTGTGTAACGGGAGTAAGATGCTTTCGTATATCCGGCCTCTCTTCCGGCACCGTCGTGCCCGG